>NZ_JACHVC010000013.1:704666-1056999 GCF_014230145.1 Pelagicoccus albus
TGCCGTGCTTGCCGCCGGCGTATCCATCCCCCTGATAAAAGAGAAGGTCGCGATGAACAAGCTCTACGGCGTACGCCTCGCCAAAAGCTTCGAGTCGGATGAGCTTTGGTACAAGATAAACAAAAAGGGAGGAAAATTGCTCCTAGCGTGGTCAGTGCCTATCTTGCTTATCGGTCTCCTTTGTTTCGTCCTTCCTCCCATTGAATCCCCCTACCAGTGGCTGTTCGCCTACGCTCCCATGCTCTACTTGATACCCGGGCTTCAGGCTTATCTTTACGCCCGAAAATTGTAGGAGCTCCGCTTCAAGCCAGCCCCCAAAAACAATGAAACTTCATCTCTACCAAGAAATTTCACTCCTCGCCCTAAAGGACGAAAAAGGCACTTTCACCATCGAAAACCTTGGCCTCGTGCTGGCTGGATCCATCATGGCGGAACTGCTCTTCGAAAAGCGAATCGCAGTCTCGGACGACAAGAAAAAGTTTGTCGAGCTGCTCGACTCGAGCCCGACAGGAGACGCCCTGCTGGACGAATGTATCCAAAAGATCGATTCTGCGAAACGGCCGACGCGACTCGCCAAATGGGTTAACCGCATCGCAAGCATAAAGCGGATTCACCACAGGGCAGCGGAGTCCCTCTGCGATCTGGGCATTTTGCGTAGGACTTCAGATAGCGTTTTGCTGGTATTCAACCGAACGGTTTATCCCGAAGTGAATCACGCTCCGGAACAAGCGCTATTGGATCGACTAGAACGCTTGATATTCAGCCCGGACCAAGAGCCAACTCCACGGGACATTTTGCTCGTATCCTTGGCCGACGCCAGCGAGCTTCTCCTTCGCATCTATGGCCGAAAACGGCTGAATCCGCAAAAGGAACGCATCAAACAAATCGTCTCCGGAGAGGTGGCTGGGAAAGCGACCAAGGATCTGATCCAAGAGATCCAAATTGCCACCATCGTGGCCGTGACCACCGCCGTAACTGTAGTGGTAACTAACTGACGGAGAAACTTCCCCGAGTTCAGCTGGGCTAGAACTTTCTCCAGGACTTTGGCGCAGACAAAAGGACCAAGCCGCAACTGTTGGCAGCATCGCGAAGAGCCTGTTCATCGCCACCCGCTGTAACAAGCGCTACTCGCACGCCAAATTCCTTCATGCGGGGCAATATCTTAGGGTCGACCTCCGGCGAATCGAAAACCGCGACAGTCTTGTCCAATCCAACTCCCGACTCTTCCACGACTTGCCAAGCGCGTCGCGTCGACACTTCCCCCGCAGCAAGCCAAATTAGCCGCTCGCCGCTCACGATCGCCAAAGCTTCGGAATCCGCATGGCGAACCACTTTGGCCCCAAACATCAGCGACTCCCAGTCTTCCACCAGCGGCTGGGCGAGGCTCATCGGCGTCCACTCCATCGGATTGACCGGAGCCCGATCCTTATCTTGCACGAGCACCCCGCCCGCTACGCTGCGAATCTCCTGCAAGGCCTCGTAACCTAGACCTGTAAGAGAAACCAGAGCAGAGACCTTCCCTGTGCGACTCAACAACTCCCGTTCCGAATCTGTGAGGTCCGGAGACAAAATACCCACGACTCCCGATTCGATTGCTTCGGAAATGACGGATTCCCCCAAACTTCCGTTCGCCACGAGCCACGAGCCGCGAGCATCCTCATCTTTCAGCACCCCAGCCACCAGCTCAGCCAAATCCGAACCGCAAGCCGCAGTCACAATCTTGCCATTTCGCAGTAAGGCGGCCGCCGGTTTTTCGAACTCTCCGATAAGATAGGCGGCTTTCGACACGCTCAAAATCGAGGTGTAGTCGAGTTTAGGTCCGCAAACCTGTTCGAAATGCTCGGAAAAACTGCCATAGAGAGCCGCAAGCTGATGTCCATTTTCGCCATGCTCCAAGAGCTGTAACCTCGGCCAAGCGAAGCGAAGGGCTTTCGAGTATCCACTGAGAGCGCCCATGTCAGGTTTGTCGGCACCTTGAACTTCCAAATACTGGCCCACTGCAAAATCGAATTCACTGGCTGCCCGAAATGCCGCCGTTGCCCGCTCCATACGAAACGCCTGCCGGAACTTTCCACCATTTTCGCTCAACTCCTGCAAAGCGGCATCATAATCGCTTGGATTGCCAATTACCGCGACCCGGTCCACTGCCCAGGCCGCTGCCCGCAACGAGGATACGATTCCTCGATCAAAAGCAGACAAGGCCGACTTCCACGACATGAAAGCACGACCCGCCGATTCCACATCCACGAAATTAGCCACCACCAGCCGAACTGCCTCAGCCGGATTCTCGATCATGGCCACAGCCTCCGAGGTCTTGGCAAGCTTGATGGAAACACCGAGCCCCGTCAGCGCTTCACAGGCGATTTCATTACCCCAAAGCTCAAAACCGAATTCCCCCACCAGGCTTTTCGCCAACGAGGCGACCCCTGAAACGTCTTTTACCATGATAAGCGCTTTCGAAGACATGCCTCTCTTTTCCGACACCTGCTTGCTCATACAAGCCAATTGTGGAAAACGAGCCGGCCGCGAAAGGATTTTGACCGCGATGCAGCCACTCCCTAACGTCCGGCGTCATTCAACTATGAACGCTACCGCACGCTCAAAACAGTCCCAAACGTCCCAGTTTATCCATCTAAACAACGCCTCATTCTTCAGCTTGGAAGGCAGTCTTCCCACCCAAAATCAGCCTGAGCGCCAACTTCAGACGATGGCAGAAGCAGTTCACAAAACAGGACAGGCTTAGGAAACTAAACAGCATGCAAAGCAGCCCATCCGAAGAACTTGACGGTCTAGTGGTCAAACTAGACGACCTTCGTTATCAATACGGAGGACCCAACGTACCTCCCGAAACGCCACATGTTTTCATTTACTTTATCACAGTGGAAAATCGCTCCGAACGGGCAGTCCAACTTCTCGGCCGGAAATGGATAATCAAAGGCGAGGAAGGCGAAACGCTCGTAGTCGAGGGCGACAAGATCGTTGGGGAAGAGCCCGAACTTCAGCCCGGCGAACGCTTCTCCTATAACAGCTTCCATATCGGTAGCTGCAACGCGGAGGCTTGGGGCAGCTTCCACGGGAGGGACCAATTCGGAAATAAGATACACTGCCTGATCCCTCCCTTCGAAATGAAGATCCCTCCAATGGCATAAGCCATAGATCCGCTTGACGTCTGAGGCATCCCTTTGAAGATCTGCCACCAATCAAGCTTCCTCGCCATCAGTCTCAGCACAAAGAGGCGTCTTTCTAATTCATCTTTAGCCTAGCAAATGAACAACATGCTATTCGGCCTCGCCGACAAACAGTGGATATGGCTCGCGACCATTGTGTTCGCGTCCTCCTTTCTGCTGGGCTCCTATTCGGCCTTGAAGCTAAAAAGAAAGACCGGCCGCCCCTACATCCTCGGCTTGGTCACCTTCGGATGGATCCTGCAAACCACCGGACTCTACGCTCGCGGCCTGCAGTACGGCGGATGCCCCTTGGCCAACCAATTTGAACTGGTGCAATTCATGGTCTGGTCGGCCATCGCTATCTATATCTTTGTGGGGCCCGCTTTTCGAGTCAGTCTGCTGGGTGTTTTCACCTCCGGCTTTGCCTGCCTCTTCTCAATATTGTCTCTGATTTTCGGACATTGGGATTCTCCCAGCCGCGAACCGATTTTTGGCGATTCTCCATGGATCGAGACCCATGCAGCCCTCGCCTTATTTAGCTACGGTGTCTTCGGCGTGCTGGCTCTGACCTCCGCGATGTATTTGCTGCAGAGCCGCAGTTTGAAAACCAAGAATGTGGTAGGAGGGCTCTTTCCTTTTCTCCCTTCCATCGTCGAATTGGTCAGCATAAACGGGCGATTGGCCAAAATGGGCTTCGTCATTCTCAGCGTGTCTCTCGCCATCGGCTACCGCTATTTCATACAAAATCTGGATTCGGTTCTCACCGTTAAACTGGCTTCCACCATCGCAGTCTGGCTCGCCTACGCCGTCGTACTGGTTTTGGACTGGAAACTGGCGATCACCTCCAAAAAATTCGCCTGGTCTTGCATCTTTATCTTCGTCGCCGCCCTGCTCTCCCTCGCGGCAGTCGACCGCAATAGCGACAACTCTAGTCACGCTGCGGCCTACTCGGAATCGATTGAGCAACCATGAGCGCCGAAGACGACAAGTCATTCATCGTGGTGAGCATCAACCACGAGATCGCCCCCTTGGAAGTAAGAGAGCGTTACTCTCTGGATAGCGAAAAGGTGGGCAAACTGTACTCCGACCTGCATAGCTCCGATCACATATCCGAGTCGCTGGTGCTAAATACCTGCAACCGCTTCGAGCTCTACACACAGCTTTCCGATGACGCGACGCCTCAAGAAGTGCTGGAGCAGTTGGCGCAAATCTACGCCGTCTCGACAGACGAAATAAAGGATCACATACACCTTCGCTCGGGCCAAGACGCCGTGCAGCATCTCATTGAAGTTTCCGCTGGACTTCGCTCTCAAATAACCGGCGAAGCGGAAATATTCGGTCAAGTTAAAGCCGCCTACGCTGAGTCCCAAACAAATGGATACGCAGGCAAGGTTATCAACCGGGTTTTCCAGAAAGGTTTCCAAGCGGCCAAGCTCATCCGAAATTCAACTACAGTTGGCGAAGGGCAGATCAACATAGCCAACGTAGCCGTGGACTTGGCGGGCAAAATTTTCGGAGATCTGAAATCCGCCGCCGCCCTCTCGCTCGGAACAGGCGAAATCGGGGAGAAAACGGTTAAAGCACTGCGCAGCCGCGGGGCTGAAAACTTCGGAATCGCCAGCCGCAGTCAGGAACGAGCCAACGAGGTAGCTCAGCAATGGGGAGGAACTCCGCGCCTTTTGTCAGAACTTCCTGAATACCTGCAGGAATACGACATCGTTATCTCCTCCGTCGGAGCGGAAAGCCCTATTATAACCTACGACCTCGTAAAGAAGCGAATCGCGAAACGGCGAGGACGCCCCTTGTTTCTCATCGACCTCGGCTTGCCGAGAAACATCGAGAAACGCTGCGGAGACTTAGACAGCGTCTTCCTCTACAATCTAGACGATCTAGCGAGCATCGCTGACGAAAACTTGGCTCAACGCAAAAAAGCAGTCTTGGAATCGACCGAGATTGCCGCCCAGAAATCGAAGTTCATCTGGGACGCGATACTGAAGCGAAAGCAGTTCGAAAAGAAATAGGGTCAGCGAAACCGACCCAAGCGAGGATGCTAGTTCAAACTAGCTCCCCCGAGGATCCGGTTCGAATCGCTCAAGTAGATACCCTTCAGGTTCATTTCCAGAGCCTGCGGATTTGGAGAGTTCTTCAAGCCGATCTTCTTGCTGATCATCCCGGCCTTGATTAGTCTCGAGAGCTCCTTGTTGAAGGACCGCGAGCCACTGTCCGCAGAAACATCGAGCAAGGTTCCGACCTGATCGAAACGACCCTCTCGGATCGTGGTACGGACTACAGAATCGCCAATCAAGATCTCCTGAGCAGGAACACGTCCGTCCCCTTCCAGATTGGGAAGCAACTTCTGCACGATAATGCCACGCAGCGTTTCGGACAACTTTCTTTGGACCAACTGATGTTGCTCGGCTGGAAAATACTCGAATAAGCGAGTGATCGCCTGTTGGGCGCTCGCGGCGTGCAAAGTCGTGAAAACGAGGTGGCCCGTTTCGGCAGCGGCAAGCGCCGTCTCGAACGTTTCCTTATCGCGCATTTCCCCGATCAGAATCATGTCCGGATTTTGACGCAAAACGGCTTTGAGAGCCTTCTGGAAGCTTGGAGCGTCGATACCGACCTCTCGCTGCTGGAAGACAGATTTTGAATCGATGAAATTGAACTCGATCGGATCCTCCAAGGTCACCACATGCTTGTCCATGTTGTGGTTGATCCAATTCAGCAAACAAGCGAGCGTCGTCGATTTTCCGGATCCGGTCGCCCCGCACACGAAAACGATACCATCCTTCTTTTGAGCGAGATTTAGCAGTACTTCCTGATCGAGCGAGAGATCCTCGAAATTGGGAATCTTGCTCTTGATGTGACGGAAAACGATGCTGACGGTGCCGCGTTGCAGAAAAGCGTTCACACGAAAACGTCCTGCACGTTCCAAGAAATAGGCGAAGTCGACCTGACCTTCCATTTCCCACGTTTCCTTGTAGTTGCTGGGCACGTTTTCGTCGACGAACTCCAAGACAGACTCACCGTCGATGGGAGGCATCTCCACTGGCTCAAGATTTCCATGAAGACGGAGATAGCCTGGCTTATCGCTTTTTATGACGATATCAGACGCCCCATTGTCGACAGCTAGATAAAGAAGTTCGTCGAAGATCTCAGATGACATTTTTGGAAAGTGGACTCGAGTTATAGAAAAGATCGCCTCTACAGGTATAAGGTTGACCGTCCTTATAAATCGGCTTGGAACTCGATTCCTTCACTTTCGAATTATGAGCGCAAAAAAGTACACCGGATCAATGACCGCCCTAGCGACCCCCTTCCTCGGAGATGGGTCCTTAGCCGAATCTGATCTTAAAAAACTGGTCGAACACCAGATTCAGGGAGGTATCGACGCGCTCGTACCCGTAGGGACGACCGGCGAATGCCCTACCCTCAGCCATGATGAGCACCAACGTGTCGTGGAATTGACAATCCAAACTGCAGCGGGGCGCGTGCCCGTAATCGCAGGAGCGGGTTCCAATTCTACTCGTGAAGCAGTTTCGCTCACTAAGTATGCCCATCAAGCGGGAGCAGCCGGCATGCTTCACGTGGCCCCCTACTACAACAAGCCAAGCCAGGAAGGCCTGTTCCGCCATTTCTCTGCAATTGCGGAAGCAACTGACCGCACCATCGTTCTCTACTCGATTCCAGGACGCTGCGGCATCCAGATCGACGTATCAACAGTTGAGAGACTTCTGGCGAAGTACCCTCACGTTAACCACATCAAGGAAGCGGGCGGCAGTGTAGACCGAGTAAACGAACTCAAGAAGGCGATGGGTGACGACCTCGTAGTGCTCAGCGGCGACGACGGGCTAACTCTCCCCTTCATCTGCGCTGGAGCGGAAGGCGTAATATCAGTCGCCTCGAACGTCATTCCCGAGCAAGTGGTAGCCCTCGTTAAGGCATCCCTGGATGGTGACCTAAAAACAGCCAGCGCCCTGCATCAGCTTCTCTACCCGATCTTCACCAATCTTTTCATCGAGCCAAATCCGGTTCCGGTGAAAGCGTGCATGGTCAAGGCGGGTCTCTTTGAAACTGGTCGCGTAAGGCTACCGCTGTGTGAACTGCGCCCCGAGAACAAAACTTTGGTGCTCTCCATTTTTGAAGAACTGCAAGCAGCCCTAGCCACCCAAGCGTAGATCAGAGCCATGTCATTGAAAATCTGTATTGTAGGCGCCAAGGGGCGTATGGGCCAAGCGATCGCCGAGGCGACAGTGGAAGCTGGACACAAGGTCGTAGCAAAAATCGATCAAGGCGATGACCTGAAGGCTGGAATCGCAGCAGCGGACGCGGTTATCGATTTCTCTTTCCACACCGTAACGGAGTCTGTTTTCCAAACAGCTGCCGAGCTCGGCAAACCAGTCGTTTGCGGCACCACCGGACACAGTCAGGAGGAAAAGGCTAAGCTCCTGGAAATCGCCTCTAAGACCGCAACCGTCTGGGCCGGAAATTTTTCCATCGGCGTAAATCTGCTGTGCTACCTCGTCGAGAAGGCAGCTGGTATCCTACCCATGGACTACAACGCCGAAATCGTGGAGATGCACCACCGACTCAAGAAAGATGCCCCCAGCGGCACCGCTCTGATGCTCGCTGACGCCGTTCTCGAACCGAGAGGTCTCAATTACGATGACCTACGACACGGCCGCGAGGGAATCACCGGCGAGCGAACAGAGCGCGAAGTGGGAATGCATTCACTCCGAGGCGGCGATGTGGTTGGCGATCACACCGTGATCTTCTCGGATGTCGGAGAACGCGTGGAGCTTACACACAAAGCTTCGAGCAGAGCTATCTTCGCCCGTGGAGCGGTACGGGCCGCAGCCTGGTCCGTTGGCAAAAAGCCTGGAATCTACGGAATCAGAGAAGTTCTCGGCCTAGCCTAGTCGCGCATGATCGTCTCTATCGAAGGGATTTTGGAGCGGGCTACACCGCTCACTGCCATCGTCAATGCGGGAGGTCTGGGCTATTTGGTCAACATTCCCGTTTCCACGGCAGCTAAACTCCCTGCGAACGGGGAACGAGTAAAACTTCACACCCACGTGGTGTACCGCGAGGATTCGCAGGCTCTATACGGCTTCGCTACCGAGGAAGAGCGAAACTTCTTTCAGCTCCTTATCGAGAAGGTCTCTGGAGTCGGTCCCAAGGTCGGTATAGGCATGCTTTCCAAGCTCGAGCTTCCTTCCCTCGTATCTGCAATCGGCAACGAGGATTCGGTCCTTCTGGCCAAAACTCCCGGTATTGGCAAAAAAACAGCCGAACGAGTCATAATAGAATTGAAGGACAAACTCGGTGCCTTCGCTCAGACTTCGACGAGTGATCCACTGCAAGGCTTGAAATCCGACACAACAAGTGGATCAGCCCCAAGCGGCAATCACCAGGAAGATGCTATTCTAGCCCTACTCGCTTTAGGATATCGCCAGACCGACGCGTCAAAGTCAGTCGGCAAGGCTGTTGAAGCCCTCGGTCCAAATGCATCGACCGAGCAACTTATCAAAGCCGCTCTCGGCTGAGATCAGCCCAAATCCGGCATAGCTGCGATTTTGGCCTACAAAAAAGGTGCCCACTTATAAAGTGAGCGCCTTAAAAATTATATCCACCGAGCGGTTTTACTGTCGAGGCTTGGGGGCTGTTGCCGCCGCACTTCCGAAGTCGTAGCCCTCTCCACCAAAAGCGGAACCAATTGATAAAGATTCGCTATCCGCCATACCAGACCCGATCTCTTCGTGAGCATAGGTACTTTCGATAACAGGCTTTGCAAAACCGAATTCCTTACTCGGCCACTTGGAAGCAGCATGAGCTTCCACGGTTCGAGAAACCTTGAAATTTGTCAGCGAGCGAGATGATTCGGAATCCAACTCCCAATCGCGATTTGATGGATTGAAGACCTTATCGAGATCGAGACCGACAGGGATAGCATCCCCTAGGGTCATAAAATCACTCGCTGGCAACTCGCCCTTCTCGACTACGAGCACGGGCTCGGCCGACGGAGCGTTTACACTTTGCGCTTCGGTATTACTAGCAACGAGTTGAGTCCCTTCGTTTCCAATAAACGGCGAGAGGTTACGTGCAGCCATGAATAACAGAGCCGCCGCTGCAGCCATACCACCGACGGCGTAGAGCTTCTGGCGCCACTGAGTGATCGGCTTTTGTTGCGAAAACTTGTCGCCGAGCTCGGAGCATGCGTTGAATAACTGGCAGTACTGGATGTATATCCGATGATACTCCGGGTTGGAGCGCACCGCATCGAGTAACTCAGCAGAGTCTTCCGCAGACAACTCTTCGTCGAGGTGTAGATTCAGTTGTTCGATGAAACGCTGCTTATTCATAGAAGTTCGTTACCCATTTTCTCGCGTAGGCTCTCGCGAGCTCTCGCAATTCTACTTTTGACGGTGCCGATGCTGATTTGCAGTTCGTCGGCGATCTCCTCATAAGTGAGGTTTCGTACGTTGCGAAGGACCAAAGCTTCGCGATGCTTTTCGTTCAAAAGATCCATCGCCGCGGCAACCCGATCTTTAAATTCATTGGTGATGGTGATGTCCTCAGGAGATTCCACCTCCGCAGGAAAAACTTCAGCTAGCGTTGTGGAGGACTCAGCAGCGATTGGCTGATCGAAAGAGACCGATTTGTCACGCTTGCGGCGCCACCAGTACCAGTAGCGATTGCGAGCCAAATTGGTCGCAATCTGATAGAGCCAGGTTGAAAAACTGGAATCGCCGCGGAAATTCTCCAAACCACGGTGAGCGCGGATGAAAGCATCTTGAGTTACCTCCTCCGCATCTTGGGTGTTGCGGAGAAGCTTGTGCACCATCGCGTAGATGCGATCCCAGTATCGTGAAACCATTTCTTCGAAGGCGGATTCATCTCCGGCCTTGAAGCGCGCTACCAGCGCTTTGTCTAGGGCGACTTCTTGAGCTTTAGTTGACATAGCGGTTGTCGCTTTGGGACGGCTGTCGTCGGCTATTGTTCCCATTTTTCCTCCTTCTTTCAAATCTCGAAATAAGACGCTCCTAACCAGCAGTTTATTCAACTTTTAGCGGCGATTTCCGCACTTTCGGATCGTCTCCTCCTATAAAAATTAGCGATTTTCACACAGTCCCAGCCGAAAAAGAGCCGATACCTCTGTGATTTTTCAAGGTTTATACGCAACATTACGCCGTCCGGTTGCTTAAATAACGTTTGAAACGCCCTTTCGACCGAAAGAATGGAACAAGCTTGGAAACTTACAATTAGGACTTGCCATCCCCTTTACCTCGTCCTGTATTCCCCAACTTCCGAAAGCCCGTAGGGCTCTGATGGGTCGATAGCTCAATCGGTAGAGCAGTTGCCTTTTAAGCAATTGGTTCTGGGTTCGAGTCCCAGTCGGCCTACCAAAAACCTCTGCAAATCAACAGATTGCAGAGGTTTTTTTGTGCCATTAGTCAGGCAGTCCTCCGCTCTCAGCCATCAGTTCTCGAATCTGCCTATAAAGAGAACTGACTGCTTCGAAGAATGCCTCGCTCTCGTTTGACCAAATAACGCTCGGCCGCTTTACTCGATAAACGATACATCCCCCATTTTGCCCTATGATCAACTCTCCCAAACTCTTCGCCAGACTTGCCCTGGCAGCTTGTCTGGCCGCGGCCAACTTTCTTCAAGCGGAGAAACTCTCCACATGGACCGCCGACAACGGAAATGGCACCTTCACTAATCCCCTTTTCTACGACGAATTCTCCGATCCGGACATGATTCGCGTGGGTGATGACTATTACCTCACTGGAACCACCATGCACAGCATGCCGGGGCTTCCCATTCTGCATTCTAGAGATCTCGTTAACTGGCAGCTTTTGACCTACGCCTTCGAAAAGCTAGATCTTGGGCCAAATTTCCGACTGGAGGACGGCGAGATCTACGGCCAAGGCATCTGGGCTCCTTGCCTCCGTTACCACGACGGCATCTTTTACATCTTCACAAATATCAACGGGGAGAAAACCCAGATCCTTTCCGCCACCGATCCAGCTGGCCCATGGCAACGGGAACAGATGAAAGTGTCGCTCCACGACCTTTCCGTCCTATTCGATGACGATGGCAAAGCCTACGCGATCTGGGGCTACAACGAAATCCGCATGGTCGAGCTGACCGATGACTTACTAGATATCGTTCCCGGTTCCGAACGAATCATCATCCCAGCTGGTAGCGGGATCGGAGAAGGCGTGCACTTCTATAAGATTGATGGGCAATACATCATCACGAGCTCGAACTACAGCCCCATGCTCTACATGGCCTGCGCTCGAGCCTCGCAAATCGATGGCCCCTACGAAGTTACTACCATAAGCGCTCGGGAAACCTTGGGTAAATCAAACGGCTGGCGTCTCGAAGGATGGGGGCGAGGTGGACCCGAAATAGAACTCATCCCACCAGCACCGGAATCAGGAAGCACTATATCTCTCCACCAAGGAGGTTTGGTCGATACGCCAAGCGGGCAATGGTGGGGCTTCTCTATGATCGACTACAACTCCGTCGGTCGCCTCACCTGCTTATCTCCCGTGACATGGCAGGATGACTGGCCCTATTTCGGGCTTCCGGGCAACTTGACTCGTACGCCTCGCACTTGGGTGAAACCAGAAACTGAATACCCAGTCGATGAGCCCCACGCGCCCTATCAACGAAGCGACGAGTTTGAGAGCGAACTCGCCAATGTCTGGCAGTGGAGCCACGTGCCGAACGACCAAAAGTGGTCGCTCTCCGAACGGGCAGGGTTTCTTCGTCTTCACTCGACGCCAGCAGAATCTTACTGGACCGCTCGCAATACTCTCACCCAAAGAGCGGTTGGGCCAATATCCATTGCGACTACCCACTTGGATCTTTCGGGGTTGAAACCTGGCGACCGAGCCGGACTGGCTCTGGCCAACTTCCCCTACGCTCGATTGGCCGCCGGCCGTGACGAAAGCGGATTCTGGATAGAGAGATATGACCAAATATCAGAAAGCTACCTTCGCGAAGCGATCGATTCCAACACGGTTAGCTTGCGAGTCGAATGCGATTTCGACACCGAGCAAGCTCAGTTCAGCTACAGCGTAAATGGACAGGAATACACAAAGATCGGTGAGCCGTTTACCATGGTCTTCCAACTCAAGACCTTCCAGGGAATCCGGTATTCGCTATTCAACTTCAATCAATCCGGATCCGATGGAGGTTACGCGGATTTCGATTCTTTCGAGCTCGAAGAACCGGTTGCGACTGCCAAATGGCGAGAAATCCCTGTAGGCAAAAAGATCAAGCTCATCAGCAAGGCCGACGGAGCGACACTTGTCTCATGGAACGGCTTTCTTCGCCCAATGTCTCCAGACTCGGACCTAGCTAAATCGGAAGCGGCTCACCTTACAGTGGTAGATCGAGGTCAAGGTCGGATAGCGCTAAAATCATCGGACGGATCCTTTATTCGAGTAACCGGAGTTGGAGCCACGGGCGATGTCCGTTTCGTATCCGAAGAGTCGGGACAGGCCTCACTTTTCCAATGGCAAGATATGCTCAACAAGGAAATCATGCTCCTATCCCTGCATACCAATCGCTACTTGAACGCCTTGCCAAGTGGAGGCGAACTCACCTCAGCGGACTCTCCCGGGGCAACGCCTAATAGAAAAGGCGGAAGCTGTTTCACTTGGCAGCTTGTAGAGTAAGTTCGATACAGCACGCTGGGCCATTAAAGCCTAGCTACTCAAACTCAACTCTGAAGGCGGCGAAACAAAACCAAACCAGAAAGAGAGCCGAACAAGAGCGCCGCAGTGCCGACAGGATCAGGCACTGCTGGCAAACTGCCTTCCGCAAAGCGCCCTCCCAGTACTTGTACAGTCAAATTACCCCATCCGACATGCCTCACACCAAGAAATCGGATAGTGCCGGTAAAATCCTCGGCAGAAATATTGACGTCTAAATCCAAGATAGAAGGCCCAGAAAGCGTATCAAATACGCGGCGGCCATTTACTTCTCTCCAATAGGTGGAAATGGCTCCATCGCCTCCTACATAATTGTCGGAGGAGTCGTACAAACCAAATACATCCACCTCGTAGCGACCGGGGATTGGATCCGAATCCCACCACATTTTGAAAGGGCTAAAATAGATCTCTACCCTTAAAAAATCACCGGCTCCCACCTGCGAGATCAAGGGATAAGAATAGTAATCATAGTCCAAATCCATGTCCTCTACGCCGGGCGTGGCATAAATCGAATTGCTCAACACCTGCGTGTATAGCTCCATCGTGACAGCGGAAGCCGACTTGGCTACCAAGAGCGACAAAACGAAAAACAAGGAAACAGTCGCCCGTCGAGGCAATGGATGGATTCTCATGAGGCGAGCTATGCACCCTTTGCGGACTCAATCAACTTTTACTTTTGTTTTACAGCTAAGCTAAAGTGAAAGCCCCAATGTTGACTATAAAAGATCCCTAAGTGCCTTTTTACCGATCACCCAGCCATTAGCTCAGTCACGTCTGAGTGCACGTAGGATAAGGTCTGGTTTATTGGTAGTGATCGATTTGGAACCGAACTGAGCTAACTTTCGCGCCAAAGCCACTTGGTCCACTGTCCAGACATGGAACGCCCAACCACCTCCTCTAATGGCTGCAACGAATTCAGCACTGATATCTGGAATGGCCTCAACTCCGATACCATCTGCCCCTGTCAGCTTCAAAACCTGCAAGAGCTCTTTTGGCGCAGGTGAAATGACACCGTCGTTGGATTCCAATGACACGAGCCAATTAACCACCAGCTCGGGAGCTTCTCGCTTCAGCCGTGTCACCACCGCTTGATCAAAAGAGATGAAAACAAGCTGCTCCGCTTTAATACGGGCCTTCGCTACTTGTTTCAGCAACTCCGGAACAATTTCTGGACCGGATTTAATTTCCAAATAGAGCATCTTCCCGGAAGGAACGATAGAGAGGACTTCCTCAAGGGTCGCAATCGATACTCCAATCCATTCGCCTCCCTTCCAGGACCCGAAGTCCAGCGCCCTCAGTTCGGAAAGCGTCATTTCAACCACACGACGGTCTATACCTGTGTACCTTTCGATTGAGTAATCGTGCACACATACGACATGTCCATCTACAGTCAGTTGAAAATCACCTTCGATCGCGTCGGCCCCCATTTCCCAAGCTAATTCGAAGGAAGGCAGCGTATTCTCAGGCGCATAAGCAGACGCCCCTCTGTGAGCCACGATTCGAACCCTCTCTGAAACGGAAGCAGCCATCATTCACCGCTAGCGAAGTCGAGAATCACTTGGAATCCAAAAGTGGCGAAAGAACTCGTTCAGGAATGGCCAAGCGAGCCAACCTGTGGTTAAAACGGAGATACACCGACATTATAATATCAAAATGCAGACGACTAAGAGACTGGACGAGAAGCTTGAACGCATTGCCCAAGGACAGGCAAAACGAAGCGACTTCATTATCGCAGACGCCAAGGACGCTGACATGGCTTTCGGCATTCAGGCTCCGGGTCCGAAGCGGCCGGGCAATAAAAACAAGCCAAGCCACCTTCTCTACCAATCAAACGAGGAATACCTCGACCAAATCAGAGCCATCATTGAGCAAGACATTGTGGACATCCTCCTCTTATCCGCGTCGAACTTGGAGAAAATCGGGATAGACGAAGGACTCTTCCGCGACTCGGCGATCACTCCAGCCGCTCGGGCCAACGACACCACGGACGTTTGGGCCTTCCGAGAATCCTCATATCCAAGCCAACCCTCTCGCAACTTCAGGACCGCTTCGATTGACCACATAAAATACGGCCGGCTCAGCGACGATTTCACTCAGCCTTACCAAGGAGCCGATCTCGGCCTCTACTCGATCACTTTCACCAACGACATTGATCACGACCACGCGGCGCTGGAGACGTTTCGCGCCTTTCGCATCGAAGCCGAACAAAAGCGATTCCGCTATTTTCTCGAAGTCTTCAATCCCAACGTACACCCGGGCTTCGATCCCTCCCATACCGGTACCTTCCTGAACGATGCTATCGTTCGTTCGCTGGCTGGGGTCACACGAACGGGGCGACCCTTGTTCTTAAAGATTCCCTACAATGGTCCGGGCCCTTTGGAAGAACTCGTTGCCTACGATCCCAGACTTGTGGTCGGTATACTAGGCGGAAGCGCCGGCACCACCTTAGACGCCTTCCAGCTTATCCACGACGCACAAAAGTACGGTGCCAAAGTCGCTTTGTTCGGACGCAAGATCAACCTGTCCGAATCCCCTCTCGTATTCATTAATTTCCTACGTAAAATCGTGGACGGCGAGATCAGCCCCATCGAAGCCGTCAAGGCTTATCATGGCGAGCTCTCCAAGGCTCGAATAAAACCACACAGAGAGCTAGCGGACGACCTAAAACCTACCCCGACCCAAAACAATTACTCAGGTGCTTAGCATCATGGTTTTCAGCCAAAATCCTCTGTTTTCGCCTAAACAGAAACTATCTATTTGATTCTAACGGCGAGCAATGTCGTGTCATCTTGAGGGAAACGTCCGCCAGAAAAACGTTCGAGTTCCGTCAAGAGACGACGAATTATTTCTTCGGTGTCCAAGGCTCCTACGCCTCTAAAAAGCTCAGCCCATTTTGCCACCCCCAACTGGACGCCATCGGGGTTTTCCAGCTCAGTTGCGCCATCGGTAGCAAAAAGCAGACAATCTCCTCTCGACAAACGCAACGAGCGGCATTCGAAGCTGTCGCATATCCCTAAGCCTAGTGCTCCTTCTCCCCTCATTTTCACAATCTCAACCTCTTGCGTTTGGCTACGGTACCATAAAACAGGAGGTTGGCAGGAACTCGCCAAGGAAACGTACAGCTCGTCTTCATTTTTCCTATAAAAGACGCCAGCCACCGCGGTTAAAAACCCCTCCGGTATGAGCCCCTCTAGATGCCTATCAAGAACGAATAACGCTTCATCAGGACCACAAGATTCATTTTTCAAATAGAAATCCGCCAGGTGTTTTGCCAGCATTGTGAAAAGCCCTGCGGTGACTCCATGCCCACTGATGTCTCCAAGAACCAATGACATCCGCCTGTCGTTTTGCAGCGGAAAAGTCACAAGATCTCCGCAAACTTCGTTTAAGCTTGTAATGGAAACAGCGACATCTGCAAAAGGGACGTCAGGCAATAAGCCTGGGATTGTCATTCGTTGTACTGTTCGAGCACTCTGGAGATCTTCCTCCATTATCGCGTTTCTTTTTAGTAACAAGGCTCTGCTTTCCTCGAGCTGATGCTGAATTTTCACCTCATCCGTTATGTCCCTTGTTATCCCAAGGATACCCACGATTTCACCCGAATCTAGACGCAATGGCACCTTGGTTGAAGTGACATAAGTAATTCGTCCGTCCGGCCATATTTCCTTTTCTACGTAGTTAACGAGCCGCTCGTCATCTCGTATTAACCGCTGCTCCTCTTCAAAAGTCTTCTGGGCATGTTCCCTACTGAAAAAATCAAAATCGCTTTTGCCAAGGAGGTCATCCATAGATTCCAATTTGTATTTGGAAAGCATTACATCACTTACCCAAACGAACTTGCTGTTTAAGTCTTTGAAGTAGACTTGGTCCTGTGTTTGCTCCAGGAGCGCTCTGAAAAGCAATCCTGCTCTGGCATCTCCGAGCTCGCGGATAGATTTGTTGATAGGCAGTTTTTCATTCATCTTCTTGAGCTAGCTACAGATACTATTTGGACCTTGATAACGGAAGTTCCATGCTTGCACCCGCCGTATAGCAGATCAGCACTTTCCTTCCGCATTATTAACAAATATAAAAGTGGGGCGACTCTACCTGAGCCGCCCCTATCGTCACGACAGGAGCTAGTCCCATCGACACACGATATCCCCCCGGAAACTCGCCTACCAATTCTGGGGGTCTCCCAATGAACGCCTAGTGTACCCAACACTTAATGGCGTCATTAATCGATTAGCTTCTAACTACCTTAGAACTTAACCGAAAGCTCTGACGTAAACCCGTCGAAACCAGCGCCAATCTGTCCACCAGAATTAGCTCCTTCACTCTGGTCAACGTATTCAAATTTCAATAGGGTCCGATCGTTGAACCAGTATCCAGCGGCCAGTTGCAAGCGATCTGCGGTATTGTCAGACTGGGCGATCAGCTCAGAAGTATTTTCAGCTTCCGCATAGCGCGCAGCCACGTAGAATTTTTCGGGCACGAGGTACTGCTGGGCCTCGATAATCCAGTATTCGACTGAAGACTCGCCTCGAATAACTGTGGAGGAATCATAAGTTGTCCCGTTGGCATCGGCTACACCATTGTCATCCCCGAAATAGGTGATACCAGCGACAGCATTACCCGCTGCATCAGCGAAAGTGTAGTCGTCGGACGATTCGCCCATCATGAAGATGATGCTCGTATTCGGGTTTGGCTGATAGGCTAAGTTGAGCTGCAGAATAGACTGGTCGAGTCCAGGCATAATTCCCAGATGCGTATCTCTCTCACTTGATCCTGATGCGGAGAAATTGTAATTATCGCCGTCTCCAAACCGATAGTTGGTGGTGGTGACGCCAGCCAAACTCGCAACCCCATTCACGAATTGTAGTTGTCCGCCTTGATTCGCTTGAAACATGTTTAAGCCCGCCTTGAAACCACCTGCGAACTCGAGTGTACCCTGCAGTCTGTAGTTGTAGCCGCGATTGTCCTGAAAGGCTTCCCCGAAACTCGAAGTCGTCATGTGTCCTGCAACATTGTAGCCGGTAATGGCACTGCCATCCTCCAAGGACTTGCTGTAGCTCAATTGTACCCCATTCTCCGCAGTCGCATAGTCAATCATGCCATTGCCAATCAAGGCATTCCCTTGGTTGTCTGCACCATCTTGGAAGCCTTTGAACTGAAAGGGTGCTGCGCCGATATTACCGATGCGAAGCGTCAAGTCCGAGCCATCCTGAGAAGATCCCGTCAATCCTAACAGGTCGAACTCGATACCAGCAAAGTCTTGGTGGAATGAGAAATCACGATCTCCATTATTACCGAAATCATTAGGCTCTTCCGCTATGTCAACGTCAGCTACGATGTGCTCGGAAATGTGAAACTTCATCTGAAGGTTCAGGCGAAGTCGGCCAAAACCATCTGACTGCAACTCATCCTCAGGTCGGAACGCTCCATCCTTCGCTTGGATAGCCTGGTAGTTCTGCAATGCCATAAACTTAACTTCCGCACGGCCGTCGAGCCAGGTGTTGACTTCACTCGCGGGAACATAGGCTGGAGTTTCGTCACTTAGCTTCTGGGCCTCGAGGGAAAACGGCGCGGATACAGCTAAACCTGCTGCAAAAGCTCCAGCATAGAGTGTTTTCAATTTTCTGTTATCTTTTTTGTATGTAGTCATATTACTTTTGGGGTTGATATTAAAACGATTTGTAAATCCTCGAAATTTTGCACAAAGCAGTAGCTGCCGTGCCTTCTCAGACAGAGTGTTCACATCCGTTCCAGAGAACGTATATGGGGGTTAATTTTTCAGTTTATCTTCTATTATAAATCGAAATTGGTCGGCATTAATACGACATCTCGAATCGTAACCTGGGGTGGCCGGGTGAGCATAAATAAAATTGTGTCCCCTATCTCCTTGGGGTCGATGAGGCTCCCAGAATCGATAGCCTCCCGGAGCTTATCTTCGGGCCAATCGGAAACCAAATTGGTACGCACCGGCCCGGGAGAAATCGAGCCGACACGAATTCCATGTTTGAAATTTTGACGGCGAACCACCTGAACGAAACAATTGATGGCCCATTTAGAGGATGCATAGACTGGCTCCCATGGAGTTGGGTAGTGAGCCGCTAGAGAACTCGTTACCAGAATATCTCCCCCTTTGCGTTCAATCATATGGGGCAAGACATCTCGAACGTTCTTCATAACAACGTTCACATTCAGGTGCAGCATTCTATCGATCGCCTCGCTACTGGCCTCCACAAGATCCCCACCTAAATAGAGCCCAGCATTGGCATGAAATATATCGATGTGGCCAACTTCCTCCAAAATACGAGGCACTAGGCTCGAGCAACATTTCGTATCCAGTAGATCAATCGCCAAGGTCGTGACTTGGTCGCCAAACTCATCCCTGACTCTCGCCAGAGCGCTCTCGTCTCGGTCAATCACGACAACCTGAGCTCCCGCGCCAAGCATTCCCTTTACGCTCGCAAGCCCGATGCCCGATGCCCCGCCTGTCACCGCCGCGATCTTCCCTTCCAGACTTGATTTTAGAGTGCTCATATTACTCTGGATACAGTCCTGTTAAGCAATGCACTCTTTCAGAGCAGCAGCGGTTCCATTTTCGTAAAGCCCCTTCAATTGGGCGCAGACGGTATCCACGAAAATTGGCTCGCTAGCTAGCTCTTCGCTAAATACTTCGCGCATCGCCAGTAGAGGGCGAGCATCCGGTCCAGCTTCTTGAGCACGTTCCCTCAGCTTTTCAGCCATAGGATCAAGCATAGGCATCGCCTTGCCTGATTCATCTGCTCCATTGAGGTAGCGAAACCAGGATGCGATCACGAAACAAAGATACTTGATCGATCCGCCCCGCTTGAGTTGCTCGACAATGGACGGCAGCACAAAAGTCGGCAGTCCGGAAGAACCATAGATCCCAATACGGGACAGTTGGTCGCGAATGGCCGGATTCGCAAAACGCTCAATGACGGAGTCCTTGTACTCGTCGAGGTCAATGCCGGGAACAGGCGATAGTGTCGGCGTCGCTTCTTCATCCATCATCTTGCGGCACAGGAGGCGTATATCCGCGTTTTCCATTGCCTCGTGCACAAGCTCTTTCCCCAACAACATGCCTGGGTAGCAAAGGGCTTGGTGCGTGCCGTTGAGAAGTCGCAACTTCATTAATTCATATGGCAACACGTCGTTGGTCATCTGAGCTCCGACGTTTTCCCACTTCGGACGACCCTGAACGAAATGATCCTCAATCACCCATTGCTTGAACGGTTCCGTCATCACGGGCCATCCATCATCGATACCAAATTGAGCGCCAACCAAATCCCGTAACTCGCTTGTAGTCGCTGGCGTGATACGATCTACCATGCTATTTGGGAACAGGCAATTTTCGTCCATCCAATTCCTGAGAACCGGATCTCTCAGCTCGGCATAAGCAGAAAGCATCTTCTTGGCAATGTTGCCATTTCCTTGGACATTGTCACACGACATGATGGTAAAGGGAGCCAGTCCTCGCAAACGGCGACGATTGAGTGCTTCCAAAAGAAACCCAAACGAGCACCTAGGCTGACCGGGATTCTCAAGGTCTCGCTGGAGGTCCGGGTGCCCCACATTCAACTCTCCGTCAGATCCAAAATAGTAGCCGCCTTCAGTAATCGTCATGGAGACAATCCGCGTATCCGGCGATGCCATTTGCTCTAGGACTTTCTCTCGATTATCTGGAGCAAAAACGAAATCGACAATCGACCCCACGACACGAGCCGTATCGCCTTCGGAGCTCCTTTCAACCAAGGTATAGAGACAATCTTGAGCCTTCATCACCTCATGCATACGCTTGTCGTGCTCCAACAGCCCTACGCCACAAAAGCCCCAGGACGAATCACCACCCTGCTTGAGGAGATCGTCAGTGTAAACGGCTTGATGAGCCCGATGAAATCCGCCTACACCGACGTGCATTATTGACGGCGTTACCGCTTGCCTATCGTAAGCAGGCACCTCGATATTCGAAGCTAAATTGCCGACGTTTGCGCTATTAAGTTTGATGTTCATTTGAGGTCCTACTCTGGGGTTATTTGAAAATGTATTAGACTGAATCGAAGCCTTCGCCTCTTAGGCTATAACCAAGTCGATATAATTTTGCTACTCGCGGTAGTTCACTAGGTGGAGTGTTCTAGACACGCCCTTCCAAAGCGTGCTCGATAGCCTCTAGAAGAAGCGGATCCACTTCCTTGCTTTCGGTTGATCCAGAACCAATCAGCTGATCCCTTTTCTCGAGTAATCGAGATGCATCACTTATCCAAGCTACCGAAGTCTCAGTGGGAATTAGATCTGTATTTATGACCAGATCGAAGCTACTGGCATCTTCCCAATTTTGATGATAGAAGCGTGCCACAAACTTCGTTCGCGCTTTATCATCCGCCGCCACAAGCTTTTCCGCCTGCTCCTTATCCTGAATCCCTTCCCTTTCCATTACCCTTTCGACCCTTGCAGCGAACGGTGCCTGTATTCTAACTTTGAGTACATCCGAACGATTGCTAAGCACGTTGTACCCACCGCGGGCCAAAACCACGGTCTGCTTGCGATGAGCAAGAGCCCGCATCGTATCATCCAACATGGATACGACTTGAAGGTTTTTGGAGTTCGCCAAGTCCCAGATATTTGGCGGCGAAGTGTATAGCTTGCCGAAACGAGTCAATCCATACTGCTCCATAGTTACCTGAAGCATTTCCTTATCCACAAAATCGTAATTTAGGGATTGGGCTAATTGGCTGGCTATCAATCCAGCCCCACTACCTAGCAATCTTGAAATGATTATCGTGTTCATAACTAGCTACACTTCGTCGATCAGGACAGATTCTAATTTACGCTTCAGCTTGCCTTGCGGTGCTGGAGGCAGTCGAAAGCGACTGCGATCATCAGGACAGCTCCCTTGATAACCATCTGAGAGAACTGAGTCACGTTCATCAGAACCAGACCATTACTCAGAACACCTAGAATGAGAACACCAGCAACGACGTTCGAAATTCTTCCAAATCCACCCGTGACACTAACTCCGCCGAGGACACAGGCTGTAAGAATATCAAACTCCAATCCCTTACCGGCCAGGACTTGAGCGGAGTTTGTTCTTGAGAGGATTACGATACCTGCGAGTCCCGCAAAGAATCCAGATAGAGAATACACGAGGTATTTGACGTTCTTGACCTTGATTCCTGAGAGCTTGGCTGCCTCTTCGTTTCCACCTACGGCATAGAAATAGCGGCCGAAATACGTCTTATTGAGGATAAAAGCTCCGATGCTTAAAATCACCACCATTATGATTACCGGTATTGGGATAGGGCCTACATAGCCCTGCCCAATCACGGCAAACGACGCGGGAAATCCATAAATCGGGAGACCTTCACAAATCAAGTAGGCCAAACCTTCTACAATAATCATCATCGCCAAGGTCACGATCAGCGGCGGCATGTTAAGATTTGCGATGATCCAGCCATTCGCAAAGCCGATGAAAGTAGCCATCGAGAGGGCCAAAACGATCGCCAGCGCCGGATGCATTCCAGCATTCACCATGCACCAACCTCCAACGATATTGACCAAGGTTATGTTTGATCCAACCGAAAGGTCGATACCTCCCAAAAGGAGTACGAATGCGAAACCGACCGATGCGATACCGAGCATCGAAACCTGTCGTGCTACATTGAGCAGGTTATTGCTAACCAGGAAATTTTCTGACGCGATAGAGAAGAAAAAGACCAGCAACAAAAGGACGATGTAAATCCCGTTTCGCTTGGCAAATTCTACCGCGTTGGTGGCGTTTCTTAATTTATCTAAATATTCCATTAGTGTATTCTCCTACTTCTGCGAAGCGAAATTCATAATAGCTTCCTGGTTGAAATCTTTGCGTTCGAGCTCTCCGGAAATCCGCCCTTCGCACAGCACTATAATCCGATCGGACATGCCCATGACCTCCTCCATCTCAGAGGAGATCATCAAAACCGCCTTGCCCGCCTCCACTAAGGAATTTACGAGGGCATAGATCTCAGACTTAGCTCCCACATCGATACCCCGAGTCGGTTCATCAAATATAACAAGGTCCGGTTCCGACGCGAGCCACCTAGCGATGATTACCTTCTGCTGGTTCCCTCCACTTAGGTTCTTGATTTTCTGCTCAATCGACGGCGTTTTGATGCGGATCGATTCTTTGTAGTGGTTGGCGATACGCTTTTCCTCTTTCTGGTTAACCACCATGAGCTTGGACAATCTCTCCAGTACCGACATGCTCGTGTTAGAGCGTATGTCCATCTCCAGAAGAGCACCCTTCCCCTTGCGATCCTCGGGTACGAGTGCGATGCCAGAATCAATAGCGTCTCGAGGCGTCTTCGGACTAATCTCCTTGCCATTGAGAAAAATCGATCCGCCAGTCTTTTTGGCAGCTCCAAAGAGAAGCTCAGCCGTTTCGGTACGACCTGCGCCGATTAGGCCAGCAAAGCCAAGAACCTCCCCTTTTCGTATTTGAAAACTGGTGCCACTGACTCCGTTTCCAGATAGGTCTTTAACCTCAAGGAGGACTTCATCTGAAATGCAGTCTCCACGTGCCGGATACGTTTCCTTCAATTCGCGACCAACCATCATCTTCACAAGGTCGTTCATATTCGTATCGCACGTCTTCACCGTATCGATCTTATGGCCATCTCGCAGCACTGTTATGCGCTCAGTAAGCCTGAAAATCTCTTCCATCCGGTGGGATATGTAGATTATCGTAACGCCGGATTTCTTCAGTTTTTCTACCATCTGGTAGAGCCTTTCCGCTTCCGCAGAGGTTAGCGGAGCGGAAGGCTCGTCCATTATGAGAATCCTAGCGTTTTGCGATAGAGCCTTGGCGATTTCAACAAGCTGCTGGTAACCCACAGTGAGGCTGCTAACCAACGCATTGGGATCGATATCGATATTGAATTGCTCGAAGATCTTGGCCGATTCAGCCACCATCGCCTTTCGGTCGATCACGATCCCCTTGCGGATCGCCCGCCCAAGAAAGATATTCTCGGCTACCGACAACTCGCCCACCAGGTTGAATTCCTGATAGATTACGCCAATTCCATTTTGCTCGGAGAGCTGAGGCGTCAGAGAAGAATACTCTTCGCCTCCAACTACAATCGACCCTTCATTAGGTATGACCGCACCTGTACAACTCTTGATAAGCGTCGACTTCCCTGCCCCGTTTTCACCCACTAAAGCATGGGCCTCGCCCTCGATAAAATCGATGCTGACGTCATTCAAAGCGATGACTCCGGGGTATTTTTTTGTGATATTCTTCAGCTGAAGTATGTTCATTGTCGCGTCCTCAAAAAGTTGTTACAGCCAAACCTAGCGTTTGAGTGGATGGATTGCTCGAAAATTGGATACATCCGCTTTCCGAGCTCTGGTCCTGTGTCGTTTACTACTTTACGAGAAACTTTGAGACGTTGTCCTTTGTCACGGGAATGAGCGTACGATAGATTTCCTTCTGCTCGATGGACTCTCCCGAAGTCAGCTTGGTAACCATCGCCCAAATCGCTTCAGCGATATCCTGGTTCGTGCCAGTAATCGTAACACTCATCCGTACGCCTTCGTTGTTGGTCATAGCGGAGAGCTCTGGCTGGGTAGCATCTGCCGCGAAGATGCCGAAATCGTCAGTGATCTTATTCGCGGCCTTCGCTGCCTCATTCGCACCTACGGAACCGCCTCCACCGATGGAACAAACAACCTTAACACCTGGGTTGGACTGAAAAATGGTTTCCATCTTCGAGATCCCTTCGGCGGGATTGATCGCGCTCGTCTCCGCTACGATCTTTGCATTCGGAGCAAGCTCTTGTATGGCATCACGGATACCGTTACCGCGCTCGAGCAAGATTGGTAGCTGCGGGTAGTTAAGAATCGCTACCTCAGTCGAGCCGCCATGCTTCTCGTTGATCCACTTCGCAGCGTGCTTCCCAATCTCGTAGCCGAGATCATGGTTGTCGATCAACCAAGCAAGGTCTGCATTCTTCAGGTTGTCATCCCAAGCAATCACCTTGATGCCAGCCTCGCGAGCTTGCTTGAGCGCGAACTCCACTCCGGCCGGATCTGCCGGATGCACGATCAGGACGTCTACTCCGCTGGATACAAAATTCTCGATCTGGGTGATCTGCTTGCCGGCATTACTCTCACATGCGACAAAGGTCATGCTGCCACCCTGAGCCTTAACTTCTTTTGCGATGGCCTGACAATAGCCAGCCCATGTCGGATTACTCAAATCCTGGACTGTCATTCCAATTTTTATCGCCTCGCTCGAAGCCGAGCTCTCTTCGCTTTTGGGACTGCAGCCTACGATGGCAAAACTCGCGAGCATCGCCACTAAACCTATGATAGTATTCTTCATCTTATAATATATTTTATTTGGGGTTGTTTCTCTCAACACAGAGAGAAAATCTAAGAAAATTTTTACCAGCAGAGCCTGCGGACCTAAGTGAGACTCCACTTGCTGGCCATTTGGAGCGGAAAACCCGGAGTTGCTCCCTTTTGGGAGCACACATATGCGGCCACCTCATTTGCGAACCGATTCACTTCGCTTAGTGGCTTGCCCAGCAGCAACCCGACACACAAGGTCGCCGTAAACGAGTCTCCGGCTCCAACCGTATCCACCGCTTGGACTTCGATGCCAGGAAAGTCGTCCGATTCCTCCGGCGTGTACAAAAGGCTGCCTTCAGGCCCACGTGTGTAAGCGACCAGTCGGAGAGAGAATCGGTCCGCGAGTTGGGCAAGCTGCTGCTGCACCGAGCCTTCCAACTCAAACATATCCGCAAGGACGGGCAACTCTTCATCGCTTAACTTCAGCACGTTGGCCAGTTTCAATGAGTCCTCGAGCAGGCCTGCGGAGAAATAAGACTGGCGCAAATTCACGTCGAAAATTTTCAACGCTCCCTCTCGCATTTTGCCCAAGAAAGACTGTATCGTCCTTTTCGATACTTCAGAACGTTGAGAGAGGGAACCAAAACAAACGGCATCGAGCTTCTCGGCGAGTTCCGATAGCTCTGCCGTGAAAGGGATGTGATCCCATGCGACATCCTCGTGAATCTCGTAAGTTGGCTTCCCAAACTTCAAAACGACATCCACGATGCCTGTCCTGCTATCCGGAACCTCGGTTACGTACACAGTGTCGACTCCCAGCCTAGAGAGGTGCGTAAATATCTCGTCTCCCAGCTCGTCAGCTCCAACGCAACTGACAGGATACGCGCTCGGCCCCAGCTGCTGCACGTGGCAAGCGAAATTGGCTGGGGCGCCGCCAAGGCGCTTGTGATTTGGAAACAGGTCCCAAAGGACCTCGCCGATGCCGGCTACTATAAATCGTTTTGTCACGGGGTTGAGGGGTTACTTGGAAAACACTCGATCGCTCGGGGCGATGCGATGACAAAACCTTCTCATTCTTCCGACAAAAGTAAATTCAAAAGTAATTTTTTACTTTTCTTATTACTTACATTTGTATAACAAACTTTTCATGAGTTCTTCAAAACTAAGGTACTTGCAGCTTTATGACGAATTATCGTCTTCGATTAAGAAACAGACCTTCTCGCCCGGGGACATGTTACCGACTGAGGCCGAATTGTGTGAAAAGTACAACGTTTCGCGACCCACCGTGGCTAAAGCGCTGAACATGCTCGCAAAGGAAAAGCTGGTACACCGTCGTTCAGGTTTCGGCACCCAAGTCATTGGGCCTGGCCGAACCGGGCTTAAAGCAGGCCTTTTGATTCCCCAGCTACAGGAAATCGAGATCTTCGAACCAATCTGCGCAAGCCTCATAGAGAGCGCCGGCATGGAGGCGATGCGGGTTCTTCGGCCCACTGAACTGAGCACCAACCTCGAGCCTAAAACGATGGCGGAACTGCTGACGGACCGTTTCATTGAGGAGAAAGTCAACGGCGTCTTCTTCACTCCAGTCGAACACATCCCCTGCCAACAAGACTTCAACCTGCAGATCATCAGAAGACTGAGAGAACAGAACATCGAAGTAGTGCTGCTCGATCGCGACGTCTACCCCTGGCCAAGACAGACACCGTGCGACCTGATAGGGATCGACAACATCGAAGCTGGATACGTCATGTGTGGACATCTAATCGGCCTCGGATGCCAAAACCTCGCCTTTGTTTCGGCTCCCAATGTGGCGATGACCGTCGAGCTTCGCCGCTTGGGCTGCCGAGAGGCACTGGTGCATAACGGCCTGAGAGCCCGCGATCTGGTGGATGTAGAAATGCTAGTAGACACCCCCCAAAAGACAGCCCGTAAACTCTTGGATAAAAAGATAGATGGAATCATCTGCGCCAACGACGTCACAGCAGCTCCTCTCCTCAGGGCCCTCATCGATCTGGGAGCAGACATACCATCCGCCATCAAAGTTTGCGGTTTCGACGACGTGAAATACGCCTCCCTTTTGTCAGTCCCCCTCACGAGTTACCACCAGCCCTGCAACGACATTGGAGAAGTAGCCGCCAAAGTAATGCTAAACCGCATCAAAAACCCAGAAAGCCCTAATTGTCGAATTTCACTAAATGGCCGCATCATCGTTCGCGGATCTACCTCAGCCACTTCCGAGGAGTAGCTATGCCAAAATTCCAAACCTCCGGCTACAGATGCAAATGCTAATCGCTAGCAAGCCCGAGGTCTATGCTCCAAAGCCCTGAGGGGAATTCAATGACTGGGGATGAGTCGACAGATTCGAGCCAGCTAACAGACTCTACTTCATCTGCTGGAATACCGTTTAACAAAACTCGTTCAACGTGAGCCTCCGGCAGTTTCACTCTGCCACGCATGTTTGCAGCAAGTGAAACCTCCAGTTCAAAATGCTCGCCATCCTTTTTCCAGCGTGCTTCTACCGGGCCACGCACGCTGTCGAAACGGGCTTCTGCCCAATCGATGCCTTCCACGGGTTGTGGAGCAATGGATACGAGCTTAAATCCGGGTTCTTCCGCGAGAGGAGAGATTCCGACTAGGCTGCTGTAAAACCACTCCATTATGTGACCGAGCATAAAGTGGTTCTGCGAAGAATGCCGCCCCGCATCCCAAGCCTCTGCGAGACTGGTCGCCCCATTGGCGATTTGCATTCCATAACCGGGCCGATCGGTCTGGTGATGCATGTCAAAGATCACATCAGAGCGGCCTGCTTGAGCGAGAGCTAGCAAAAGGTAACGATGTCCCACATCTCCGGCCGACAAAGCGTTCCCACGTGAACATATATCAGAGATAATCGTATCAAGAACGTCATCACGAGCGTCCTCCGGAGCGAGTCCTAGAACCAAAGCCATGGCGTTGCCCGCTTGACTCGTCGCTCCATAGTTTTTCGCCACAGGGTCAAAATGGGCATCATTGAAAGCGGTCTTGATTTGGGAGCCGAGACTCGAGAAACGCTCAGCATCACCGGTCTTCCCTAGCAAACGCGCTATGCGCTCCATGGTCCTTACATCTTCGTAGTATGTCGCGGTCGCGGTCAGCGAGATAGGTGTAAGTTGCGAAAATCCGGGACGTTCAGGACCGAGATCATACCAATCGCCCAGACCGTGATTCAACAAATGGCCCTTCGATTTTCCACCGAGGTATTCAACATAGCGCAGCATCTCCTCGTAGTGTCGCTTAAACTCGCTCAAGTCTCCATTCCACAAATACTGCTGCCAAGCGGCCAAAATCAAAGCGCTCCCCCATTCCGGCGAGTCTCTAAACGCTCCGTCAAACGTTATGAACTCTGGCGAGACATTGGTAACGAGTCCCTCCTCGGTTTGCGAATCAACCATATCACCGAAGCACTTCCGATAGAGTTGCGTGACATCGAACTCGTACCGAAGCGAGGGTCCGTTGAGGTGATATTGCTCCATCCAGCCTAGCCGCTCACGATGAGGGCAATCGGTCAGAACGCTCACCATGTTGCTTCGCTGAGCCCAACGTATGAGCTCCCGCGTCTGGTTGAACAAGTCGCTCGAACTGGCAAAATGCCCTACTGGTTCGGAACTGGAGTGCGTCACCACGCTTTCAATACTGACAACTCGTGGAAGCTCCCCACCCTCTGTCGCCGGTTCAAGCTCGACCTGCACGTATCTCGCTCCGTGATAAAAGAATTGAGGAGCCCAGCTTTCGACCTTTCCTTCGCCGAGTAGCGTGTACTGCCAGTATGCATCCTTGGCCCCATGAGCCGAGGATCCCCGATAAATACTGCCGTCCTCTTTGAGCAACTCACCGGGCAGCAATCTAACCTTCGATCCGGCAGGCCCTTTCACTTCCAATTCAGGCATCATGGAAGCGTTTTGGCCAAAGTCATAGATAAACTTCCCCTCGCCCAGCTGCGAAATCATAACAGGTTCAAACCGCTCATGACCGACCAGAGCTGGAGCGGCGTAAGAGGCCCCCTTTAGCTCTCCAGCTGGAGCAGAAGCAACGGCTGCAGGTGCCCAAGAAGCACCTTCGAAACCTGCCTTGGTCCATCCACGATCTTCGAGTCGAGCGTCGTAGTCCTCCCCTCCATACATATGACTATAGGTAGTTGGTCCAACTTTCGCCTGCCAGGTATCATCAGTCACGAGACGCTGACTAGATCCATCTTTGTAGCGAATCAGCAAACTAACGATAGCCTTGAGCGGACGGAATCTGCCTACGAATTTGGTGTAGCGTTTACCTGGATCGGTAACGCTGTACATGCCTCCTGCCAGATCCAAACCGATGGCATTTGGCCCCGCTTTCAACAATTCAGTCACATCCCTCGTATCATAGAGAACGGTCTCATCCGTATCCGTCCAACCAGGACCTAGGCGATCCTTGCCAACTACTTCGCCATTGATCTGCAAAGCATAGCTTCCCAGACCAGCCACATGCAACATAGCGGATTCCACATCCGAGCTAACCTCAAACTCTTTGCGGAGCTGGGCCGTTTTGGTGCCCATTGGATTGCTACCCGGTACACCCTTTCCGTCGACCACCGCGGATGCGGACCACAACCCTTCTTCCCTAGAATCGCTGGCTGAGATTTTTGCACCGAGAGCTACGTTCTTCCCACTGCTCAGGATCTCAATCTGACTTAAAGCCAAGCAAATTTCGCCATCCAAATCCCGCAAGCGCGGAACTTCCATGCGGAAGTAGCGAGCGTTCTGCGGTGTTTCTAATTCAAAATGATGTTTCGTAAACCACTTGTTCGTGTGCGGCGGGACCGTGTAGTCAACGACTAGATACGGATTCTCAAACCTATAGCTCTCGGATAACTCGACCTTAAACTCGGTCGGGAAACCAAGACGCTCGGCAACAGTGTGCCGCAGCGAGTGCAGAAAGATTTCATCTATCGCATAACTCTGGCCCAAATCGATTTGCAACCACTTGGGCGAGTCAACCGATTCCTCGGAATGCGACCGGTATCCGAGGTGAGGACGATTGGCGACCAGCCAATCAGGATGCGTAATCCACTCCGCTCCCGCCCAATCAGCCGAGGTAAGAGCCCCAGTTGTCAATTTGGCCACAGGGGACCATTCGCTAGCTTTGCCGGTTTGATCCCATATTTTGACCTTCCAGAAATACGTAGAAGAGCCTTCCAAGCGAGGACCGCCAAAAGGAATTCCATACTGCTCATCAGAATTTACCTTTCGGCTATCCCAAACATTACCCAGCTCCTCTGATAGCGAGTTAATATCCGAAGCCACCAAAATTTGATAGGCAGCTTGAGCAACTCCATTAAGCGATGATTCTAGCTTCCACGAGAATTCGGGCTTCTCTGAGTCGATCCCCAAAGGGTCTCGTTGATCATCCACACGCAGATCGTAGACGCTAAGCGAAGCCACCTCTTCGGAAAGCTGTAGACGATCCAAGGATCTTCCCACCGCCTCCGCAGTACGCAAGGTGCCAACTGGAACGGGGTGCTCCTCATTGAAAACACGCAGCTGATCGGGAAATTCGACTTCGATCACGCTATCATCGATTTCGCCCGAATCATTGCGGATAGCATTCAGGTCCAAACCAAACACGTCCGCAAAAAACGGGTACATAGCCTTCCGCTTGTTCGGCCCATAATTATGCCCTTCGTCCGGTAAGTGCACATTGGAGACTTTATCCTCCGCTCCGTACAGGGCATAGATCTTCTGTAAAAAGGGGAATTCCGTCTCCGGCGTATGGACCGACCAATCCCCTCCGTCCGAGATTAGTCGCTGCGGACGCGGAGCAGCCATAGCAGAGATCATTGCATTGCTCACGAAGTGCTCTTCGCTACGGTGAATCGGCCTACCGCTCTCACAAGGGCACCCGCCAAAAAAGTAGGAGGAAACCATGGCAACGGGAGCGGAGGCGGCGATACGGTCGTCGACCACGGTGAGCAGGAAGGCTTGAGTCCCTCCGCCCGAGTATCCAGTCACTCCCAATCGCTCGGAATCGACTTCAGGCAAGGACTCCAAAAAGTCGAGAGCTCGAATAGCGTTCCACAACTGTATCCGCATAGCAACTTCCGTGCGGTGGGCGTCTGGGCCAAGCTGAGTGATGCCGTCGGCGTAGCCAAACATGTCGATGCTGAAAACCACCGCTCCCATCTTTGCCAAGGCTGCACCCCGACGTTGGTTCTGCTCGTGAAAACGGCCGTGTTTCAGCCACTGTTCCTCTCGCTCGATACGACCGGAGTGGCCGTGTGTATTCAGAATTCCCGGAACCTTTCCTTCCGTATTTAGTGGGCGAAACAGATTACCAGTCGCCCAGTAGCCGGGAGTGGTTTCGATGGCTACATTTTCTAGGCTGTAGCCATCGTATTCACGCCGCGAATGCACTATCGCATTGAGAGGCGTCTTCTTGGGCAGCGGCGAAAGTCCGGCTCCCTCCAAAATCTTCCGCTTAACCAGAGCTCGATAGGCCTCCCACTTTTCAACACTATCGAACTCCTCGACTGCCGCCTGCAATACCTCAGCCCCCTTCTCAGCGCTCAAGTAAGACCGCTGGCAAAGCATGGACTCAGTCGCCTCCGGGAAATCTTCTGGCAACCAATCAAGCGAAGCGCGAAGTGATGGAGCGACGGCCGCAATAAGCAGACAGACGAACGTCAAGAAACGTGGGCAGGAGAACATCAGAAGAGAGGGTTTTGAAAGGCGAATTCGAGTTAGAATTTAGAGGGATCTATAACCACGTGCTTAATGATACGCCTATTCCAGGTATAAGTCACATGGACTAGTCCCGCCTCATCTTGAATGATAGCTGGATAAGCGTAGCCTGCACCGCGAGGGACGTTCTCTAGCGTAAGCAAGTGCTCCCAAGTCTTGCCATCGCTAGAAATGGCGAGATCCAGTGGATAACGAACACCCTTGTGCACGCGCTCTGGCGGACCGGAAGTGTGGTTGTAAACCAAAAGATGACGCCCGTCCTGCAAGGTAACTGCATCCGCGCCAGAACCGGTATTGGGTATTTCAGTACCTTCGGTCGGAGTCCAAGTCTCACCATTGTCGTAAGACCAAGTAGAAGACATAACGCCTTGCTTAGTGCGACTCAGAGCCTGCAGAACCTCATCGCCGTGATCGAGAATGCTGGCTTGAATAGAATCGAAGTAGGCTCCCATTTGACCCGGCTCAACGGGTGGAGTCATTTCCCAAGTCTTTCCTTGGTCGGAGGAACGTTCGAAGTGAAGCCTCCAACCATCGTACTTTCCTTCCGTGCTCGAAGGGGAAAGCCAATCACCATTGGCCAACTCGATGGGCTTGTTTTTGATTGGTCCGAGAAATTCGTCTTCGAGGCGAGTCGGCTTGCTCCACGACTTACCGCCATTCTTCGAGGTCATCACCATCCCCCACCATGAGCCGGGATTTGGGCCAACTTTGTAGAAGAGCTGAAGCGGTCCGTTGCTCGGGTTGAAGAGCACTGGATTCCAAGTTGGGTAGCGTTCTCCGTCTTTCTGTTTCCCATCCGCAACCTCTTCTGCGTCCGACCACTCTCCGTCTTTGTAGCGCGCCACCCAAATGGTTACATCGGGATTTCGCTCTTTGGTTCCTCCAAACCAGGTCGCCAACAGCTCACCGTTTCCAAGGTCCACAATCGAGGAAGCATGGCACTCGCGGTAGCTCTTATTTTCATTGATGAAACTCGATTCCAAGACCGCTGGGTGGGGCAAAACCGCTTCGCGATTCTCCTCGATACTCGCATCTTTCGCGACCGGCACGAGACGAACCGATCCACTGTAGACGCTTCCCTCTTCTACTGGGATGTTCCGCTCTTCACGTTCCGCTGGGCCATTTTTCACCCAGGAGCCTGCAATTTTTGAGAGAAGATGGATCGAGCTGCCATTGCCAAAAACTCCGTCCAAACGGAAGGCTGGCATGCCGTCGGCATAGAATCCAGTTCCCTGCCCGAGCGACAAACGGGCCCACTCGATTCCTGTTTTCGGTCCTCGCGACTCCTTGCTGAAGACAGGAGCAAGCCATTGCCCAAATTGAGCAGCCGCAGTTTTGCCGGGAGTTGTATCCAGAATTCCGAGCCCCTGCCAGCCTAGCATCATCGGCTCGTCGGCGAGTTTCAAACTGAGGCCGATTTCAGGAAACCAATCATGGTCCAAAGTCGGTTTCGCGGTGTAGTCGACCGAAAGCACTCCTTGGGCATCGACCGTATAGGCGTACTCAACCTCCACGTAATTCTGCTCGTCGTAGCGGTGCGTCACGGTCGTTTTCAGGACTACTGCATCATCACTTACTTCTGTCGCCCAAGAACTAGCCTTCGCCTTGAGGTCGCTCATGTAGGACTCCCAAGGGTAGCCATCCTTACGCTTATCGAGGCGATTACGTTCTGCAAAGGTAGCAGGTCGCCAAACCGTGAAACTCGAATCCTCCACGACTTTTTCGCCGGAAACCTTAATCGACTCTATGGTACCGCTGGCTTTGGCGAACGTATAGCGTGCCCCGTTTACGGATACCACGAGTTCGCTATCGTCTTCGCTCACCGATAGTTCACCGGCTTCCGCGATTGCTTCTTCAACGATCGAAGATTTTCCGCCCAATCGAACGGAGAACTCCGACATTAAGGAATTGTCCTCACGCTTAATTTTAACCGCTACGTAATAAGCGCCCGAAACACCGAGATCCACCTTTTCAGCCGGGATTAGCAGGTCTTTGGTCGTGTGGGCTGGTGCTTCCAAAGTAGCATCGCCTGTTTGAAGAGTCTCTCCGTCTCGCATCAGCTTCCATTGGAAGTTCAATCCCGACAGATCCTTGAAGTCGTATCCGTTACGAACAGGAATGCGATAGAACGTGTCTCCTGGCACCAGCGTTACGCTGTCCACCAAGGCTTGAGCGGGGGCGTAGACCGCCTTGGCTTCGAAGTAGTCGCGCTGCGGTTTACGATCCGGGTCGACGATGCCGTCTTGGCCGAGGTTGCCGTGCGCATCCAAAATCATTTTTTCTCCGCGACCTACGAAACTGTGAGCCACAAGCTCGCCACCTTTGCGGGTGTATTTACTCTTATCCAGCAACGGATCCAGCACCTCGCGGTCGTCAACTTCGCGCAGCAGCCCTTGGTCAGCCCAAAGCCAAATCATTCCACCCGCTCCGGCTGGATGCTTGGTAAGAGCGTTCCAGCGATCTTCCATTTCTCCAAAATCGTTGGGGCCAATGGCGTGCGTATACTCGGTAGTGATAATAGGACGACGGGCATCGGCCGCGAGCTCATCGTACTCGTCTGCCTTCCAGTAGTGAGGAGCGAGAATATCGACTTCTGGCGGCAAAGTCTCTGACGCACGGAAAGGCATCAGAACCGGACGCGTTTTGTCCAGGCCTTTGATGGCTTTCAAGCCGGTCAGGTGCAGGGCGGAAAACGGATCCTCATTACCAAAATCCCAAACGATCACCGATGGACGGTTCAGGTCGCGCTCCATTGTTTCATGGATACGCAGATACATACCTGCCGCAAAAATGGGATTGCCCATACGGTCCCCTCCAAATCCAAGAGGAATTTCGTCCAGCACATACATCCCGTATTCATCGCACAAGCGCAGGAAGCCTTCCGCGTGGGGATAGTGGGCCATGCGGATGGCGTTGATATTCGCAGCTTTCATCAGCTCTAGGTCTTTGACCCAATGCTCTTCGCGAGTGGCCCGCCCTACGTCGGGCCAAAGGTCGTGGGTGGCAACCCCACGCAACTTGATAGCCTGCCCATTGAGACGAAGAATACCTCCGTCAGTAGATACTTCGCGGAAACCGATGCGATCTTGCCAGCTGTGGTGCAACTCGCCGCCTTTGATCAGATCGATACGCAAATCGTAGAGGTTCGGAGTTTCAGCTGTCCACTGTAGAGGCTTGTCTACATGCATGCTGAAGTGTGCTTCCCGGCCATTGTGAGCCCCAGCAACCGTAGCGGTAAAAGTCTTGCGTTGAACCTCTTCTCCTTCGGTCGTAGACAAAGTGGCAACCAAATCAAAGGGAGGCGACGGCGCGATGTAGTGGTCGCTCTCGTTTCGCTGGACAAATACGCTTAGATTAAGATCCGCATCGATGAACTGATCATCCAAGTCGGTTTCTACCGCGACGCGTTCGATAAACATGTCCTTGGGCTTGTACTCGACTTCTACACTGCGGTAGATGCCGGCGAGTCCCCAGTCGTCGTTGGCGTCGAACTTAAATAGCTCGCCCGCGATCTGCTGACGTACCCGCACTGCCAATACGTTCGTTTCTCCCGCCTTGATCGATCCGCTGATATCGTAGGAAAAGGCGGTAAAACCACTGTCGTGGCGACCGAGATTCTTTCCGTTCAGCCAAACTTCGGCCGAGACCCATACGCCTCCGAAGTTCAGGTAGCTACGCAACTCCTTGGTATTTTCCGGTGCTTCGAATGTCGTGTAGTAAAAGCCCTCTCCAGTTGAACCATCGACCCAACGAGGATCCTCGTATCCGTGCAGATTCCAGTGGGAAGGGACCGGAATCGTATCCCAATCGCTATAGTCGTAACCTTCCTCGAAAAACCAGCGATACTCGTCCGCTGCTTTCTGATCCGGAACCCATTTAAACGACCAGTCGCCATCGAGCGATTGGCTCTCTGGAACTTCCACCGCTTGGGACGCCGAAAGACAGCCCAGCACCGTTAACAATCCCGCCGACCACCGGCGAAGCGAGCTTCCAATTCTTTTCCTAAGTATCATGACAAATTCTTTCTGTTTATTCTGAAGCGGTTAGAGAAATCCGCTCAGTTCAGTGCCTTTTCGAAGGCTTCCATTTCTACTCCAGCCCGAATAAAGGGCCCCACTCCTTTGAGATCGTTGAAGATCACCGGCTCGCTGAGATAATAGTCAAAGGACCCGTCCCGCGAATCGCTCAGTCCTGCTACACGGCAACATTGGGCGAGCTTCAGCAGTTCTCCATCTACATCGAGCAAACGCTCCTTTATGCCAGTCCAGCCTTGTTCAATAGTATCCTCGAAAACGGTACGATCGAGATAGCCCCGGTTCACCGCCTTCGACAATACGTAGACGAACATGCACGAACCGCTGGCTTCCAAATAGTTACCTGTCTTGCCACCAGCATCCGTTACCTGCCACCACAAGCCGGTATCCGCATCCTGGTACTTTTTGACACCCTTGGCCCATCGTCCGAGAATCTCCACTACAGTATCACGTCCCGCATAGTCTTCAGGCAGGTAGTCTAGCACATCGACCAGGGCCATGCCGTACCAACCGATTGAGCGACTCCAGAAATTATCGGACAAGCCGGTTTCCGCATCCGCCCAAGACTGCTGCCGTTTTTCATCCCATGCATGGTAGTGTAGGCCTTTCTCCGCATCGTACGCGTGCTTATCCATTAGGGCAATCTGATTGACCACGTCATCAAAAAGCTCCGGCTCTTCAAAGGTCGCCGCATACTGGGCCAAGAAAGGAGAAGCCATGTAGAGGCCATCTAGCCACATTTGCGACTCGTACTTCTTCTTGTGCCAAAATCCACCTTCTTCGGTGCGGGGATGCTCACGCATCTGCTTGCGGAGCAATTCGATGGGTGCCTTGTAGACCTCGTCTCCAGTTATCTTGTACAGATCGATCGCAGCGCTTCCGGGCTTCACCAGGTCGACATTGTACTTCTCTAGCTCGTAGCGACGAATAGAGCCGTCCTCCAACATGTTGGGACGGATAATGCCTTCCGCGTAGTCCAGCCACTTTTCTTCCCCGCTGGCCCGGTACAGCTCTACGTTGGCCACCGCGAGCATTCCCAGTCCATAGTCCCAGAAAGAGGCCACCTCTTCTCCTGCGGGCAACCAAGTTTGGAAGCGCTCAACCGTGGATCGCATCATCCACTGGGAGAGCTCCAGCGGCGACTGCTCAGCATCGTAGGCGAGCGTGTTTCTCAGGTCCGGACCAAAACTCGCCCTCTCGCCGGCTTTCAAATTCACATCAACCACCCTGTCCCCGTAAACGAGACGTGCCTTACCTCCTTTAACAGAGGAAATTTCAACGGATAACAAACGGCTATCCTGCCAGCTCAAATCGACTTCGAAGCCACCTCGAGCTTTTAGCCCCTTGATGGAACCTGATTTCCATAGGCCGGGCAAAGCGGGCAATAAAACGAGCTCTCTGCGATCGCTCTGCGTGGATACGTATTCATGGCTTTGCAGCAACATCTCGCAAACTGCTGCGGTTGCGGCGAAATTTCCATCGATCTGAAACGGCGGATGGGCGTCGAAGAGATTCGGATACATACCTCCGCCTCCCTTTGATCCGTATCCCGGATCGACGAAGTTAAGCTGTGTCATGATCATCTTGTGAGCGTGGTCTCCGTCACGAAAACGAGCCCAGAGAGCGATCTTCCAACCCAATGACCAACCCGTTCCTCCATCACCTCTAAAGGTCAGGGATTGCTTCGCTGCCTCAAGGAGTTCGGGGGTGCGTTGCGTAATTTCCTTGCCGGGAAAGACGCCCCAAAGGTGCGAAACGTGACGGTGACGGTTATCCGGATCGTCCTCATCTTCGAGCCATTCCTGCAGCTGGCCGTGTTGCCCGATCTGGTTGGGCGCAATACGGTTTCGCTGAGCCGTGAGTTCGCTGGCTAGCTCTGCGTCTACATCTAGAACCTTGGCAGCTTCAATTACCGCGGCATAGAGATTGCGAATGATCTGGTGATCCATTGTCGGCCCCATTACGAGCCCACCATGTTCGGGGGAGTTGGAGGGACCGCTGATCAGCCACTGGCCGTTGTTGTCTTCAACCAGCGTATCCATGAAAAAGAGAGCAGCCTCTTTCATCACTGGGTAAGCGCGATTCTTCAAAAACGCCTCGTCTCCGGTAAACAAATACCGTTCCCACAGATGATTGCAAAGCCAAGCGCCTCCTGCGGGCCAGATCCCATGGTTGGAGTTATTAATAGGTGCCGTAGCTCGCCACAAATCCGTATTGTGGTGCAGCACCCAACCGCGAGCGCCGTAGTGGGTCTGAGCGGTCTTACGGCCGCTCTCGACAAGATCGTCGATCATATCGAACAAAGGCTCAGCCGTCTCGGCGAGATTAGCCACTTCCGTCGGCCAATAATTCATTTCCGCATTGATGTTAACTGTGTATTTGCTGCCCCAAGGGGGACGAATCTGGTCATTCCAGATACCCTGCAGGTTAGCGGGCTGTGAGCCGGCTCGACTGCTGGAGATGAGAAGATAACGGCCGTAGTTGAACAACAGAGACACCAAGCCGGGATCCTGGGTTTTATCTTCTTCCCGCAAACGATCATATGTTGAGAGTTGCGAACGTTCCGAAGTCCCAAGATCGATTTCCATCCGGCTAAAAAGCGCTTCATGATCCGCTTTCTGAGCCGAGCGAATCGAGGCGTAATCCTTGGATTCCGCCTGTTCTAAAATGGCGTTCGTCTTGGCCACCGGATCGCCACTGATGTCCCGATAGTTTTCGAAAGAAGTCGCACCGCTTATTAACAAAGTCGCTGCATCCGCTCCTACAACGAGCAAACGATCTCCCTTTCGCTTCAGCTTGCCGCCTTCGATCCTAACTTCGACCTGTGTAGCAAAGCGAATCCCCTCCCCTTCGTAAAGATCGCCCAAGTATTGGGCTTGTTCTTCGCTGAGCCTTTCCAAGGAAATGTCCTCGACCTGGCCGGTAAGCAAGATGCGACCCTGTTTCCCCAAAACCTTAACCTCGTGCAGAGCATGTTCCGTAGTAAGGCGTATTGAGAAATCAAGGGCGCCTTTTTGGCTGGATACAATTCGTTGGCCGATGACCTGATCCGGGTAGCTGGATATCGTTTCGCGAGCGAATTCGACTCCGCCGACTTCATAACCAACTCGTGAAATCGCAGTATCAAGGTCGAGTTCCCTACGATAGTTAGTGGCGGATTCGTGACCCTTGAATTCCATCAGCAGATCCGACATGGGCTGGTACCATTTTTGACGAAGCGGGATACTCATAAACGTATCCATGGCCAGCGCTTCCGCTGCGTCCTGATCGCCTGCCCTTAGCAGTCTCCGGATCTCGGGGAGATGATCCACTGCTCCTTCGTGCTGGTACTCGTGCGGTTGGCCGGTCCAGAGCGTATCTTCATTGAGCTGCAGATGTTCGAGCTCCTTGCCGCCGAAGACCATTGCTCCCAGACTCCCATTGCCAACCGGCAGGGCTTCTGTCCAATGCTCCGCGGGTTCATTGTACCAAAGCGTAGTCTCCTCAGCACTCTGCCCAATCAGCCCGAGGGACAAGGCCATAACCGAGAAGCTTAGCCAGCGAGTTATTCCGAATCTTTTTATCATTATAAAATTGTATCAGTTAGCGTTAGGCTTTTTCCCGAGCAGCAGTGAAACGAGACCACCCACGATCAAGATGGTCGCGGTTCCAAAAACGATGATCAGGTAATTGTGGAAGGGACTTTGCAGCCCGTTTGGCAAGAACTCGGCCTTGCTTGAGAAAGTCATCCAAACGATGAGCAAAACTCCGGCTGTTACGCCGGTAATGGCGGCCGCGTTCTTGGCCCGGTGCGAAATCATGCCGAGGAGAAACAGCCCCAGCGTTCCGCCTCCAAAAATTCCCGCTAGGCTCCACCATGCATCCAAGGCGCTCTTCACTTCAGTCATCGCCAAGGCGATCACTGTACCCAATATCCCCCATACAACCGTCGTCCCGTGCAGGAAACGCATTCCGGTCCGATCATCGGCGGAGCGATTCACGAAGCGCTTGTAATAGTCGTTGAGGATAATGGTCGACGAAGAGTTGAGGCTAGTCGAAACCGTGCTCATAGCCGCTGCAAATACCGCTGCGATCAACAAGCCAGTCAGCCCCGCCGGCAAAGCCGACACGATGAACCAGGGAAAAACTTTATCTGCATTAGCCGGATCCTGGTAGGCAGTCGGCAGCAAGTCCGGAAACGCCTGGTAGTAAGCGAAAAGGCTGGTTCCCAAGAAAAAGAAGATAGCCGATACCGGAAGGTAAGTAGCCCCGCCGACCCAGAGACTTTTGCGAGCTTCCTTGTCGGAGCTGGAAGCCACGTAGCGTTGCACGTAGTTTTGGTCGATTCCGAAATTCTGCAGGTTGATTACGAGACCATACACAAGTACAACCCAGAAGGTGCTCTCCCCTAATTCGAGACCGTAGCTACCGAGGCTGAACTTGTCATTCTCCGCCGCTACGGGAAACAATTCCCCAAATCCGCCTGGCAAGCTGAAGACCATGATCGCTCCGCAAACAAGCGCTCCAAGAATCAGAATAATAGTCTGGATCGCATCCGTCCAAATGACCGCGACTAATCCGCCAAGAAAGGTGTAAGCTGTCACGGATACACCGGTCGCAATGATAATCAGGCGAATATCCCAGCCGAGCAACACGTTCAAGGGAAGTGCCATCAAGTACATAACCGTTCCCATACGAGCAAGCTGCGTCAGCAGGTAGCAAGCGCTCGTATAGCTCCGAGCCCAGACGCCGAAGCGTTCTTCCAAGTGCTCGTAAGCGGAAACGGAACTGCTATTTCGATAAAAAGGAAGAAACCAGCGAATCGCCACCAAGGTCGCCAGTGGCAGAGAAAGACTGAATACGAACGAGTTCCAATCGGTGGCGAACGCCTTTCCTGGCAGAGCGAGAAAGCTGATGCTGCTGACGTAAGTCCCGAGAATCGACAATCCAGTCAACCAACCGGGCAGACTACGGTTCGCCGCTGTAAACCCTTCCACGCTGGAACTCTTGGTCCGGAAGCCGTAGCCCACTCCAAGGATTGCCACGAAATAAGCTCCGAGGATTATTAGGTCTAAGGTGGTGAAATGAGACTGCATGGGGTTTGGGATATTCGGGAGGGAGCGACTAAGCTAGGATACCGCCTCCGATGCGGCTGATTCTAGGTTCCAGGAATCGAAGAGCTCGCGTAGTTCCTGCGTCACGACAGCGAATTCATCACGAAACGTCTGCGAAACATTGGTCCGTGAGCAACCTGGCTCAAGTCCGCGAGCCGCCATGCCCATCCCCACATTGACGGGAAAGGTCAAACGGTCGATCTTAGCTCCGATCTCTCTCATTCTCTGAGCGAGAAGCTCAACATCGCAAACTTCGCCTTTCCGGCAATGTGCATGGATCGCCAACATGTATTCAGGAATGAAATTCACCAAACCACCTATTGCCGCTTTAACTCCAAGCCCAAACGCCTCTGGTAGACGAGTATCCGCTCCGCTGTAAACGCTAAACCCCTTGGCTTCGCCGATAGCCACCAACTCCTTGTGGTACTCGAACTCCTTCCCACTTTGCTTGATGCCAAACATGGGAGCGGAATCCGCAAAGGCTGCTACCGTTTCAGGAGCGATCCGATTGCCCGTTAACTCAGGGAAATTATAGAGCATTACCGGCAGGTCCGCCGCTGCCGCAACGCGCTGAAAAAAGCTCAACTGCTCCTGCGGCCCGACTGGATAGAAACTTGGCGGCATAACCGCGACTCCTGGCAACCCGATCGTCTTGGCATGTTTGCCCAGTACTTCCACCGTGCGAGGGTTGATATCGCTGATGTTCGCGATGACAGGTAATCCGTTAGCCAATCTCAAAACGGTATCCAAGGTCTCCTTACGCTCGTCTAGCGTCATGAGCGGAAACTCGCCCGTGCTGCCTAGAGCCAACACGCCATGAACTCCTTTGGCTTGCAGCCATTGCAAATGGGCCGCCAATGCGTCCTCCAGAAGCCGACCATTTGGGTCGACAGGCAAACAAAGAGCGGCCAGCACTCCTTCTTTTGGCAATTCAGTTTTCATTTTAGAATCGAATAGTTGTACGGGAGAAGTCTTACCTCCCGCTATTTGAAAAGGACCTCTCCCTCACTGACTTCCTCGCCAACGCTCAATGGAGTCGCCGCATTCGAAATTTCACTACCTGTTACCGCGATGTTTGAGGTTTCTGCTCCATTAACCTCGAGAAAAGTCTCGTTTGCCGCGACCGCATGGCTGTTGGTCAACCACAGGTCCTCGACATCGCGAACGGAAACCACCGGCTCTTGAGATTCTTGGCGGCTCCCGACATTATTGAGAACAACGCCTTTGGAGTTTGTAATTGAAAACTGAGCACCTGTCCGAGCGTTAATCCGCACGTTATTGAACTCTACATCTTCCGCGAGATCGCAGTTTAGACCGATTTCCCCCGAAGCTACGATATCGGAAAAGCGAAGACCTTCGACCTTTTGCTCCGGCAATCCAGCGATGTTGATTGCTTTGGCAGCGTTCACGATAGTGACGTTACTGATAGCCACGTTACGCATGGTAGGAGTACGTTCACTGAAATCCTCCTCGGGCAAATCCACGTAGTTGCTAGAAATCTGAATAGATTCCAAAGCGGAGTTTTCGATCACCCAATTGTCGAAGCGTAGGTTCTCGACTACTGCTCCGCGTCCACGAGCTGTCTTGAGCCGAATTCCGCGATCCGTGCCGTAGCACACGATATTGGACGCAGTGATGTTACGAATACCGCCTGACATCTCGCTACCAATCACGACACCTCCATTTCCTTGATACATAACGCAGTTCGTGATGGTCACAAACTCGGTAGGACGACCAATCGCTCGTCCTTGAGCGTCACGGCCAGACTTGATAACGATGCAGTCGTCGTAGGTATCGAAAAAACAGTCCGAGATGCGGACGTTTCGGCAAGAGTCCAAATCGATTCCATCGCCATTCGGTCCGTGGGAAGAGAACTTCACGCCGCGGATCTGCAAGTCTTCGCAGTAGATCGGATGCAGCATCCACATAGGCGAATCGAGCAAACTGATTCCTTCAAACAGGACCTTCTTGCACTCGATGCTCTGGATCAGCGAAGGGCGAAGGTAATGCATCGCGACCTCGAAGTCTTCTTCAACAGGCTCGTACCCTTCTTCTTGGATACGCTTCAGAAGGGCCTTCCAAGCGAGTTTTCCTGGCATAGCAATATGCTCACGAGCAGGGTCTTCCGTCGTGCGCCACCACCAGTTAACGCCGGCCCCGTTGAGTAGTCCACCGCCCACTACGGCGATATTCTCCTTCTGGTAAGCGTAGATGAGAGGGCTGTAAGTATAGACTTCGGTACCTTCCCAACGGGTCTTGACGACCGGCGAATCTTCGGGGTCTCCGCTATAGAGGAGTTCCGCTCCATTGTCGACGTGGAGCGTTAGGTTGCTTTCCATGTGGATCGAACCGGTCAGGTAAGTGCCGGCAGGGAAATAGACGGTACCGCCTCCCTGCTCCGTGCAGGCGGCGATCGCTGCGTTTATTGCGTCGGTGTCTTTGATCACGCCATCGCCAGCTGCTCCGTAGTCCCGCACGTCGTGCCAGCTTGAGTTTTGGGCCAAGGCCACGGTTGCGAAAAATGCGAACGCACTAAGCGTTAGGGCTCTGAATAGATTGAGAGTCATAAGATAAATTGGGGGTTAAATGGATTGGGTAACTTAAAGAGCCAGCAAAGGCTCAAGTATGGAGCGATCCACCTCTATGAAGCAGCCATGCCGTACGTCTTTGGGAAAATGCAATAGGTCGCTCACATCCTCCCAATTTTCCAAGTCCTTGGAGCGAACGGCTCCGTACTTGTTAAGCATGTGCTTGTCGAAATACACGTACCAATAGTCATCGATCTTAAAGGGCGATGGGCCCTCAGACCAATAGTCTCCGGTGATAGCGGGTGACGGAGCCGAAAATGGACCGTGCGAAGTCTTGGCACGAACCAGACGGATGTTCTTCTCTGTGGTTGGGCTGAGTTGCTCGTGCTTGACGAACATCAGCCAATCGTCTCCGTCTTCCGCAAGGATCGCGTCGATGACATTGAAGCCTCCATCGTAATAGAGTCGGGTCGGCGTGAAATTTTCGAAATCTTCCGTAGTCGTAACGTAAATACGGTGATTGCGGGTTGGGCGTCGATTCGAGAGAGCTGACTCAGGAAAGGTACCGGGAATGGTAGTCGACCACAGGATTAGAAAATTCTGCTCGCTCGAATCCCAGTAAATCTCGGGAGCCCAGCTATTCTGTGCGTCGGGCTCATGTGTCATGACGGGTATCGTCTTCTGCTCGCTCCAATGAACAAAATCTTTGGTCGAAGCATAGCCAATCGTCTTGCTGCCCCATGAGTCGGTCCAAACCATGTGGTAGGTACCGTCTGGCCCTTTCGTCACAGACGGGTCTCGAATAAGTTTCGACTCGCCTACCTCGGGATGCAGGAAACTCTCCCCGTCTTTGAGTAATTCCCAAGTGAAACCATCACGGCTCCAAGCGAGGTGCATACCGGAGTCCCCATTCCAATAGAAGTGAGGAAAGAGGTAAGCTTTCTCTGGAACGCTTTGCTCATCTTGCGCAAATGCGTACATTGCGGCTGCGAAAGCGAGAGTCGAGACGACCAGACGCGTAATCGTCTTTCCAATACGTGTTGGGTTTGGGGCAAAAGTCATGTCGAAGTTTAGATTTGGGGATCCGACTTTTAGTTAACTCGGGTAATCCGCAGCGCTTGGTAGGGCTTGCCATCCAGCTGAATGGAGCGGCCCTTCGTATCGTAGTGGTGGTAGTCCTTCTTTTCGCCGATCTCGAAAACGCCCTTAACCGGTGTGATGGTCATGTTCCACGCATCGATTATTTCGACCTTGAACTTCATGCCGGCCTCGAGGCCTTTGTAGAGTTTGAACTCCCACTCTTCGGGCGCTTGCCGGCCAAAGTAGGTCAAATACTGCACTCCTGGCTGACCCACTGTCGGATCCCAATGCCACTTATCGATTGGTTCGAATCCGCCAAGCGGGCCGTTTTCGAGGATTTCCAGCAGGAAGGCCAAGCGTTCAGGGCTGTCTCCTTTGAGCTCTCCTCCTTGGCCAAGCCAAACGACCTGACTCGTGTCTTCGTCGTCAAAGATGAATTCGCTATGACCTCCGTAGGTACCGGCCGCCGTTGCTGCCCAGAAGCGGTGTACGAGGTCCTCTCCAGTGAGTTGAGCCCAACGCAGATCGTGATTGCCCTCGTATTCAAGCTCATCGTACACGACCGGCTTGCGATAAACATCGCGATAGAGCTGAGCCGCGGTTACGGTATCGGCTGCCGCGCCGTTCTGAATGGAAGCGTGCGTTACCCAAGGCTTATTGTTGTCATAGATCTCCTTACCATTGTGAATGGAACGCAAGTGTCCGTAAGGATCCGCATCGACGACCACTTGAAAGTTGCGATCCCAATCGGCATCGGTCTTGTTGCGGACAAAATCGAATTCGTTGGCGATCGACCACCAAACATTTCGGTAAGAAGACAAACGGGCCACGATGTATCGAATGTAGCGCTCTTCGGTAGCATCATCCATGTGATCGAGTCCCCAGATATGGTCATCGTCGTAAGGGTGAAAGAGAATCAAGTCCGCTTCGATACCTAGGTCCTGCAGGTTTTGGACACGCATTTCGAGGTGCTGGAAGAATTCTGGATTGAAGCGCTCGTAGTTAGGGTCCGTCCCCTCGCCTTCAAACGGGAAGCGCTCGGGGGGCATTGGTTGGCTTTGATCCATCTTGGTGCCATGGGTTTGCGGAAAGACGCACATTCGTAGCTTGTTGAAGGGAGATTCTTCTAGAGTCTTCAGCGTCAACTCTTCGAACTCCGCAGGGCGATGCGTCCAGGTGTAGGACGTTGTACCCATGACCCAATACGGGGTCTCATCTGCATACGCGAAATGGTATGTGTTGTAGACACTTACAGGGCCATGGTTGTCAGAGCTCGGAGCTACGACTTCGAATTCGCCGACTTGGTTCGAGAGTTCCCAAGCGCTGCTTTGGGTACGATACCTCCATTCTCCCGTGGCTTCGGGCATGAATCGAATTCTATAAACCCCGTCACCGTCATAAAAACCGGATACTGTCTTGGTTTCGAATCCATTCGTGAAAGTTGCCTCTAGCTCAACTTCCATAAAGGGGTTTCCCTCGGCTGGACCGTTTAGTAAGATTTCAAAGCGTCCCCACTTTTCGACGACAGCATCCTCGGCTGACGCAGTGACAACGAAAAAGGCAAAACACGTGCTAGCGAGGGCTAACAGACGGGGCAAATTCAATTTGGGTTTCATTGGGTTTGAGTGAGAAATGGAGTATTACGTTTAGGGGGGATCAGCGGCGGTGGAGCCAGTAGAGGCCATTTGACGCCATTGCTGTTTTCAGCTTTTTATTTTGAGATTTGTAGATACCGATTGAATCAGCTTTTCCTGTGCCGCTATCGATCTGAAAAAATTCGTATTCGTTCTTTGGATCCAGCAGGACATTATCGAGAGCGGCACCATCGAGCGAACGTACAAGAAGATCGCCAGCATCGCTACGCATGACCCAAACCGAGTCATTCCCAGATTCGACGGGACGGGATTCGGCCAACAACTGCAACAGCCGGGCATCCGTCCGCTTAGGAAGCGGTGCGAGCGATCCACCAGCGATTATGTAAGCCCATACATCCTTGATGGCTAAGGGGGTAATGATCGCCTTTTCAGGGTACTTGAGACGATACTCTAAAACCATTCGCGCCAAAGATTGACCGGAGGGACGTCCGCCTTTCCACTTACGTTCGTGCTGACGTGGAGCTAAACTCACACCGCCTTCCGGAGCGTACAAAGCGTCATCAGTATACCACCAGTATTGGAAATCAATTACGTCTACAATCTTGGAGCGGACAGGATCGGACAAGATCGCGTCCTGCACGTCTTTGGTACAGCTTAGCCCGATAATCGGATCCCTTCCCGTTTCTTGCTGCCACTCGGAAACGGTATCCAACCAAAACCGCATGAAGTGCAGCGGCCCGGTATACTCGGCCCCAACGGTGTGGATAACGTTAGGATCCTCCGCCAAGTTATCCAAACACTTGCGAATGTAGGCTCGAGCGACGTCCCTTAGGATCGGCTTCGAAATATCATACCACTCATCCGCCATACGGATGGTGTCGCCATGGAAAGGCGGTGGCTCTGGGAAGCCAGTTTTTTGAATCGCATTGGTCGGACGCCATGGATTATCCACCCAGTGGGCACCGGATTCGATGATGTTATGCTGAAAGAACATCTCATTGACCAGTACCAGTCCCTTCTCTTCAGCTAGTTCAGCAAAGGAATCCAAACGCTCAAAATACCAAGAGTTGTATTTGAAAAGGTCGTACTTGCTTAGTCCATCCCACGCGGAACCGACCCCGCTACGAGAAAAGGCCTGCTCGTAAAAAGGTGGCCAAACGTCTCCCGAACTCCGGCGAGTCATCTGGTGATCGTCTCGCCGACGATCGTACCAAAGCCCGTAATGATGCCGCAGGGCGACGTCGCCCCGCTCACTCATTTGGTCCGTCATTTCGTCCAAATCATCAGTGAGGCCGGATCCGGAACGGCCTGGAGTAAAACGAGTAATGCTGTATCCAAATTGGTCTGATCGTGTGGGTAGAAGACGCCCACGCCACCACGTGATGTTGCGATCCTGGCCAATGAGCGGCAATCCCTCTGCCTGCAGTTGGCCACCAACCAACTTCATCGACTTCTTGGGAGTAGGTTGAACTTCGGGAATCTCAGGCAAAACTTGCTCCAGTTCCGGAACAGCCATTCGATTAGAAATATAAAGGCGTTTCTTGAGAGACTCCTCAGCATTCCCTCCAAGTCGATCGCCCAACTGTGCGATGTAGAGACTTTCTGGATTGGCGAATTCGCTCGTCTGGATCCAGGTTCCATCTCCGTGGAAAAGGGCCCAAACACCCATCGCCCAATTGTTGGCAGTCGGAGGTCTCCGGGTAATGATATCGGCAGCAGAACTTTGGTAGATCACGCTGTTGGCCGCAGCCCAACCGACGCCTTGGTTCCAGATCTCTCGGTTATCCAAAGCAATCGCGCCGCCATCGATGTGAACGTTGTCGAACAAAATTCCCGACGCCCAATGTCCAATCGAGCCGCTCGTTCCGCGACTAACCGAAGCGGAACAATGCAGAAATACATTCGGACCACCTGCTAGGTACCCAACGGTGAAATCGTCGATAGCCTCTTCCGAGAAGCAGCGTAGAAACAGGGTTTGTTGCCCGTAAGTATTAAAACTTTGGCGACGATATCCGCCGATTTCGGATACTGGATCGAGATAAGAACAATCCTGCACCGTGACGCGGCGGCAGTCTTCCCCCACCCTCACAGACGACATTGCAAAGTGTTTGGCAGAAACATCACTAACCCAGGAGTCGACCGCTCCATTAAGCGAAACGGCAACCCAGCTATGGTTCTCATCCTTCGGGTTCTCTGTATTGAAATCGCTGACACACTGGAGGGATTCAATCCCGACCATTGTGATCGCGTCGGAGGAAATAAACTTTTGGACGTAGGACCGACCGTATTTGGCATCTAGGGCTGTCGTGAAGGGAGCGTCCAACTCGAGCGTGTTTCCTCTCTTGCCGACCACGACGCGGTCCCAGTGCAAAATTACAGTCTCACCTCGCCAATTGAACGGCGTGCGAGCGGGAGCCTTGTCCATACCGAGATCGCGAGCCCATTCCTTACTTCCGGGGCGGGTAATGCGAATCGAATCTCCTACCGAAATGCCTGAAGCGTCCGACACCTTAAGCTCCTTGCTTCCTACCGGAAGGTAGTCGCCCTGAACTTCGCGGCTCTTCTCCTCTAGTACGGGAGCTGCACTCTTTCCTACCGCAATCAAGTCTCGGCGTCCCTCTCCAGTAGCCCGCAGGATTGTGCTGCGGTCATTTCCGGTGAAGCCTCGCAAAACCACTCCACTCGCCCGGATCTTCAGTTGACCCGAAACCTGAAACTCGCCCGGGGCTAGTTCGACTGCTCCGCGGATCCCGCGCTTGTCGAGCGGCAAAGCGGAAACCCAATCAATAGCAGCCTGCAGACGCCTGGTATCATCTTCACCCGAGGGGCTGAGCCGGACTTTGGCATCTACTCGAGGAAGAGCCACTCCGCCTCCCATGTATCCAGCACTTGAAAAGTCCGGGATCACATTGCCCGATTCATCGGCATCGTAGCGCAATGAGCCATCCTCTTCCTGATGGATAACCTGCCGAACTTGCTCGGCAAAACAGAGCGTCGAAAACGCGAAAAAGAGAGCGATTGAAGCTATGAGGCGCACAGGCTTCATCCTTATAGAGTTCCTTCCAGTCGGCCAAGGGTTTCGCGTTGGGCAACCAATTTACCGTCAACTAGCAGACTCATGCCTGCGCCACGCCCGTACCGTTCACCCGTCTTGTCCCAAATAATTGTCACAGATCGGCCGTGATAAGGGACGCCATCCAAGCAGAACCAGTCCCAAGTCCCCTCCGGCAAAAGCGGATCAACCACAAGCGTATCAGTCTCTTGGGGACGCAAGCCTATCAGGTTCGCGATCAACAGGTCCGCATAAGTGGAGTGATGATAAAATTTGCTACGCGGATTCTCGCCCTTGAGCCAAGCTCCGGTCACCTCGTCCTGGTATTCGCCAATGTACGGGATATCGCCCCAACGTTGAGCGCGAGTGTAGGTCACGAAGGCCTCGAGGAAGTCTTTCTTCGCGATGGAGTCCTGCGGGTAGTTACGAAGCACATTGGCCATGGCATTTAGCGTCTGCGAAGTCGCATAGGGCCAGATCGCTCCATCCCACTCGCAGCTTCCCACCCCGTGCGATCGGAATTCAGGATGCCTTCTCTCTGCCGTAGTCAGTCCGAAAGGAGCTTTGAAGCCCTCCTCGTCGAGCACCTGCAGCCAAGCGGCTTCGTAGCCTTGGCTCTTTTCCGGCAAATTGAAGTACCAAGGAATGAAGCCGATCGCCTCCCTGACTTCCGCGAAGGAGCCGTCCTCTTTAACCACTTCGAAAAAAGCTGAGTCCGGATTCCAAAGCGTATCCATCGTTTTTTGACGGAACTCGGCCGCCTCTGCGGCGAAATAGTCGGCCCTCTCGTCTTTTCCCAGCATCTCTACCATTTTCTCCAGAGCGACCGCGTTTCCGAACATGTAGCTGTTGATGGTTGGACGAATGTTTTTCTCGTGACGTCCGCCCGAGATGGATTCCTCCATGGCATCCCATACATCGGCTTGCCAGAAGAGGCCGTTTTCTAGCTGCTTCTCTTCCTTCCAGAGTTCGTAATCGGCTACAAACCGGTCAAACCGTTCCTCTAAGAAACTGGAATCACCAGTGGCCAAATAACGCTGCCATAGAGCGTCATAGAGCCAAGAGCTGTAACGGTGAAAATGCCCTTGAGGCTCACCATCTTTTCCCACCATCCAGTAGTCGAGGTAGGAGTCGTCCTTACTCTGGTCCACTAGCCAACGCGTCTCCATAAAATGGTGACCCAGCGCACTCGCGATAGTCCGTTCTGGTGGAATGAAACTCGCGGTGGTGTCCAGCTCTATGAACTCGGTGTAGGCGAAATAGTCACCCACCTCCTTCAAGTGCTTACGGAGCGCCCACCAGCGGAAGTAGTAGATCTCCTCCATATCTTCGTCCGGGCTATCGAAGAAAGGAATATTGGCTTTCATCCATTCCCAAGACTGAGCGTTGGGGATCAGGTTGACGACAGCCTCATCGTCGAAGGCATTGAAGCTCTCGACGTAAGCCTCCGCGTCGACTCCGTCTAAGACCGCCATGCGGCCAGCGGGGTCTTCCACTGAACACGCTCCGAAAAGCGACACGCAAGCCAAGCCGAACATCGAAAGGCAGGTTTTGCTAGAAGGGTTTCGAAACGGCCGGCTCGAAGCTAATGCTTTGCGCAGGACAGCGATGGGGGGCGATATCGACATAGAAACAAAAAGGGAATGCAGGATAAACGAGTTTTAACTAAACGAGGGGCAGAAGACAAACGACTATCGGAGGCTTATTTCGAACGAACACCTCCAATTCGCCGGGGCATGAAAATCGGGATATATCGAGATCACCATTTGACAGAAACGCCGTTCGGGTTTTTTATTTCATTAATTATTTCAAATGAAATAATCTTCAGACTTGAAATACGCTGTCAATATTTTTTACCTCACCAATCCTCTACTTACCGGACAAGGCTACCAAGATTTCCGATTTCCTCCTCAAGCATGACCACACCTAAGAAAAACAGCCGTTCCACCATCGCCGACGTTGCGAGAAAAGCCGAAGTTGCCATCGGCACCGTATCTCGCGTTTTCAACAACCACCCAGACGTAAACGAGGAGATACGCCAAAGGGTGAACGACGCGGTGAACGAGCTGAATTACGTACGTCTACGCAACCGCAAGCGCCCCCGCGAATCGAGCGACCGCCGAGTGGGGAACATCGGGCTAGTCTTCTTCGGTATGGACGACACCTTAGTGCAGCTTCCCGTCGTGAGCACCGCGGTGCACGGCATCGAAAGCGCCCTATCCAACCAAGGGTACAACCTCATGCTCGCCAACATCCCCAACGGCGACCGCACCCCGCATTTCATCTCGGACCAGCACATCGAAGGGCTGATACTGAAAGGGCCAAACCAAGGCTCGCTCCCCTCCGAAACCAAACGCAGCCTCCTCAGCCGCGTCTACTCGACACCACATATCTGGCTCATGGGTCGCTTGCCCAACGCAGTCGGGGACCATTGTAACTTCGACACCGAAGTGGCGGGTCGCCTCGTAGCGGAACATCTACACGAATACGGCCACCGCAAGACCGCCTTCCTCAACCCAAAGCCGGGCCACATTCAGTTCGAGAAAATGAAGACAGCCTTCCACGCGTACTCCGCGCTTCTCGGCCACCAGTCGACCACCTTGGAAGTCGACCGCCCCACAGCCATCGAATGGCCCCTACCCGCCACCACCCAACAGGACAAGGTCGACCTCTTGGTGGACCGCTGGATCGAAACCCCGAAGAATGACCGGCCCACCGCCCTCTTCGTACCCTCCGACCGGACCGCGACCCAGACCTATTCGGCACTTTCCCAAAGAGGCCTCAAAGTAGGCTCGGACGTCAGCATCATTTCCTGCAACAACGAGAAACCGCTGCTCGCCAACCTTTCGCCCGCCCTGACCACCATCGACGTGCACGCCGAAGCAATTGGCCAAAAAGCAGTCGACCAACTCCTGTGGAGGATAGCCAACCCGAGTCAGAAGCACTATTTCCAGTGCCTGGTCGAGCCGACCCTAGTCGTTAGGGACTCGGTCAAGAAGCTCTAGCAGGGGCGGCTACCGCCACGCTGCGGGCTTACTGACAACCAAAACGCGTCGTTTCCTCCCCCACAGGGAGCCTTGCCATGACGTGCCCGCGAGGCAGGCTTCGCCCCATCCCGAGAGCAAGGACTTTCAGGCTAAAAGAGCGATCAGCCCCCACTTCCCCAACGACCGAGCAAAACAGAGGGAGCGGGGAAACCGGATTTGATGAATTTATGCCAAAGCGTAAATGAAACAAAATCCCCTATATCATCTTTTTTCATGAAAATATACTTGCTCTTTTCATGGCCCAAACTTTGTTAAACCACTCCGAGGCAACTCGGAATCCCCTAAAATATCCCACCCCTCTCTACCTTGAGTTCCTTAGATTACGTCGTCATCGGCATCTACATGCTTGCTATTGCATTGATCAGTTACGCTGCCTCTCGTCGTCAGAAAACATCAGCTGACTATTTCATCGCTGGGCGCTCGATGCCTGCGTGGGCGGTGGCAATGACTCTCATGGCCACCATTATAGGCAGCGGCACGATCGTTGGACTGCCCGGTTCGACCTTCCAGAAGGGGATGATCTTGTTGCTCGGAAACATGACGCTTCCTCTCGTCCTGATAATCGTAGCGAAATTCATAGTCCCTTTCTATCGCAACGTCGTCGGCATGAGCGCCTACGAGTACATCGGCCAACGTTTCGGGCTAGGCGGAAAATTCTACGCCTCCTTTGGCTTTCTGGCGGATCGCATTTTCGACCTCGGCGTCACCTTGGTCACCACTGCGCTGGCAGTACACGTCATGACTGGCTGGGAGTTGTCCAACGTCATCCTTGGCATCGGATTGTTTACCGTTGTCTACACGATGGCAGGCGGCATGCAGGCGGTGGTCTGGACCAGCGTGGTGCAGGGCGCCATCTTCGTGGGCGCCGCCATACTCATCACCGCACGACTAATCTTCGCAACTGAATTAGGAGATCCCGGAGCCGTTATCGGCGCCGCATGGGAAGGAGGTCGCTTCAGCCTAGGAGACTTCACCTTGAGCGCAGAGAGTCTAACCGACCCGGCTCAAAAGACCCAGTGGCTCCTAATCGTGGCGTACATGATCAACTGGGGCCGCAGATACATATCAGACCAGCATATGGTCCAACGCTATCTGATCGCAAAAACGGACCGCGAAGCCAGCCGAGGAGCCCTCTGGAACGCTTTAATGTGCGTGCCGGTTTGGACGACCTTCATGTTTATTGGGGCCTGCCTTTGGGGATACTACCAACTGTCAGGCGAATCCGGACCGGACCTCGCCGATAACGCCGTCCCTTATTTCATTCTGAATCACATGCCGGCCGGGATTATCGGACTCATATTGGCAGCCATCTTGGCTGCATCGATGTCCTCCATCAGCGCTGACCTGAACAGCATAGCTACGGTGGCTACGGGCGATTACCTCTTACACTTCCTGCCAAACCTGCCGGACAAGGCGAAGCTTCTCAGCGGCAGGTTTTTCGTAGCCCTCGCCGGAGCATTCGCCGTGGGCACCGCCCTTCTCTTAATCCCCGAAAAAGGACTGGCCTCCATCATGGAGCGGGCTGTAACCATCGCGGCCATACTTTCGGGCGGTACACTCGGTTTCTTCCTGCTTGGGTTTCTAACCCGTACCGCGACCCGGACCGGAGCTTACATCGGGATCCTCGCCTGCCTAGCTTTCACCGCTTGGGGAATCCTAACCACCGGAGCGGACCAGCGGATCTTGGACCTAGGATTTAACTTCAATTGGAACCCGATCCTGATCGGCATCTTCGGACACTTGATCCTCTTTTTCACCGGATACCTTACCAGCAAACTATTCGGCGGATATCGACCCGAAAACGTCGATCAGCTAACTTTCAGACGCAGCAAGGCTCATGCTTGATTCCACTAAAACGAAACAGGCCCAAGACTTGAGGCCCATCACACTCCTTCAACCCGCGAAAATCGCATTTGGAGCAGGCTGCAGCCTGCAAGCGGCAGACGACTTGAAGAACCGCGGCCTGAAGTCGGTAGCCATTTTTGCCTCAGAGCCGACTCGATTCCTCACGGACTCTCTCATCGCAAAGCTGGAAGAAGAGCAATTCACTATCCACGTCCACGCTGGAAAAGCGGCAGAGCCAACGTTTCAAGACGCAGTGGAAGCAGCAGCCTGGCTGGAGCAGACCGGAGCCCAAGCAGTAATTGGTTTCGGAGGTGGGAGCGTCATAGACGTCGCCAAGATAGCCTCCGCTACTGCCCACCAGGACGCTCCACTCGACAATTACGTCGGTAACGGACTTTTGCCCAAGCGTACACTCCCCCTTTTCGCTATCCCAACGACAGCAGGAGCCGGGAGCGAAGCCTCCCCCAATGCCATCTTTTTGGATACGGAAGCCCAGCTCAAAAAGGGAGTGATCAGCCCGTGGCTCATGCCAGACGCGGCCTACGTCGATCCAGAGCTAACCTACTCCCTTCCCGCTTCCATTACGGCCGCAACCGCTCTCGACGCCCTCTCTCACTGCGTGGAGGCCTACGCCAACCGGAATGCCCATCCCCTCGTAGACGTTTACGCGCTGAAGGGAACAGAACTCATTTTCAACAACCTTGCCGCTGCCCTTGAAAACAGTCGGGACACGCAAGCTCGCTCAGCCCTCGCTCTAGGCAGCCTGTACGGCGGACTTTGTCTTGGCCCTGTGAATACAGCCGCGATTCATGCCTTGTCCTATCCCTTGGGCAGTGAATACCATGTGCCGCACGGACTCTCCAACGCCGTGCTCATGCCCCATGTGTTGCGATTCAACGCCGCAACCTCGCCGGAGCGATATGCCCAACTCGCCCAATCTCTAGGACTTGGCGATCCAAACGCCACGACAGAAAACCTAGCGGAACGCTTCATCAAAGCGATCGAACAGCTTTGCGTCGATTGTTCCATAACCTCAACCCTGTCCGATTTCGGAGTTTCCCAAAGCGACGTACCCCGCATGGCCGCCTCCGCTATCACAATCCAAAGACTCTTGGTGAACAACTTGCGAGAGCTATCCCAAGCGGATGCGGAAGGCATCTACCAAAATGCGTTTTAAGAATGAAACAGCCTAACAAACACAGAGGCACCATCGTCCCAATGGTCACGCCGCTCACAGAGGATTTCACACTCGACGTGGAAGCTGCTGAGCAAATGGTCGACCGCCTTGCTTCCCATGGACTCGGAGCCTTCGTCCTAGGCACTACCGGCGAAGCTGCATCAGTGCAATTCGACGACCGGAGGCGTCTCGTCGAGATCGCCGCAAAAACGGCAGACGGTCGAGTCCCGGTGTATGCAGGAATCGGAGACAACTGCGTCCTGGACTCTATTGAAACAGCCAAGCAATTCCTATCGTTCGGCATCGACGCCGTAGTCGCCCCACTACCGGCTTATTATGCGCTCACCGCCCAGGAGATGCTGGACTTCTTCGCACTCCTTTCGAAATCGATCAACGGCGACATCGTTCCCTACAACATTCCGCAAGCGACTCACATGTCCATTCCTATCGAGGTGGTAAAACGCTTCGCGGATTGGGAAAACATCGTAGGATTTAAAGACTCCGAAAACGCTGCTGGACGGCTTGACGAGGTAGCTAAACTCGGAGGTCGCTCCGACTTTTCCATCTTCATGGGGGTCGCCCGCCTATCCTTGCTGGCCATGCAAGCCAGCTACGATGGGCTGGTACCAAGTTCCGGTAACATCGCTCCCCAACTGTGGGCAGTGTTCGGGGAGACCTGTGCTGGAAAAGATTGGGAACAAGCAGAACTTCTCCAGAACAAGCTCAACGATATCGCTTTAATATTCCAACGAGACCGCACTCTGGGCCAATCAATCGCAACCTTGAAGGCTTGCACCACTGCCCTTGGCCTCGGCCAACCGTACGTGGCTCCACCTTTGCAAACGCGTCCGGAATCAGAACTCTCGCCTTTGAAGACCGAGCTGGCTCTGCACATCGAGCTTCCTTCCGCGCTTTAGGTGAGACAATGGGGAGGAAACCGGATGATCGTGGTAGCTGACGATTTCACGGGAGCGGCGGAGATCGCCGCCGTTTCCTTCGAAGGCGGCTACTCGGCGAGGGTCCATCGCGTCAAAGCTCCGATTGACTTGCAACCGGATTGTCATCTTGTGCTGGATACGGACAGCAGACTCAAATCAAGCGAGCAAACGAAGGCCGTACTAGCTCCGATTTCGAAAGCCCTTTCATCGTTTCCGGCAATTCCCGTCTACAAAAAAGTAGATTCCATCCTGAGGGGAAACGTCAGCCTAGAGCTCTGCTTGCTTGCCCAAATCCTAGGCAAGAAGCGTATCCTTTTGCTTCCGCAAAACCCAAGCGGCGGCAGAACGATAAAAGACCGCACCTACCGCATCAACGGCATTCCACTGAGCCAAACTGAGTTCGCCTCGGATCCTACCCACCCCGCCCAAAGCGATAGTCCACTCGACCTGCTGGGCCAAACACACGGTTGGTCGGTGAGTTACTGCTCGATAGGCGACGCGCTACCAACCGCAGGGATCGTCATACTAGAAGCGGAAAGAGACTCTGAAGTCCAGCGCTGGAGTAAACAAGTGAAACCAGACGATCTCGCGGCGGGTGGTCGGGACTTCTATCGCCACCTGGTCGGGACCACACAACGCGAGCCAAGGCCATTTGATTTGCCAACAAGCACTCTTCTAATCCAAGGCACCCTATCTCCTGAGCGGGAAAGGCTGCATCAAGCGCTCAAAGGGAATACCTACCTAGATCTGCAACTGTCCCCTGCTGCGAATCCCCAAAAATCCATCGATCTTTGCGCCTCGTCCGCAAGCGACATGATCAGCTCTAACGGTTTAGCCATCCTAGGTTTCAGGCGTGAGAACACATCAAGCGAATCGGCCGCAGCAGAAATAGAGCGAGCCCTACGAGCCGTTATCGCAACGGCCCTCAACTCCTCTAAAAACGTCGCTATCCATCTAGCCATCGAAGGAGGAGCTACAGCCGCCCTTATTTTAAAAATCCTAAATTTGGATACACTAGAGGTTATCCAAATATGGGGAGACGGAGTCGTCTCCCTACAATCGGAGAAAAGCCCGAACCTCACAATTACTACGAAACCCGGCAGCTACGCCTGGCCCCCAGCCCTGGTCGAGGCATTCTGCCCAAAAGTAATCGAACAAGAAGTCTAGTTTTATGAATACACTTTCTAAGCCCATTCTCGCAATTACGATGGGAGACGCCGCCGGGACTGGTCCCGAGATTATCGGCAAAGCATTCGTCGAGGAAAAGCTCAGCGAGCTATGTAATCCTGTGATTATCGGCGACTTTGCAGTCCTGCAGCAAGCGCTTGGCTACACGAAGGCTCCGATCTCCCTGCGTTCCATCAGCTCGATATCGGAAGCCAAATTCGAGGAAGGGACTCTCGATGTGCTTGACCAGAAAAATATCGACTTGAACAAACTCAGGCTGGGAGCCGTAGATCCCATGTGCGGGCAAGCCGCCTACGAGTACGTCAAAGTCGCAACCGAACTCAATCTCGCGGGGGAGGTACAGGGCATCGTTACCTGCGCTCTAAACAAAGAAGCGATGAACAAGGCCGGGCACCACTACGACGGGCATACCGGACTTTTGGCCGAACTTTGCGAACGGCCTGGAGCAACCATGATGTTGGCTGCCGAAAAGCTTCGCGTTAGCCATGTATCCACTCACGTGCCCCTCATCGAAGCTATTCATCGAGTTCGGCCGGAGCGGATCCTGAAAGTTGTTGAGTTGACCGACGAAGCCATCCGCAGGATCGGCGTGGAAAAACCTCACATCGCTGTAGCGGGACTAAATCCGCACGCGGGTGAAAACGGTTTATTCGGGGACGAAGAGATCAAATTCATCACTCCCGCAATTAGGGAGGCGAACAAGCGTGGCTTCCACGTTTCCGGTCCCTATCCGGGCGACACCGTTTTCTTCCGAGCGAATCAAGGCGAGTTTGACGCCACGATCGCCATGTATCACGACCAAGGACACGTGGCGGCGAAGATGCTGGGAATTTGGAAGGGCGTTAACGTGACGCTTGGCCTCCCAATTATCCGAACCTCCGTTGAACACGGAACCAATTTCGACCTCGCAGGAACAGGAAAATCAGACCCGCGCAGCCTAATCGAAGCGATCAAGCTCGCAGCTCAAATGTCTGCTGGAGCAGTCAAATAAACCCCTGACTGAAAAACAGCAACAGCCTGACATGAAACAGAAATCCCCCCTTACCAATTTCGCTCCTAGAAAGGTGAACCCCTCGGTCTCTCTCCTAGCTGGAGTCGCCCTTGGCAGCCTGACCGCCTGCGCTGCAAACACTGATACGAAAGAGATCGAACCGCCTATCGCTTACGCGACCGAGATTTCGGTCAGCACCGCTGCAGATGGCGGGCTCCGCCCCGCTATCGGCACTCAAAACATCCAGGTCTACCGAGCCAATCGCGCCGAGCCAACCCACCTGGACGGACTTGACCACACCTACCTGCATGCTCCGATGCTGGCTTATTGGAAAGGCAAGTTCCACCTCGATTACTTAAGCGCGCCAGTAAACGAGCACGACATGCCAACTCCGACTTCCTACACAAGCTCGGAGGACGGGGTTAATTGGGAAACACCAAAAACACTATTTCCATCCTACCAGCGGCCCAACGGAGAATACACCCTCACCCACCAACGTTCGAGCTTTTACATCGCTCCCAACGACAAGCTCTTGGCTACCGCTTTTCACGGAAAGTATCCAAGACCCAATGACGGAAGCGGCATTGGACGAGTGGTTCGCGAAATCAAAGAAGATGGAAGCTTTGGCCCCATTTATTTTATCCGCTACAATTCGCAGGAAGATTGGGATCCAGCGGATGCTGCCGAGTATCCCTTCTACACCGAAAGCAAAGATCAAGCCTTCAAGGACGCTTGCGAGTCCCTGCTAAGCAATAAGCTGATGACGGCCCAGTGGTGGGAAGAGGACCGCTCGGAAGACGGATTTTATCGCGAAAAAGGCAAAGCGCTCTCCTACTACCACATGCCGGATGGCAAGGTTGTCGGAATTTGGAAAAACGCAGTCACCATGACTACCGACGACGAAGGGGAATCTTGGATACGTACCGGATTCGCGAAAAACATCCCGATCAACTCCTCCAAGTATTGGGCCGAAAAGACGAAGGACGGCGACTACGCCCTCGTATTCAATCCAACCACTCGCCTACGCCATCCACTAGCGATCGCTACCAGTCAAGACGGGACGAACTTTGACAACCTCCTTTCAGTACACGGTGAACTCCCAGACCAACGCTTCCCTGGTTTGTACAAAAATATGGGACCTCAGTACGTTCGCGGAATTTCGGAAGGAAATGGTACGCCTCCGGATGAAGATCTCTGGCTTACCTACAGCGTTAATAAAGAAGACATCTGGGTCAGCCGAGTTCCCGCACCCGTCGAATTTGCGGTCGAAAAGAAGATATTTTTCGATGACTTCGAGACAAGTTCCCACAACGGCCTGCCAGAAAACTGGAACATATACCGTCCCATCTGGGCCCCGACCGAAGTGATCGACACTGATTCGAAACAGGGCATGGCACTCTCTCTCAGCGACGAGGATCCGAGCGACTATGCTAGCGTCACTCGAGTTTTCCCAAAAGGTCGTTCGGCTCTCATTCGTTTTAAGCTATTGCTGGAGCAAACAGACGGACGCCTCGAGATCGATGTAGCGAATGCCGAGGGACTTCGTCCGGTACAAATAGCGTTCACCGAAGACGGAAAAGTCGAAGCCCGCCACGAAGGTATCTGGAAACCAGCTGGTGAATACGAAGCGGGCAAATGGATGGATATCGAAATTGACGTAAACCCCAACAAAAACGTAGACCGCTTTCAATTCCGCATCAATGGCCAGGAAGTCCTCTACCGGATCGCCTATTTCACGGACCTAGCTCGAACTGTCGAGCGACTCACAATCCGTACCGGCGAATTCCGCTACCGTGGAGTGGGCGGCCAAGAGCTTCCCGAGTCTGACTACAAGGTTAAGAAGGCCATCTACCTCATAGACGACGTATCGATCGAAGCCAACCGCGAACCGCAGCCTTAGGCTACGATCCTGCAGACAGTTTAAGATGCCATTTACCCAAAATCTTGTAGGACGCTGCCTAAGCATCGTTTGCGTTTTAGCTACAACCTGCCTTGGCTATTCTCAAATTCCAATTGAAACGCCCTATCGTGGCCACCAGCTTCTGGATACAGACTGGAGAACGACTGATGTGGAACCCTCCGATGAAGAGGATTGGCTTTCGGAAAATTTCGACGACCAATCTTGGGAAAGCGTCTCCGTTCCTCATAACTGGGATTCTTACGAGGGATACCGCCAGGTTAAGCACGGAGTGAAACACGGAAGCGCCTGGTATCGAAAAACCTTTAACGTCACCCCTGAAGAACAGGATAAACAAATCAGCCTATTCTTCGAGGGAGTGGGCTCCTATGCAACCGTTTGGGTTAACGGCAAGCAAGTCGGCACTCATGCCGGAGGCCTGACTACTTTTCAGATCGATATCAGCGACGCTGTATCCTACGGAAAGACCAATATTCTCAGCGTACGAGCAGATCATCCCGATGGCATCCGCGACCTGCCTTGGGTTTGCGGAGGGTGCGAGCTCGCTTACGGATTCTCGGAGGGCACGCAGCCTTTTGGAATTTTTCGCCCTGTGCACCTTGTAACGACGAATTCCATACGGATTGCTCCGTTTGGTATTCATATTTGGAATGACGATTCGGCGACTGAGACTGGAGCAACCCTTTTCATAAAGACGGAACTGCAAGGCGCAGAGGCAAGCGAATCCATCGCTCTCAAGCACAGTTTGCTGAACCCGGATGGTCATTTGGTCGCAGAAACTTTGACCAAGGAATTAGAACAGCCGATTCAACTATCGACCAATGAAGTGAAGCTCTGGCACCCGGATCATCCGCATCGTTACACCGTCCTGACTCAAGTCCTACACCAGGGCCGAATCGTGGATGAAATTCGCACCCCCTACGGAATTCGAGTTATCACTTGGCCAGACTTAGCGGGCCCCACGGACGTGCCTCTCCTCATAAACGGAGAACCCTTCTTCCTCAACGGTGTGGCCGACTATGAGCATTTGCTCGGGCAGAGCCACGCCTTCTCCGCAGAGCAGGTCGCAACCCGAGCATCCAAGATCGAGGCAGCAGGCTTCAATATTTTCCGTGACGCCCACCACCCGCACAATCTTCGCTTCAATCAAAGGTGGGACCAATCTGGCATGCTTTGGTGGACCCAATTCGGTGCTCACATCTGGTTCGAGAACGATGCGTTCTATTCCAACTACAAAAAACTTCTCCGCGATTGGATCAAAGAGCGCCGGAACAGCCCATCGCTAATCCTCTATGGGCTGCAAAACGAGAGTAAACTCCCTGCATGGTTCGCAGAAGAATGTGTCGAAATTATCCGCGAACTCGACCCGACTGCCAGCAAGCAGCGCCTCATAACCACTTGTAATAGTGGGGAAGGTACAGATTGGGACGTCGCCCAAAACTGGTCCGGCACCTACGGAGGCGATCTCTACAATTACGCGAACGAGATCCGCAAGCAGCGTCTAGTGGGAGAATACGGAGCTTGGCGTAGCATCGATCTACACACAGAGGGCGGTTTCATCGAAGATGGCGTGCTATCAGAAGATCGTATGACTGCCTTGATGGAAACCAAAGTCCGGCTCGCCGAAACGGTACGGGACAAAGCGATCGGCCATTTCGCTTGGCCTATGACCACTCACCAGAACCCGGGGAGAAACGTTGGGGCACAAGGCCAGCAAACAACAGACGGTATCCGCGAATTGGATCAAATCGGCCCCGCCAACAACAAGGGACTGCAAACGATTTGGGGCGAACCGCTCGACGTGTTCTATATGTATCGGAGCAATTACACCGCTGCAGAGGAGGATCCCATGGTCTATATCGTGTCCCACACCTGGCCAGATCGCTGGACTGAACCCGGTTTGAAAGACGGTATCATCGTGTATTCAAATTGCGATGAAGTAGAACTCTTCAACGATTTGGGAGAATCCTCCTTAGGCGTTCGGACCCGTGGTCCTAAAGGAACTCATTTCAAATGGGACGCAGCGGATATCAAATATGATACCCTATATGCTGAGGCTCGAATGAATGGAGAAACAGTCGCCACTGACATAATCAAGCTACACCATTTGCCCCCCGCTCCCTTAGCCACTGCGGCCAACCTCGAGGAACCAGCAATCCAATCCAAGCAGGAAGAAAAGCATTACCTCTACAGAATCAATTGCGGTGGCCCCGACTATACCGACTCACAAGGCAACCTTTGGCTAGCGGATCAATCTTATCGCAACGAAGCGAGTTGGGGAGCGAGATCGTGGGGGGACCGTTTTGCCAACCTGCCATCGGAGTTTGGAAGCAAAAGACGTGTCTACCAGCCCGTGTCCGGAACCAAAGACGATTCGTTGCTACAGAGCTTTCGCTACGGGCGAAAGGAACTCAGCTATCATTTTGACCTGCCCAATGGTGACTACGAAGTAGAACTCTTTTTCATTGAACCTTGGTATGGAGCGGATGGATCAAAAGACGTTTCTGGATGGCGAAAATTCGACATCGCCTTGAACGGAGAAACGCGTATCCAGAACCTAGATATTTGGCAGGAAGCTGGTTTTTCCTCTCTCTTCAAGAAAACTCTGCCCGTACAAATCGACGACGGAAAGCTGGTTCTATCCTTTCCAGAGGTGAAGTCCACTCAGGCCGTTATCTCGGCCATTGCGATTTCATCCCCTAAGAAAACCCAAGGACTGGCCCAGACGAATCGACTTTTGACGAGAGTTAAATCGAGCCACCCCGACACGGAAGCCAAAACCTGGCTAGATACGGGCGACAAGCTATTCAAAGATCAATCGACAACCCTAGCCCATCTCTCCTTCCCGTTGCGCGAAACCGAGTGGATCCAAACCAACAGGGAAGCAGTGGTTGACAGCACCTTTTCAATTTCCGCTTCTCTTTCACAGGACGCTGACCTCTTTGTAGCTGCACTCGACGCTCCGTCTCCTTGGTTAAGCGGTTGGGAACTCACCGAATTCGACTTGGCAACCGCGAACCCCGATCAACGCGAAGTCCCCATCTACCGGAAACGTTTCCATGCGGGCGACAAAGTTAAACTTGGAAATGGAAGATACCTAGCCATGGCAAAAAGACGTTCCCCTCCTGCTCCAGCAACTTCCGTATCCAATTTTCGAGTTACCGGAAGCAATGCCCCCGAAGCTTGGCAAGCGATCGCCAATCTTCGTACTGGACGAGCTCTTTATAGCGACGCCGGCCCCAGCATCGAACGCTTCTACTCCCGCCTAAGCGATTGTGACTGGCTACGCGGACCAACAGCAGACGCGAAAAATGAAAAGCTAGAGGTAAGTTTCGAGGTAGCAGACCACACCGAGATCTACATCGCCCTGGATCCTAGAATCCAGGACAGACCTCAATGGCTTCGGGACTGGATACCAACCAACTATTATCTCCAACTTTTGGGGTCAGACCGTATCAGCATGTTGAAACGGCGTTACGCGCCGGGAGATACCGTCCACCTAGGAGCAAACGGCATATTGCCTGACGACTCCACGGCTAAGCTCTACTCAATAGTGGTTCGTTCCGTGCGCGAATCTTTCACCAGACCCATCCTCACTCACTCTCCTGATAAAGGTCTGGCCGAGTGGGAAATCTACGTCGGTGTTGGTGACCGCTATGGACTTAATATTCCGTATCAGTACGACGGTGACACTCCGCTCGAAGCTAAATTGGAAATAATCGCTAGCGATGGAGGCCTTATTTGTGACGATTTTTTCGAAATAGCTCCGACCACTGGAAACCCGGTCCGCGACGTCATTCGGCTTCGCACTTGCGATAGCATCAATGCAGGAGACTACATTATCAGGTTCACTTTCAAACCTAACGGCGAGCTAAGCTTTCGCCATGTGGTAGTGGAGTAGTCGCTAAAAATAAGAGCACCATGAATAAACAGCTTAAGATGACATTCGAGCCGTTCAGGTTTATGCTTGTCGTATTCCTATGCGTGTTCGCAGCTCCATCTTGTTTCGCTAAGGGTGAACCTTTGGATGTTTTCGAACTCGACCCGGTAAAATCAATGGGAAGCTTCGAATTGCCCGACGAGGAGGAATGGAGCTACGGGCAACTGGACGAATTCGAAGTTCTATCCAACGCGAGCGAGATAAACACAAAAAAGCTTTTGAGCGATTTCGGCCGGTTCAGAGACGCCTTAAACTTTGTACTTCCGATACGCCCTACCCCTAAAGCAAATGCAAGATTGATACTCTGTGGTTCGAAAGGAGAATTTTGGAGATTCACAGAACGCGTGGGAGAGAGCAGGAACGGAGTATTCAGCCTTCTGTTACAAAACGACTCCCAACTCGCTATTGTGCTAAATATGCAATCTCGGTATTACAATACCCGGATAGACACCGAGCCCGTAAGTCTCGAAATCGACTATCGAAGGCAGCTATTTCGCGAATATGCAAAATTCCTCCTAGCAAAAGACAAAAAGCTCCCCCCTTGGCTTCTGGAAGGATGGTTGCAAATCGTCATGGATATAGAGCTCTACGATCGAATCATCAAATTTGGCCAGCTCGACATGGATCGAGGCATACCAGATCCGAATGCAATTCCTAGAGGTGGGAATTTTGATTCAGTATACGAAGCCCTAGTCTTCGCTGGTGTAATTTCTGAAACAGCGGCTGAAGAGGGCGAGGATGAAATGCTAACCGCTGCCCCCGTGCAAGCGGAGGAGATGGATGCAGTGCCCTTAGACGCTGTGCTTGAGTTCTGGACCCAAGACCCACCTTTCCATATAGCTCTCGCAAAGCAAATTCTTATTCCGCTCCAAGAAATGTTCTCGTACCCGATCGAAGAATACGAAGAGCTTAATCGCCTGACCGACTTGCTATGGGCTAAGCAGTGTCACGTGTTTGTCCACTTTTGCAACTACGCCTCGAGAGGAAAGTACAAGCAGTCCTTCGATCTATTCGTGGAGCGATTGAAAACAGAAGAGCCAAGCGAAGAGCTATTTGAAGAGTGCTTCGACATGAGCTACCGTCAGATGACAAAAAAATTCGAAGCTCACATTCGCTATCCGTACCACAACTACCAATACGTCAAATTAAATAAAGATCAGCCCTTAGCCTACCCGGAGGTAGAGCTTCGTTCCGCTTCACAGTCCGAGATCGGACGCATCAAGGGAGATGTCCAACTCCTCGCCGGACTCACCGATAGAGCAGTACTCAGCTACAAGGTTGCTCTCAAACGCGACACAAACAACCCGCAATTGCTCGCCGCTTACGGACTAGGCGAATACCAAGCTGGCAACCAAGAAAAGGCTTACGACCTCCTCCTTAAAGCGACATCCAATGGAGTCAACAGAGCCGAAGTTTGGGTAGCTCTCGCCGACATAACATTGACCAAAGCCCTCAAATCTCCGAACGAAAACGGACAACTTTCCGCAGAGCAAATGCAGGCAATTCTGCTGCCACTCTTGAAAGCCCGATCCCTGCCGCCTGCCTTGCCTCAGACCTATAAACTCATGGCGAAGGCTTGGGACCACAGTTCCATTCGTCCAAACGCAATCCAAGTAGAACTCCTCAGCGAGGGTGTTTTGGCATTTACGGAAGCAAGCGAACTAGCCCTCTCCACTGCCCATTTCTATGAGATGCTTGCCGATATTGACCATGCCCGGCAAGCAGCGCGAATTGGACTCAAAAACGTTCGCGATCCAAAGCTACGCGAGCAATTCGAGCGAATATTGTCTGAAACAAAAGTCGTTCGCTAATTCGTCTGAGAGGCGTCGACTAATCAGACCTCTGGAAGAGCCTCAAACTCTTTACGGCGTTCGTCCATCCACTTGTTCATCTCTTCAGGAGACTGCATAAGCACCATCATCTTTTGCATCGCTTGCATGTGAGCAGCGTCACCCTGCTGTAGCATCTCCATCCCATGAGCTTTACTCTTTTCCACTAACTCTTCGAAAGTCTCAGCTTCAAAAACGTGATCGCAGGCACCGCCTACTTGTTCGCAAGTTACTCTTTTCATGGTGTTATTGGGTATAATTTGTGGCCCTCGATTGAGCCTCGCATGCCATTCCTCTACCCAGCTCGGTACAAGCCTTTTTTCAGTATCCGTCGGAGCAGCTTTTCGAAGACCCTACGGGCCGAGGCTTCAAGGTATTCTTCCATTTCCGCACTCGAGCCTGCCCAAGTCAAAGTGGACTCAACCCCAATCGATCCTTTCAGATTGTGATTGTTCTTAAGAGCATCGATAAACTTCGCTTGAGCCGAACACTCAAAAGCGTTCGAACCAACATACTTCCAATCAGCAATTTCAATGATCAGCTCCGGAACGTATTCCACGCTTTTCCCTTCCTGAAACCGTAAGGTATAGGCATAATTTAGCGGCGATGATTTGATAGCATCCTCAAAAGCATCTCGTAACAACCGTTCCCGAAAGGGGGCAACCCTTGCGTCCATATCGCTGCTCTTGTCGATGATCGTTACAATTACAAATGGGTGCCCATTCACCTCTGCTAAAGGGGCATCATCGAGAGAAGTATCCTCTCCTTGCACATGCAGTGTACCGCCTGAAGCTATAAACGAGAACAGCAGAGATAAACGGAAAAACGTTTTGAGAGAGATTCGTGAAAGCATGGGATTAAGGGAGGGTAAAATTTAGAGAAGTCAGGCCGCACCATTTAGGAAACGTTCCGACAGTCTCGACGCATGCAATCTTAGGAGATCCTCAGAATTAGTCGAGCGATGATGCCGAAATAAAGCACGTGTAAGTCTCCCTAATCAGATCCCTCATCCACGCTGAACTCGCTCTGACAAATTGAGAAATGAAACTCATCGAGCTGCAAAAAACGAGAGTTCACCATGCGTATCCGCCTACTCGTTACCAACTTTGGGCTAAGATAAAAATGAGCGATACCCCGATTTTCGAAGGCAGAAAAACTAACGGAATAATACCCGCCAATAACGGGATCCTAGGGAATTTCGATATCACGCTCCTTTTCGAATAGTAATTTTTGGATACGTTCTCTCAAGCCCCTAAAATTCTGATTGGATCAGGCTGAAAAGGCTCGCCTTGTCTCGGCAAAAAATGAGAGAAAATGACCAAGACCCACATCATTTTGGGTCCGACAAATGAGCCTTCGCTCGCTCGCGTTTTCGATCGATAAAGGTCAAAACCAAACGTGAGATGGGCATTGTAGAGAACTGCCTACAAATCACTCCCCCCAGCCCCAACAATAAATTTCCTATGTCTCCCCTCTCCCGTCGACGCTTCCTAGAGCTTAGTTCCATAACCGGCCTCGGACTTCTGCTTGCCCCGCTCGCTTGCTCCAAGGCGGGCCACGCACAACCAAGTAGCGAACTGGCCAAACTGTTTGCCAACCCGCCTCGCCCCTTCCAGCCCAAATTCCGCTGGTGGTGGCCGCATGGCTTGGTCGATCCAGAGGAAATCCGAAAGGAGATTGATATAATGGCCGATGCAGGCTTCGGCGGAGCTGAAATCGCGGATGTGCATCATAGCGTTCGCGTCGATATGTCTTCCGAAACTCATGGCTGGGGAACGAAACCGTGGCAAGATGCAGTCGAGGCTGCATTAGATCAGGCACAGAAACGGGGGTTGAGCATCGACCACTCCATCGGCCCTAGCTGGCCCGCAGCGAGTTGCCTGATAACTCCAGACCATCCGGGAGCGACGAAGGAACTAGTCACCGTAATTACTCCTTGGGATTCTAGCAAAACCTTCGACGGGGAAATTCCCGCTCCGGATACGCCTAAAAGCGGGGCGAAAGCAGAACGTTACGCTTTGCAAGCCGCCCTTTTGTCAGCGGGCAGTAGCGCGACTGACAAAGAAATGTCGGTTGATGGAGATAGCCTTATCGACCTCACCGACGCTGTATCCAATGGTGTCCTACACTGGAAACCGACCCAATCGGGCTCGTGGATCATTCTTTCCTACTGGCTTCGCGGCTCCGCTCAGCAGCCGGAAGGTGGACCTCACACCAAACCAGAATCCTTCGTAGTAGATCACTTTAGCCAAGCTGGCACCCAAGCCGTTAAAGACCTTTGGAAGCAAAAGGTGCTGACTCCAAAGATCGAAAAACTCATAGCGTCCGTGGGTGGAAATCTCTTTGAAGATTCCATCGAAATGGAAACCCATGAGACTCTTTGGACTCCATTGCTCCTAGAAGAATTCGAAAAACGCCGTGGCTACTCCCTCCTTCCCTACCTTCCTCTGGTAGTCCAAAAGAAAGAGGACCACATAATCGACTTCGAAGGTTTCGACTCCGGACATATTCGCCATGATTGGTGGCAAACGCTTTCAGAGCTGTTTTTGGAAAATCATTTCGAGGCTTTAAAGACTTGGGCACGCAGCCTTGGCCTAGGATTCCGCGGGCAACCTTACGGACTGCGTACCGACGCGATCCGAGCAGCGGCAACACTCGACATTGCAGAAGGAGAATCCCTCGGCTTCAAAAATTTGGATGACTACCGCTCGCTGGCTGGAGGCAGAGATATGGGAGGAAACAAAATCCTCTCCAACGAAGCGGGAGCCTTTGCTGGCAGCGCTTACGGCACAACTTGGAAGCGGGTTCTGAGAACGCTAAACCCTCAATTCGCAGCCGGAGTTAATCAGAGCGTTTTGCACGGCTTCGCTTATGCGGAAGCCCCCACCGCAAAATGGCCAGGCTTCGCCGCGTTCTCACCCTACCACGGACGCACCGGCTACTCCGAGGCCTGGGGCCCGAGACAACCGAGCTGGCAGCATATCAATGACATATCCGGCTATTTTTCTCGAGTTCATCTCATCCTACAGCAAGGCCAACCTCAGGTGGATGTGGCATTTCTCAGACAGAAAGGATACGCAGGGTCGGGCTTCGGAGCGCCTTGGTTCAGTAAAATTGGCGTATCAAAAGGTTGGACACATGAATTCATATCCCCGTCTACCTTAGAGCTGCCCACAGCCAAAGTTCGGAACGGCATGCTCAACCCTGACGGAGCCGCTTTCCAACTTTTAGTCTTCGAGGGCGACGCCTTCCACGGACGCAAATCAACCTTCGAATTGCCCGCAGCCAAAAGGCTTCTTGCTCTAGCCCAAGCCGGCTTGCCGATTCTCGCAGTCGGCGACTGGTCCGATCCAATGCTCTCTGGAAAAAGGAATTCGGAAGCAGAGAAGGAGCTAAAAGCTATCTTCTCGCAACTTCTATCCCTAAAAAACGTGGCCAACGTGCTGTCTCGCGAAAATATCGAATCGGGCGTTAAGGAACTAGGGATCTCACCTCGTCTCACTCATTCTCAAGCCGAAATAGTGCACGCTGAGCGACTGACGGATTCCGCGCGTTATTTCTATTTTTGCAATAATTCCGAAAAAGATGAGCAAGAGACAATGGTCCAGATACCAAAGCAATCCCAGCTCGCTTACCTTTATCAGATGGACCTCTGGACAGGCGAAATTCAGGAACTGGCCAGCAATGATGCAGAGTCTGATGCGACTACCTTCGAAATGAAGCTTAGCCCTCGCGATTCAAAAGCGTACGTTCTCACCAAAAAACCATTACCCGGAATATCTGTTTTAGAAACAAGCCATTCAAATCAGGATCCAAATTCTTTAGTCCTAAAAAGCTGGATACTGGACGTGGAAAGCTGGATTCCAGGCGATTCGCCTTCCAAGACAATCAAGGTAAAAAGATCCACTTCCTTAGACACCCTCCCCTTATGGTCAGAGCTGCAGGAATTCACCGAAGATTCCGGATTATTGACCTATAGCTGCGAATTTGAAGCGAATCTGGATCTCGCCCGGAGCCAGACTGCTACTCTTGTTTGGGAGCAGCTATTCGACACAGTTCAAATCACGCTCAACGGCAGAAAACTCCCTCCTCACAATCCATTAAAGCGGGAGGTAGAACTCGAAGGATATCTGAAAACTGGGAAAAACCGACTTTCCCTGCAGACGAGCACGACATTGAACAATCGTCTACGGGTATTTAATCCTTCCGTTTACGGAGACAATAAGCTCCAGCTCTACGGGATAAGCGGAACGGTTAAAGTGACCTGGTAAATCGCCAAGTCGCAGTTTCAAAACTGCCCCTCAAGATTCTTTAAGACCTGGCGGCGAGCCGCCGTTCACTTCTGGGCTAACGGCGTCATTCAATTGAGGCAAAAGTGTCACTTTCGCGGATATGCGTTGGTCTTGCGCGATACCTGCTTACATTTTTTTTATAAATGTACGTAGATTGGACATCCCTAAAACGGGGCCCGAGTTGAAAATCGATCTAACGCCGAAAAACCAAGCATGAGATTCCACCGACCAAAACTGACGTCTTTTCTCCTAGCGAGCTTGCCACTAATAATGACCCAGCCTCTGTGGTCTCAGCAGACTGTTTTTGAGCTATCTAGCCTTATCCCCAGCGGCACGGTGTCACTGGACCAACCCGGCTCTGTTTTCAAAGGTGACGGCTACCTGCAAAGCCGTCTAAACGACGAAGGCTACCACGAGGGAGTATTCGAAATCGACGTAAACCACTCCACCGAGCTCACCGTAGACATCTCCAGTTTATTCGGACAAGAGATCGAATCTGCTTTCTTAAACTTCGACCTCTTGGACGAGAGCAACGCAGCAGACATCTTTGTCACCTCTTTCACCTCCGACGGTTTTCTGTCATGGTCAGCCTCACCCATAGACAATTTGGGAACACTCACTTTCGAACTACCTGCGAGTGAGAGTCATAGCTTGGATGTTACCTCCCTCGTGGCCGCTAGCGTGGAAAGCGAAAGCGAATGGCTTGGCCTTCACTTAGGGTTAGCCTCCTATAGCGAAACAAATATGCTAGGCTACACTTGGACTTCAGGCTTCGAGGCCGCTCCTGACCCAGGACGGGCAAATGTTACTCTGGCCGTTGTAACCGCCGTGCCCGAAACAAGCACCCTACTTGTGCTTGCAGGCTCTGCAATTGTCACCCTGGCTCTATCCCGTCGCCGAAAGAGCGCTTAAGCGTTCCGAGAGAACTCCTTACCAGTTCGATTCTCAGCCGCCATGAGCTAGAATGTGGCCCGTCAAGCCAAGCGCGAACCCTACCACCGCGCCAAACGGAGGAGCCCAGCTTTTTTCGAGATTCGCCTTTGGTGCGATGTCCTTGAAGACTAGATACAAAATAGCGCCCGCCGCCCCCATCTCGATAGCAGCCAACGCTTGAGGCTGTTCACTCAGTATAAAGTAGCCAACCAACCCAGCGAGCGGGCCTAGAAACGCCATTCCTACAAAACTGGCCAGAGCTACACGCGGTTGTATTTGCGTACCTGATCTCAGCTCCCTATACGCGTTGAAGCCTTCTGGTAAATTCTGCAGTGCGATCATCAGAGCGAGAACTCCTCCGGATGAACTCCCCACGGAAAACGCGGCTCCTAGGGCAATCGACTCGGGGACGAAGTCTGTGAGCATCGCCACCAACTGTCCCGCGTCCGATTCTCGTTTACTGAGAAAAATGTCTAAGACGAGGACGCCTATGGCTCCGAGAAAGAAACAAACCAAGGATGCAGAGACATCAAGTTTCTCAATCCCATCTGGAACCAACACCAAAGCAACTGCTGACAACAACGCCCCGCCACCAAAGGAAATCACGCTGTGCCTGAATTCATTTTCCAACCAATCAGGCTGAATCTTCTCGATTCTGGCCAAAAACGCTCCGACCGGCATGGCAAATCCGGCCATAAAACAAATAGTTAATACGCTAAGAAGTGACATGGTATGCTAAGACGCGTTGAATAAATCGCGCCAGCCTTGGCCCGACAGAAAGTCACCCCTGAATTCCAAACGTGCGGCAAATCAGAGTGATGCATTCTGCAAATAAAGTTCCTTTGAAACAGGGCTTTTTGCATTTATACGAAAAAGACAAAGACAGATCGGTAAGGCCGTTTATGAATATTCCGGCCATAGGAGCTTACTCGCCCCCTTAGCGGCACTCAGAAGAACCCTCCGACCCAATTGGCACGAAATATGAAATGAAGCAGGCATGAATACCATACTAACTATACTCATGTACTTCGCTATCGCTTCTGTAATCCTCTTTGTAGTCGGACTGGCAATACAATCAATGCAAAGCAGCAAGAAACCCAGCAAAAGCGAACAAACAAACCTCAAGGAAGGTCAATCCTACATCAATCAGTCTGAATAGCATTGGAGTCTTCCAACAGAAAGTTAGACTCGTCTCGCTCACAGCTTAGCGGGACGAGCCCTTCCCTAATAGTCCATTTGTCCGACTTGCACTTCGGGCGAACCCAGTTCCGCATCGTCGAGGGCTTGCTCAAGGACTTGCGTCAGCTGAGTCCCGAGCTTGTCATCATCAGCGGTGATCTGACGATGCGAGCCCGAAGTCGCGAATTCGAAGAGGCTAGGTCGTTTCTAAACCAATTACGCTGCCCTTGGCTAGCTGTCCCAGGGAATCACGATCTGCCCGCTTGGAGCATACCAGCTCGTTTCCTGCACCCATTTCATCGATACAAACGCTACATAACTTCTGAGATGATGCCCACATTTGAGGCACCTCACTTTGCAGTAGTGGGTTTGAACAGCGCTCGACGAAGCAACTGGAGCAGCTTAGATTGGTCTAGAGGGCGGATAAACAAAAAGCAGCTCAACGCTATGGCCAACTGGTTCGACACTGTCGCTTCAGATAAACCAAAAATAGTCGTTGCCCACCACCCTTTCATACTACCTCCTCAAAGCACTAAACGCGGGACAGTCGGCCGACTTGAGGCGTCTCTATCTGTATTTAGTAAATGCGGAGTTTCACTCGTATTGGCTGGACACTTACACCAGGCACATTGGGCCAAACTTCCCACTGCCGAAAACTCAAAAGTGAAAACACTCGCCCTTCAAGCTTCCACCTCCACCTCGACGCGGCTGAAAGGCGAATCCAATTCCTACCACACCATCCGCGTCTTCGAAAACGAATTCGATATCCACTTACGATCCTGGGACGGCTCTCGTTTTGTAACCACTCGACAGCTTCAACACGAGATCGTGACTACTCGAAGCTAATAACGCAGCAGCGAGACGAAAACATAAGAACGAACAAAATCTCTATTCTTCGCTAGCCTTAGGATCAAGGACTAGCAGAGCTCGTTTCTTCAAATCCAGTTTCAGCGGTACTTTAAACTTCGCAAGCTCTCCATCTATGGCGAGCAACACCTTTTTTCGTCGCAAAGCATTGATGGATAAAGTCGCGGCAGACTTCACCTCCAGATCCGGATCCTGAGCAGACCGACCAAGTAGGAAATTGCCTATCATTCGGAATAGCGACCATGCGGAACTGTGCTTGGAAACCAACAAGGTACACTTGCCTCCTTCCAGACTCTCTCGCTTTGGGATGATTCCAAAATCATCTTGGAAGTGACCGGGAACAACGATCAACATACGTGATTTAACCCGTTCAGCTTTTGTACCATCCATTCCAAGGGATAGCTCCATTTTAGGGGAGGAAAGAAAGGCTTTGAAAAAATCACTGCCCAACTTGGTAAACTTTCGCCACCAATTACGCCCGTGGAACTCTTCGCTCTTATTAAGCAACTCGGGGTAGACGCCTAAAATTGCCATACATAAACAGAGTCGATCACCCAACTCTAATGCATCGATCTCTCGAGTGCGTCCCGGATACAGGGAGGCTACAGCATCCAAAGGTTCCAACGGCGAGCCCAAGTCTCTGGCGGCCAGATTCAATGTTCCAAAAGGAAGTATCCCCATCGGTATATCCGAACCTAGCATCAGTCGCGCGATCGAGTTGGTCGTACCGTCACCTCCTCCAGCGATCAATCCGCCAATCTTCCTGCTCTTGGCTGCAACAACAGTTTCCTCGATCTCCTCGCCTTTCACGAGCTTCAAACCGGGTTCCCACCCATTGGCTTTAAGTCTCTCCAGAAGCTCAGCCTCAAAATGGTCATCCCAAAGATCGCAAACAGTACCCGACTCTTTGTTCACCACAACGACGCACTTATTTAGTTCATCGTTTGGTTGGGCTAATGGATCCGTAGAAGTCTCAGCCGCATGGCTCCTCCCCTCAACCCCAGTTGATGTAGCCTCCACAGCTATAACCGAAGTTTTCTCAGCAATCGATACGCTCTTTGTGCGGTCAGCAAACGAGCTATCAGACTTAAGCTCGGAACTTACATCCAAATTTTCGCTACTCATAGTTGGTCTCCTCATCCGTTATAGCGAAGGTTTCAGTCTCTCTCCGGGGCAGGAAATTTTGCGCGATCAGCCACCATCCGGTAGCCCATGTACCACCCGCCAACCAACCGCCTATCACATCAGTGGGCCAGTGTACCCCGAGGTAGAGCCGGGTGAGTCCCACCGAAAAGGTCAAAGCAAGAGCTAGTATAAGAACGTACGCCTTAACGAAGGCCCGTGGTTGTGTGCTGGATACAAGTGTACCAGCGCTTAAAAAGATAACGGCAGAGAGCAGAGCGTGCCCGCTGGGGAAGCTCATAGAGAGCGTGTGCATCTCGTGCGGCACGATATCAGGCCTAGGCCGATTGAAGAACTGCTTGAGATAGGTGCTCAAAACGACGCCGCTCAAAGAACTGGCAATGATGAAGCCACAGGCTCGATGTTTGCCCGATATCCAAAGAAAAATGGCGATTGCTCCGGTGAATAGAATAAGTAAAGCGAAGCTTCCAAGCGCCGTCACATCTCTCGCCGCTTCTTCTAGCCAAAGCGGGCCGACCGGATCAGATAAGTCACCCTCAACCCGGAGCGAAAGGAGTATCGCTTGGTCGAATCGCTCGAACGCATTTCCGCCTGCGAGTTTACCAAGGAAAAAAATCACCCATCCTCCCAGCAAAAGCAGCGAGAATACGGCTAACCACCGACGAGCTTTGATTCTCGAGGGAGGAATGGATCTATAATTCGGAGAGGCTTGGATCGACACGAATTCGCTACCGCAAAGCTCGTGCCATACACGCTTCCAACCTATTTCTCTGCTATCAAACGCGAATCAGGAAACTTCATTTTGCTTAATGCAAGACACAGGATTTCACCGCATTGCAAATTGATCGATCGCGGCGATAGCGTTTAGAGCCCATCGTCATCAAGCTGTATTGAATTACCGATACATACCTAGCTTCTACCTGATATTCTGTTACTTACAAGATGTGTCGAGACGCGGGCTCTCGCCTAAAATCAGGATTGGCGCAGATTTGGCAAATAAGGTGGGTACCGCGTTATATGAGTACCAATCCTCCACATTCTATTCCACCTCGCGAAACAGGCGTTCTGCTGCTGCAGATCGACGGGCTCTCGCAATTTCAGTTCGAACGTGCCGTCAAATCTGGACGTATGCCCTTTCTGAAGAGCCTGATGGAAAAGAGGGATCATGCCTTGAAAACGTTTTACCCCGGACAGCCAAGTTGCACCCCTGCCGTGCAAGCGGAGATCCACTACGGCGCGCAGTGCGCTACTCCCGCGTTCAGTTTTTACGACTCGGAGGCGAAACAAGAAGTCCGCATGTACGATGCTGAATGGGCTAGCCGCATCGCCCAAGAATCTGAAGAGCAAGGCGACGGCTTGTTAGAAGGAGGTTCAAGCTACGCTAATATCTACACAGGAGGAGCTGAAAAGGCGAAATACTGTGGAGAACTGAATACATTTTCGTATTGGGTAAGCGAACTATCGATTCTCAGATTGTTGCGGCTCGCGGTCAAGAACCCAACAGACACGATGCGGCTCGCGAAACTCCTTGTTGCGGAGCTAGGCGTGGGAATTTATGACGCCGTCCGAGGAATACTGACACGTGGAGATCTAGCCGCAGAGCTCACCTTCATTCCCGCGAGACTCGCTGTCGCAATCACACTAAGGGAGGCAATCCGTGGAGAAGTAATCGAAGATCTAAACAACGGATTGCCCATTATCCATGCTAACTTTTTTGGATACGACGAAGCAGCGCACCGGAGAGGGCCACATTCAAGATTCGCTCACTGGACTCTCAAAGGCATTGATAAGACGATCAAGAAGCTCTACAGAGCGGCAGAAAATTCCGACGCTAGAAACTATCGCATCATCGTCTTCTCCGACCACGGACAAGAGCATACCGTACCCTACCATGAGGAAGCCGGGAAAACGTTAGCCGAAGCGACCAAGGATATCTTTTCCAAGAAGGAAGGCTTCAAGTTAAGTCCAAGTAGCAGCTTGGACGCCTTCATGGAACGCTCGAAATCCATCGTAGAGACAAACTTCGATACAAACGAAGATTCAACACGAGAATCGACCCGTTGGATACATCTCCAAGCGATGGGGCCAGTTGCCCATTGCTATGTTGATGAAGGGCTAAGAGCAGAGGAAAAAGCAGGCTGGGCGGAGACTTTTATCCAAGAGGCAAATATTCCCACCGTGCTGTTTGAACGAGACGACGGCAGCATAGCCTGCCACATGGAAGGAGAGTCAGGAGGTCTTGATGTCTTGAAGAAACGTCTAGATTCGCGCGGGCACGAGTTTGCAGAAGAGACCATCGATGACCTTCGGATCCTGGCTCAGTCGAAATACGCTGGGGATCTCATTTTCCTTGGGTGGAGGCCAGCGGGGAAACCGCTGACTTTTGCCGATGAACGAGGAGCTCATGCGGGCCCCGGAGCCGAGGAGTGTCGCGGATTCGTGATGTTGCCAAACACCGTTAATTGGCAGCCCCAAGCCATGCGCCCGAGGGATCTACGCGAAATTGCCATGCAGCAGTTGGGCCGAATAGATACCAAACGCGACCAAATCGAATCAGCCCCGGTACCCTCATTGGATTCGCTACGCGTCATGAGCTACAACGTTCACGGCGGAGTCGGTTCAGACCGACGGCGAAGTGTAAGTCGCCTCGCTAAAGTGATGAGGGAATCCGAGGCGGACGTCATCTGTTTTCAGGAAGCGTTTGAGAATCCAGACAACCCAACGCATTCGCTAAAACGCTCCTTAGAGGGGGTCTGGGACACCCCAGCCCATTACGCTTTCCAGCCGTTGCACACCAAACGCGGTACCCAGTATGGACTGGCCATCGCAAGTCGGTACCCATTCAGAATTAAAAAGAGCGCTGCTTTCGATCTGGAAGACCCGAGGGTTGCAAACCGCGAGCCTAGGGGAGCGATCTGGATCGAGATCACCCCGGAAAGTGGAAACTGTATCAATATCGTAAATACTCATTTAGGTTTGAGTTCCTTGGAACGTGAGCTCCAGTCGCGATCCCTGACCAGTGATCAATGGCTCGGCACGCTCGAAGACTATGATCAGCTGGCAGTGTGCGGTGACTTTAACGCAGGGCCAAAGGGTTTAGCCTATCTCGCTTTCGCAAACAAACTCGCCGATTCCCAACTACTGGCCAACAGAGGCAGGGCAAAGCCTTCGTTCGTCTCTTGGGCTCCCTTTCGACGCATCGACCATATTTTTACCTCACCGCAGATACAGGTACCTGCAGCGGGCGTACTGAGATCTTCTCTCCTAAAACGTGCCTCTGATCACCTCCCCGTCTTTGCAGACATGAAACTTGTTTAGTATGCCAAAACCAACAAAAACAAGAATCGCTTTTTCAGCGGCAATTTTCGTCGCCCTAGCTATTGTGGCGTGGCGACTCGTGGTAACTTACGACATCACTTGGGATGAGTTCAAGGATGCGGTACAAAACGCACCCGCTTGGATTTTTCTACTAACATTGGTATTCCTCCCCCCACTCGGGCTGCCGCTTTCTATATTTCTGTTCGCCGTCGGAGCTCGATTCGGATTAGGCGTGGCTGCGTCGGTCGCATGCTTGGCCATTGTAGCTCACCACGTCATAGCTCTTGGATTAAGCAACACAGTCAGCCGATTCGTATCCACAAGCCAACAACAAGAGGGGCTTTGGCAGAAGCTTGAAGAAAAGGCAGGGGGAAATTCTAGTAAGCTTTTATTTCTCTGGGGACTACTTCCGGGGTTACCGTACGTGGTTAAGATGTATTTGCCGCTCGCGATGGGGGTAAAGGCCTCCCCTTACTTGAAGTGGAATAGCTCCGGCCACGCCCTAGGGGCCATCCTGTTCGTAGGTTTTGGCAACGCCGTATTCGACGGTGTGGGTGTGGGAGCAATAATAATCATAGGGCTCGGCATCATCCTCAGCGTAGCAATCAAGCTCTACAAACACCGACTGAAAAAGTCCGAGCAAGGACAGGGACTCCCCTCCCCTGACGCTACCTAAGCAACACCAAACGAAATATAACTATGGGCATAACAAAATGGATACCTTGGCAGTTGATAGCCAGAAAAGCGGCTAAAGCTTACGGTTTCAATGATCCGGTCGAGACACTAAATCGAATCAGAAAATTCAGCCGACCCTCCGAAACGAATGAACCGATTGAGCTCCTGCGAGCCGGCTTCGCCTTTCACGCTCGCGGCTTGGCCAACACCAAGGCCATACAAAACAATTTAGATTGGATATGGCCGTTCTGGATACAAAAACAGTATAATCCAAAGGATGAGTCCTTCATTCCTCGAGCTTTCTCTTTCAGCCATATCAACTTGACCCAACGAAACTGGACTGCGGTGGGTCTGCCCGACTGCGAGGAATATTCGATAGTCGATCCACGCGGACTTGTTACACCTTTCCATGACTCATGGTCCATCGACTTCTGGATGGTTACAGATAAGGGCACTTGGTTCCTCCCGTGCAAGGAGCGCTATGTAACCCAAACGATGCGAACAGGAGAAGATCTGGCGGTCATAACCAAGTCTCGCAGAGACGGCATGTCCATCACGAGCGAGGTCCGCATGGAACCTGATAGTAAAGGTGAGGCAAGGCTATCGGTCAAAATCAATGCCGAATCTCGATTCTCAGGACAACTGGTGTACGCAGTCCGTCCTTACAACCCTGAGGGCATTCAATTCATAGATGCGATCTCGTTCGACACCGAATCCAATGAGCTCGTTATCAACGGAAAGGACCGTATCCGGTTTTCTGATTCAAAGGTGCAGCTTTCCCTGAGCAACTACAAGAAAGGTGATGTCGCACACTTCCTGAACGAGGTTACAGAAGAGAACAGCATCCACTGCGAAGCCGGCATGGCAAGCGCGGCCGCTTCGGTCAACCTGAAGGCATCAACGCCTTACCATTCCGAAATCTCGATACCGATCAAGATCGGTGAAACCTCTGGGAGCGTCAGTTCTTGGTCAGAAAAGCTCAAAGGCACAACTCGCATAAAACTACCCAACGAAGCCGAGCAAAAGCAGTATGAGAGGTCCCTACAGACCCTCGCTCTGCTAAGTCCTAAAGACATTTATCCGGGCCCTTACACATATCGTCGCTTTTGGTTCCGCGATGCGTGTTTGATCGCACACGCTCTGCTGAGAACCGGTCAGGAAGAGGCTTGTCGACGAGCCTTGGAGGAATTTCCAGCCAGACAAACAAAGGATGGTTATTTTCGCTCCCAAGAGGGTGAGTGGGATTCCAATGGTCAAGTGCTCTGGATCTACGACCTCTACGAGAGAATGACCGGAAAGGAACTGCCAGAGGCCTGCTTCGACACCATCAAACCGGCCATGAAATGGATAAGCAACAAGCTCTGCCAAGAGCCGGGCTCCGCTCATCACGGTTTGCTTCCTCCCGGCTTCAGCGCCGAACATTTCGGTCCAAACGACTTCTACTACTGGGACGATTTCTGGGCTGTGGGAGGACTCCGGGCAGCCCGTGACATATTGCTCCGTAGAGGGATGAATTCCTTCGCATCCACTGCCGAAAAGAGCGCTGATAAGATATTAACACACATCGAAGATTCACTGGATTCACTTTCATCACAGCGAGCTAAGGGCCATATGCCTGCTTCGCCCTACCGACGCCTTGATTCCGGAGCTATCGGTTCACTCGTATCGGACTATCCGCTACAGATCTGGGATCAAGAGGACAGCCGGATTCGAAAGACGGCTGATTATCTCTATAAAAATTGTCTAGTAGACGGGGCATTCTTCCAGGACATGATCCACTCCGGGCTGAATATCTACCTCACTCTAGATTTAGCTCAAACGTTCCTACGGGCCGGTGATCCGCGTTGGGAAGAACTCGCCAATCGTTGCCTAGAATTATCCAGTCCCACGGGGCAATGGCCAGAGGCGATCAATCCTCGAACACTAGGCGGATGCATGGGGGACGGTCAGCACGCGTGGGCCGCGGCAGAGTGGCTTCTTTTCACACTGAACCGATTTGTTCGCGAGGAGAATGACAGACTCATCATCGGTTCTGGCATATGCGAGAGGTGGATAGAGTCGGGAGAGACTTTGACGCTCGAAAACGCGCCGACCTCTTACGGTCCACTTTCCCTCGAGGTCATACCGTGCGACGAAGGTTCTATCCGTATCGAGATCGATCTGTCGTCCCGAACAAATGAAAACCCTTTGATCGAGTACCGAATACCTGGATACGATATCAAATCCGGTCGAAACATTAAACAAGTCGAATTGGTGCCTGAAAACAGAACCGCTACAATATCATGAAAATAGCTATGTTTACCAATACATACCTGCCTCATGTAGGCGGGGTTGCACGATCCGTTAGCTGCTTTGCGGAAGCGTATCGTAAACTCGGGCACGAGTGCCTCGTCATAGCTCCAGAATTCGAGGAGGAGATTCCAGACGAAAAGCACGTCTATCGCGTTCCTGCCGTTACCAACTTCAACGATAGCGGGTTCTCTTTCAGAATCCCATTCGCGGGTGATGTTGGCAAAGCATTGGATGAATTCGAACCGGACATCATCCACGCTCACCACCCATTCCTGCTCGGGGACACTGCCCTACGCTCTGCCTACTCACGAGATCTACCCATCGTATTCACTCACCATACACTCTACGAGGAATACACGAACTACCTTCCCTTCGACAGCGACTTCACCAAGAAAGCGGCCGCCGAGATCGCAACAGGCTTCGCCAACGGGACTTCCATGGTTTTCGCGCCCAGCGGGAGCGTGGCTGATCTAATCAAAGAACGCGGAGTCGAGTCACCTGTCGTAGTTCAGCCCACTGGAATCGCCGTGCAATCTTTCGCTTCAGGGCAAGGGGACAGATTCCGTTCAAAGCACGAAATACCTGCTGATGCGATGGTGATTGGGCACGTAGGGCGTATTGCTAAAGAAAAAAATCTAGCCTACCTAGCGGAGGCATGCTGCACGGCAGTGACGGACCTAGAAAATGCGTATTTTGTCCTCGTTGGCAGCGGCGAAGAGGAGGACGAAATCCATTCTATCATCGAGAAAAACGGCCTAAGCGAACGCTTCTTGGCAACCGGTTCTCTCAGTGGAGACGACCTCTACGACGCCTACGCTAGTTTCGATATATTCGCCTTTGCCTCGCAAAGCGAAACGCAAGGACTAGTACTTGCAGAGGCAATGGCGGGCGGCGCACCGGTAGTGGCGCTCGACGCCCCCGGAGTTCGCGATGTGATGACCGATGGAGAAAACGGAATAATGCTAAAGGCGGAAGCCACCCCAGACGAGTTCGCAGCCGCTACAGTGTCTGTCCTCACAGAATCAGAAAAACTGGAAAAACTCCGCAAAGGAGCGTCCGAGACAGCAGAAGCGTTTTCGGAAATGAACATGGCCCGAAGCGCGATAGAGGCCTACGAAAAAGCCATCAATAGCCACACCGGCTGGATAGAGGAAACCGGTATCGAGAACTTCGACAAGATCATCGCCAATATCGAAGGCGAGCTTCAGCTACTGAAGGTAAAAGCCTCCACCATAAGTGCCGCTTTAGATTGATTTTAGCCGTTATTCTAAGGTCGATCCTCAGCTATATTAGCCAATCCCAACTCAACAAAGGACTTACATTTAAAAACTAATAATATCAATTAGCTGGCGACTTACCTCCGTCATGGCGTTTTTCATCCACTGTTTAGTAGATACGCCTAATATCAGGTAAATATAATGTATATAAATTAGGGAAATCACCTTTTAGCACGCATTGACAACGGAAAGACAAACTCCCATAGCTTAAGGAAATTACGCCATTCTCTACCGTAATTCGCTCCCTGAACATAAACGAAATTGGCGACTCTCTATCTGAGCTAGTTTTTCCGGTTAGCCTGCATTTACAAAAATAGATGCGACCGGCTGGAACGCCAAAGCCGACTCTCTACCGGCTCTTGTTAGTGACAAAATGCTTGGACTCATCCGTTTCGCAAAAAACCACCTGACGGCACTATTCTCCGGAAATGCGAAGCCATATCTTCTACTAACCGCAATCGGATGCACAGCGCTTTCTGGAACGTCCTTTGCAGAGGAATCCGACCAAAAGCCCCTTCGGATCGGCTACCAAAGCTCTCCTCCTTACCAGATCATTGGAGAGAACGGAGAGATAGGCGGTCTCGCCCTCGATTTGATAGAAGAAATCGCCGAGCGGCTGGATATAGAATTGGAATGGGTCTACTGCCCAGAGCCACCCGATGTTCACATACCCGCTAGAGACGTAGACATCTGGCCAGTGGTGACGGATTTACCGCACAGGCGGAATTATATCCACATAACGAAACCGATCTACCAAAATTCTTTAGGAATCCTCTCTCGAAGCGAAAACCCGATTAAAAGCCCGGCCGAGACTGCAGGAAAAAAACTAGCGTACTATGCCCGGGAGCCGAGTCTCACCTTGGTTCCTAAACTGATGCCTCAAGCCACACCGGTGCCTTTGCCAAGTCACGCAGATGCCATCCGCTCTGTGCTAACCGGTGAGAGCGATGCCGCCTTTTTGTGGAGCACAAAATCCAACTCGATCGAGTTCAAACGGGCCATCGACGAGTTCGGTCAATCTAGCATCAGCTTCTTCGTTTTTCCGGATACCAAACTTAATTGCGGAATCGGAGCTGATCCCCTTAATCCGAGGGCAGTCCAAGTAGTGGATCAGATGCGGGAGGAACTCCGCGAGCTGGTAAAAGACGGTTCGGTGCAGAACGTCTATTTTAAGTATTTCCTGGATCCTGAAAGCGAGGTGAGCTCCTACTTTTACCATGATGAGCTGGAGCTGAAAAACCGACGCCTGACCATTGCTGTCGTAGTTCTGGTAACGCTATTCGCCCTGCTGGTCGTCATGGCCATCTTCCTCCGTCGATCCAGCAGGAAGGCCTTCGAAGCGAGTAAGGCAAAAAGTGAATTCTTGGCCAACATGAGCCACGAGTTCCGCACTCCCCTAAACGGCATCATGGGCATGACGCAGCTCGCCATCCAATCGACCGAAGACGAAGAGCAAAAGGAAATGCTGCAGATCGTCATGCAATCAGCCGATGCCCTACTCACTATTGTTAACGACATCTTGGACCTGTCCAAAATCGAGTCGGGCCGCCTTGTGGTAGAGAATGAGCCAATCGAGCTATCGAATCTGGTCAAAACCACCGTACCTTTTTTCGAATTGGTCGCCGGGCAGAAAGGCTTGAAATTCGAAACGCGCATAAGCCCCTTTTGCCCGAATGTATTTGTAAGCGACATAGTACGACTGCGACAGATCCTGTTTAACTTGATCGGAAACGCAGTTAAGTTCACTCGGGAAGGAAAGGTCACCGTATCCATCGATACGATCCGTACCGAAGGTACCGAATACCTATTGTTCGATATCAAGGATACAGGCGTTGGCATACCGGAGAGCCTATTCAAAGAAATCTTTGAAGCTTTTAACCAGGCGGATTCCTCCATAACTCGAGGCTACGGAGGCACAGGACTAGGTCTCACGATTTCCAAAGAGCTCGCCCTTCAGCTAGGCGGCAATGTCCACGTGGAAAGCGTGCCACAAAAAGGTTCCGTATTCAGCGTTTTAGTACCCTTGGTCCGTGTAAGCGAAAAATCTCAATCTGCGCCACCTATAAAAGAACTTCAGCCCGAACCTCTCACCAAGCAGCTGGAAGTCCTAGTGGTCGATGACAACTCCGCGAATCTGTACACGATGAAAGCGGCACTAAAGCTCCTCAAGCACAAGCCGACGCTTGTTAGCAACGGAGCCGACGCGGTGAAGCTATGCAAAAACAGAGCGTTCGATCTCATCTTCATGGACCTGCAAATGCCCGGTATGAATGGATGGGAAACGGCACGAGAGATTCGTAGCTCCGATACGGTAAGTCAGCCACCCATCATTGCCATTACGGCGAGTATCTTCTCTAACGAGGCGAAAGAGCAAGTCTTCCAAGAAATGGACGGCCTGATCTTCAAGCCCTTTGAGATGAAGGAACTCCAAGTGGAAATTAAGCGACTGACGAACTCGGAAGCTACAGCTTAAGCGTTTTGCTCTCCCCTGCTACGAATGAGAGCACTTGGCTTTCGCCTTGGTAGACCAACTCTATTTCGGAATCGAAGTCGCTAGCAATGGTCAACTCGACGCCCGAAGCCGACCAAGTAAGATCGACTTCAAATCCGCCGCGTGCCCGTAGTCCGGATACGCTGCCTTCACTCCAATTCCCAGGGCAGGACGGCAGGATAACAAGTTGTTCCTCCGAGCTTTGCAGCAAGGCTTCCGCGATCGCTGCCGTACCACCAAAATTGCCATCGATCTGAAATGGCGGATGGGCGTCGAAGAGATTCGGATACGTGCCTCCGCTGTGGTTGAAGCCTGGGGTTTGAATATCGGCCGGCTTGAGAAGTGCAGTTAAGAGATTGTGGAATCGCTCCGCGTTGCCCAATCGAGCCCAAAGCACGAGGCGGTGAGCCAAACTCCAACCGGTACCGCCGTCGCCTCGCGTATCGAGCGATTTGCGAGCGGCTGCCGCGAGCTCGGGCGTCGTCTCAGGATGTATCTCATTGCCTGGATACAGGCCCCAGAGATGAGAAACATGGCGATGGTGAGGATCTGTTTCCTCGTATTCCTCAAGCCACTCCATGATACGCCCGTCGGAGCCGATCTGCGTCGGTGCCAGTCGTTCCATCTTGGCTTCGATTTCACCGCGGAAATCCGCATCGAGCCCCAAAACTTCCGATGCTTCGATACAGGCTCCAAAGAGATAACGGAGGAGCTGCTGATCGATGGTTGGCCCCAAGGTGACGTGGACTTCCTCACCGCTCGGCAGCTTGAAAGAGCTCTCGGGAGAATTGGAAGGCCCTGTCACTAGCCAGCCAGTCTTGGGATCTTCGAGCAGAATTTCTGAGTAGAAGATAGCGGAGCCTTTCAGGATCGGATACGCCCACTCCAAAAAGGATTCGTCCTTGGTGAAAAGATAGTGATCCCAAAGGTGCTGGCACAGCCAAGCGGAACAGGAAACGGTCGATCCCCAGCTAGCGGATTCGCCCGGCGAGGTGAAGCCCCATGGGTTTTGCAACAAGAAGGCAACCCAACCCTCGGCATCGTAGTAAGCTTTGGCCGTCTTTTGACCGGGCTCGACCAGCGACTCGATGAGTTTGAAAAGCGGTTCGTGCAGCTCGCTGAGATTGCAGACCTCGGCGGGCCAGTAGTTCATCTGAATATTGATGTTGGAATGCCAGTCTCCGTTCCAAGGGGTCTGGATCGTATCCGACCAGATTCCCTGCAGATTCGCAGGCTGACCGCCGGGACGCGATGAGGAGATAAGCAGATAGCGGCCGAAATCGAAGTACAAGGCGGCGAGATCCGGATCCTCCGCCCCTTCCCAATGATCCACCAGACGCTGCGGAGTCGGCACCGAGCGACGCTCCTCCGCGCTCTTTTCGGATCCGAGTGACAAGGAAACGCGATCAAACAGCTCCCCGTAAGCCGCAACATGACGCTCCAAGGCCTCGGCGTAGGTGAAGGAACTGACACCCGCTAAATCCGCTTTAGCGGTCGCGACGGGGTTTTCCACGTCCCGACCGGCGAAACTGTTGCGGGCAATGTCATTGGCGGAAGTGAAGTACACGACAACCTCATCCGCTCCACGAACTTTGACCGTTCCCTTGCGATTGCGAACCTTGCCTCCTTCGGCCTCCACTTTGAGAACTCCGGCGTAACGAACGCCATTGTCCCCTTCGTATCCGTCATTCAATTGCCCGCTGATCAACAGGCCGTTGTTTCCGAATCCTTCCAATTCCATCCGCTCTTCGCGAGTAATAGAAAAGTCCAAATCCAAGGAGCCCGCCTCGCTGGCCGCGAAGCGCATCACCAAGGCCTCGTCCGGACGGCTGACGAAGGCTTCACGGGTAAACTCGATACCACCTCGCTCGAAACTTTGGCGATAGATCGCGGTGGAAAGATCAAGCTCGCGGCGGTAGGAGGTGATTTCCGAATCCACTTCTACACTGTGATCGGAAACCAAGAGCTTGGCCAAAACTTGATAGCTCCCGTAGGGATCGTTGGCTCCCCCTCCCCAACCGGATCCTCGTCCAAGACAGGTGAAGGTCTCGTTAACCAAGGCCTCCGCCTCCGCGTTCTTGCCTTCCAGAAGCAATCGCTGGATCTCAGGCAAGGCTTTGTAGGCGTCTAGGCGATCCGCCTCTTGCGGCGAGCCCGACCACATGCCGCTCTCGTTGAGAACGATGGTTTCTTCCGCAACCTGACCCCAAAGAGCCGCTCCGAGTCGTCCATTGCCCAAAGGAGCGGATTCCGTCAGCGAGCCTCCTGGCTGATCAAACCAAATGCTTCGGCTGGGAGCTTCAGCCCTAGCTGAGGTTGTGGCCACAGAGAGTGCAATCAAGGCCGTGGCGGAAATTTGGGAGAGGTATGATTTCACGTTAAATTAGATTTGGGGTGATTTTGGAATTTTGTAAGCAAAATCGAACGGCGAGCGGATTCAAACGCCTCTCGCCATTCGACTTCGGCGGGACCTAGTAATCTCCCGAGGTGAAGGGAGATGCTGGTAGACCGGCGTCGTTGAAAAGGTTTCCTTTTGCCACGTTAGCCCAGCCGTAACGAACCTCGGTAGGCTTCTCCACCGAGTCGGACTTCAGCACCACAGAGCTGCCATCGATTTGGGCGGAGGCTGGGTAAAACTCGCCGTCTTCCCCCGCCATTTCGAACCCGATCAATTTGCCGCCCGGGGCAACCAAATCGCCATGAGCGTCGAAAGTAAGACGCGCCTCGCTTCCGTCAGCTTTCCAACTTTGAAACTCCGGACCAGAATAGACGAGATCTTCCCCGTAAGCCAAAGCTCGGGCCGCGAGAGCCAAGCGTTCACCGACCGGTTCCTTTTGAGCGGGGTGAATATCCGTGGCGTCGCCGATATCGATAGTCACCGCCATGGCCGTATTTTCAGTCGCCAGCAATGCCTGACGCTGGGCTTCGCGGATCTCCGGCGGCATGCCCTCGTAAGGAGCGATCTGCACAAAAAGGAAAGGCAGCTCCTCGTCACTCCACTGCTTACGCCAATCTGAAATCAAGGCGGGCAAGAGTGACTCGTACACTTTGGCCGCCCCCGCATTGGCTTCACCCTGGTAGAAGGTGAAGCCCTTCACCGCGTAGGGAGCGATGGGAGCGATCATGGCGTTGAAGAGCACCGTAGGAGCTCCGGGGCTTTGGCTGAGGTCCTGCGGAGGACGCGGGCCTTGATCGAAAACAGTGCTGAAGTGAGACTTCCATTCGCCTTTCAGATCGAGGGCTGAACCGGACTTGCCATTGATAGAAATCTGCAACGGCTCATCGGCATTCCAGATACCTCCTCCTCCTCCGGTGTCGAGAGCGCGTACCGTGATGACGTTTTCGCCCTTCTTGAGGATCTTCGCGGACACCACGTATTCGCGGGGAGTATTCCAGCCGCTCATGGCTCCCACCAGATGTCCATTGACCCAAGTCGTATCGGAATCGTCGATCGCTCCGAGCTCGAGAAGCAAATCCTTACCGCGGAAGTCCTTTGGCAGATCGAAACTCTTTTGAAACCAGCAAATCCCGTCGACCCCGTTGTATCCGGCATCTTCCCACATGGTAGGCAAGGTCATGGGCTCCCACTCAATGCCTGAACCTTCCAAGGCGTCTTTCACCTTCAGAGAGTCGTTGGCTTCAAACCACTTTTCCAGCTTCGCCAAATACTTGCTCTGGCCTACTTCCGGATCCCCCGCGAACTCAAGCTGGTCATTCACTTGCTCGATGAAATACGGAAATTCGGCCAATCCTTCTCGGCTGGTCCAAGCTTCCGCAGGCGTTCCGCCCCAAGAGCTGTGGATGATGCCCACCGGTACGCCCAAACTCTGATAAAGATCCCGGGCGAAGAAATAGCCTACCGCCGTGAAATCGACCACCGTCTCCGGCGTGCAAACGCGCCACTCGGCGTCCGCTTCGGTCAGAGGAGTCAGACTGCGGGCCTGCTTCACATAGAGCTCGCGAACGAGCGGATAATTGGCCGCGGCCGCTTCGCTCTCCCAACCTACGATTTCCTTCTGTCCGGGTCTTGGGCCGAGCTGACGCTCCATGTTCGATTGCCCTCCGCAAAGCCAAACTTCACCCACCAACACGTCCTCAAACACGATGGATTCCCCGCTAGAGCTGCCAGATACGGTGAGCTCCCGCCCCTCAGCGGATGTCTTCAGATCTTCCAACGAAACATTCCATGCTCCTGCAGAATCCGCAGTAGCGGAGACAGTCTGACCAGCGAAAGTGACCTCCACCGTTTCCCCCGCATCGGCCGTGCCCCAAACGGGAACGGACGCTTCCCTCTGCAGCACCATGTGACTGCCGAAGGGGCTCGCGACTTCGATTTCGGCCTGAGCCGATACCACTGATAACGCTATGGATAAGAGAGCGAGTGAGGTCTTCATCGCAGCCAACACAAGCCAGCTCCACCACAATTACCAGAAAGGATTTATAAATCCAGTAGAGTGCAGAGGGAAAAAAGGGCCGCCCGAGTTCGCGCCGGCAGCCCTTACAGATCACAAATAGAGACGACTTAGCCGTGCAAAAACGGCCGACTTTTCAAGTCCGCTACATCCTCGAGATTCCGCTTTGCGCCTATCTCACGCAGGACCTGCTCGACCTCGTAGGCGTCGGGCGAATTTGGAGACTTCTCGCCCATCAATATAAACTCGATGTACAGGGTCATGCTTCGCATGTGAGGTCCGTGGATCGAGAAACCTCCCCGAGACTTATCCGGTCGATCCTCCACATTCCAATCGGTTCGTTCCTGAGATTCGAGTACAGTCACCATCTTCTCGTCTTTGATTACAAACTCGACCGCTCCTTTCTCCAGGGCTAGATCCGCGCAACGGTAGAGGCAAAGGTCTTTCACGTAGGACTCCGACTTCGCAAGCGGAGCCGACATGGTAACCTTCCACTGACCATTCGGCAAAAGCTCCTCCGCGAAGCCGCCGGTCTGGTCCTTCGGCCAGTAGTAGGACTCGCAACCAGCGAGGAATAAGCCGGACAAAGCCATAAAGCTGAGGACTGCCGCGAAGGTAAACCTACTTCTGAAGTGCGTGCTCATCCTTTTGCCACCCCCAATTTAGCGCTCATTTCTTTCTGCGTTTGATCGGCCGAAAAAACCGTATCGCCGGAGGAGGCCTCTTCTTTCGTATCCATAAAGCGGATAATCATATTTGCCGATATGTACTCATGGTGGTGATCTGATCTTAAAGAAGCTCGTGAGGTCGAAGTATTGACAGGTTTTCCGTCGGCATCGAGTGACGCCAGTTGCGGCATTTCAGGCGGATGAGTCCGATTATCTGCCCGAAAATACTCTTCAGCGATCTCGAAATAAGCTTTGCCCCGGTCGACTGCGAGCTCAGCAGCCCGCAGCAAACACCAATCCCGAATTTCCTCCCGCCCTCTTTTCTCGTTCGCCTGGAAACTCACCAGCATCGAATCCTCTTCGGCAGGCTTTTCAGCAAAACCTACACCTCCCCTATAGGGATGATATATCGATTTGGAAGCGCAACCAGAAGCTGACAATAATAGTCCAAAAGAAACGAAGTAGCAGGCGGTTCTTTTCATGAAATAAACGGGGTTATTTATAAAGCAAGGGTAACGATTTAATACGTATCCATTTTCTTCCCATTTACAACAACGTTGCGGAATTTTAATCCATCCACAGGGCCAAGGGTGATCGCCTCATTTTCGATTTTCATATCAAGGTTTTCGACGGTTATATTTTTAACCGTATCCAGTGGATTCCCCATTAGCTCGCCCCACTTGCCAGTCCATCCCGTGACGTTTCGAACCGTCACGTTTCGCACCATGGAGTGCGGTGGCTCCTCGCCCTTGAGATCAAAGAACTGAGTCCAGGGCTTCACGTCGAAAATGCCTCCACCTCCCTCGAACTTAATATTTTCGAAAAGTAGGTTCTCGTAAGTCTGGGGCGTATCGGGACGCAGCTTGAGCCGCACCAGCTTGTTCCAGCCGGTCACCTCGCAGTCGCGCACCACCACATTGCGTACGATGGTGGCTTCACTACCGAGCGTCACCACTCCATGCCCGCTGCCAAAGGTACAATTTTCAATCAAGACATCTTCCACCGGTGGGCTTGATTTGTCCTCCAATGCCTTGGGTCCTTTTGTACCCTTAATGGCAATACAATCGTCGCCCACCGTTATGAAACAATCTCGGATCGTCACTCGCTGACAGCTATCGATATCGATACCATCGGAGCTGGGAGCCCTATCCGGAGGGGTTCCGTTTGGCGAAACGATCGAAAGCCCTTCGATAGTAACATCCTGCGAACGATAAACATGCACGTTCCAAAACCCGGAATCCTTGAGCGAAAGCCCTTTGATCAACACATCCTGGCACTGATCGATAAACATGAGACGCGGGCGCTCGACCTCGAGGTTCGTGCAGTTCGGATCCTCCTCGCGGCGTTGCCAAAAAGCGGCCCAAAACGGTTCCCCATTTCCATCCAGCACGCCCTCGCCCGTGATGCGAAGCTGCGTCACGTGCTGAGCGTTGACCAAAGCCATGCGCCAGGGTTCGAAATGACCTTCGATGCGCGTATTCAATTTCGGGTAATCCTCGATATCCTGAGACCCTTGCAGCACCGCTCCCTTTTCGAGGTGCAGGCCGACTCCATCTTTCAAGAAAATCGATCCGCTGGCAAAAACGCCTTCAGGTAGCACAACGGTCCCGCCGCCGGCTTCCACCGCGGCGTCGATCGCGGATTGGATGGCCTCGGTGTTCATGGTTTCGCCATCACCTACCGCTCCGAACTCGGTTACGAGAAAGCGGGACTTGCTGGATAAATTCTCATGTTCGATAGAACTCTGCCCCCAAGTAAGCGAACTGGTGACGGCTATAAATAGGGATAATATAAATTGTTTTTTGGGGTTCATTTCAAATTACGTTCTCTCTCCTCTTTTTCAGCTTTAGATAGTTTGGAATAAGCTTTGTACAATTGCCTCCAACTACGCCCATTCGAGTTTAGATAATCTTCATTCTTGGTTTTATAGATCTCAAATATGGCAGAGATCTGTTTCATGTTTTTATAATCAACTGCCATTTCCCGAGCTTGTTCGAGGTTTGATTGCAAAACGGCGATTACCTTCTCGGTCAAGTCAGGCACAATCATACGGTAAGCTTTCATAGTGAAGGGCACCTTCCCTACCGTATACTTGTCGAGAATGGCCTGTACCTGAGCCTCCTCCAAATCAGCCCTTAGACCAGTCATCAATGCCTCGTGCGTGGACCCTGGCATGGCGGAATCCGCGATGATCGAACGATCCAGTTTACTCAGACGTTCGCCAGTTTTGGGATTGATCCCGGCAGGTACCGAATCGGCAGGATGACTGTTATGCCAATTACGAACCGCAATAAGGTGGGTGGCCACGACCTCAGTCAGGCGATCTGCTTTCACCTCATCATCGAGCTCCAGGCTCGCGACCCAAGAGGCCGCCTTTTCGTAACGTTCCTGATCTGCTGCCGATACTTCTTCAGCCTGCGCCCTACCAGCGATTGCCAATAGCAAGGCAACTCCAATCCAAATACGTTTCATCTCATTCATTTTCATAATCTCTCAACCAATTCATTTGCTGATCGTAGTCCCACTTAACCTTGTCCTCTAAGGTTCGCTCCCAGGGCTTGGCGTCCCACATGGAAGAGCCAGCTTCGTAATAAAGCCGGGCGTATCGTACCAAGCGATCGTAGAGGCGAACGCTCTCTGTCATGCTTTCCCTAAAGTCCTCGGCAAATTCAGGATCCCCCGTTAGCTCCAGCATACGTTTTTGAAAGGCAGCCAATATTTTGATGCGATAATACTTGGCCGTCAGGACCAGGCACTGGCTGTCCTGCACGAAACGGCGGCGTTCCTCCAAATCGAGACCGGGCAATGCCACCGCTTCCTCCGCCAGCCGCTGGGATTGCTCCGCCATCGCTAAATACAGATCCGCGAGTTCGATGGGAGTAACAAACTCGCTGGTATCACGACCGGTGTGCAAGTAGTTCGCAAACTGTGAGACCGGCATAGAACGGGGGTCTTTCAATTCGTCGAGTCCGTACTGCTCGGCGTATAGGTCTAGTGTAAGCTGATCGATCGGACGGCTGTAGTAGCGCTGCCCAGTATGGCCTGTGGCTCCTTCGATAGGTCCTTCATCCAAACTCAGACGCGAACCGAGAATCTCATCTACATCGGTCTGCACACGAGCGATAGAGGCAGGGAAAAAATTACCGAAACGCACCGCGGTCATATTCTGCAACCCTGGCAAAATCGGGCCTGTCAAATCATACCATTCCCGCAAAAGCCCTCCTATTTCGGGATTATCAAACTTTCTGCCCAGCCAATCAGCCGCCCAACGTTCTTCTTCTCCCTCGTCTCGATGGGCTTTCCAAAGATAGCGTCCCTCTAATAAATGCCACAGCTCATCACGTTCGTAGGCGAGCAGAGAAGCGTCTCCGTCATTCACGATATCCACGGTCTCGGGCCAAACCCAAGCTTGCGGGGGATAGAACCAAGAGCCCATGAACATGCCGGCATCCTTCCAATGCCCTACCATTTCGCTAAAAAGCTTGGGGCTTCCAACCCGATACGGAACCGCATCCGCGGGATCGTGTAAATTGACAATGTGCCCCTTAAGAACTCCTCGCCATTTCTCGTGACGCTGATCTGGCCAAGGACTGGTAATGGTTTCGTCGTTGTGCTTAAGCTCCGAATACAAGTTATCGTAGAGCTTCGGCAACGCTGCTTGAAAATCGGGATCTAGCGACCAATCGCGAATGATGAGCTTCGGATTCTTCCCACTTTCAAGGGCCGTCTTGAAAATAACCGACTCGAACCACTCCTGTTGTTTCTCCAAAGCCAGCGACTCGCCCGGACAGATGTAGAGTCCGACATTCGGGAATGTCTCAAAATACCTTCTGAGCAGCGTCCGATAATAGTCCGTCACAAACTGGTCGGGCACTTCGTAGCGAGTAGGATGCTCTCCTTCCCGCCCCATTGCCTTCGCGAGATCATCGCTCACATGGATATTGTAGAAATGAGTCAGGATGGTGATGTTTCGCTTCTCGCATTCCATACTGAGCCAGCGAAACTGCTCCTGGTTTTCGTGAATCTGCTCTTTGGTAAACCGAGAGGCATTCGGATACTCGGGCAAATCCAAGATATGGGGAAACAAATGCCCCGACCAGAGCACTAGCGTATTCAATCGTGCTGACAAAAGATAGTCCAGGTAATCGACCCACAACTCCTGATCGTAGAACCAAGGAAAAATATCCGGATGCAGCTCACTCTGATAATCCCAACTCTGACTCAACATCATTAAGACCGCACCGCGAATTTCGAAATCCGGGTCGCCTTCCGCTTCGACGACACTGTGCAGTGAAGCCAGTTCATTTGCTCCGTACAAGATTCCTGCATCACCACCTGCAAAGAGTTTCCATCCGTCTCCATCTCGCTCTAACTTAAAGCCTTCCTCTGATTCGAACTCACCGGAGTACGAAATACTCACCTTCGAGCTAAGTGAGCTTTCGGCCAGTAGTTCATCGGCATAATTTCGAACTGCAGAATCAGAGCCCAGTGCCCAATGGGCAATGACAAGAAAAAGCAGGAGATAGGCCCAAAGGCCTCGGCGGCTTCGAAGCAATACGTCCACCTTACTTTCCGTCCTTTCCAAAGTGCTCTCTGGCTCGATCCACCACAATCGCCAGCAAGATCAGCCCACCAAGCAAGGTATTCGAATAGTTGTCGTTTATCTTAAGAATGACCAAGGCATGCTGTATCAGCTTGAAGATGACAGCTCCGACCAAGATACCCAAAGGTGAGATCAGACTGCCGCTCAAACCAGTCCCTCCAATGATCGCGACCGCGAAGGAAATGATCAGCCAATCGTCTCCCGTCTGAGGAGCCGCGTTACCAGACCAAGATGCCCACATTATTGCGGCCAAAGCGGAAAAGCACCCTGACAGCACGTGAGCCACCACCACCATTCTCTTGGTATTGATCCCCGATAGCCGAGCCGCATCGCTATTGCTTCCGGTGGCAAGCAGTCTCCGACCTAAAACGGTATTGCGATACAAATACGATATCCACCAAAGAATGGCGAGGACGATGATGGTCATAAACGGCAACCAACCTCCCAGCCCACCTTGGCCGAGCCACCAGAACCCTTCTGGGATCGTATAGGAATTCCCGCCTGAAATCCCGCTTCTTAGCCCCATGTAGACAAACATCATCGAGAGCGTCACAATAAAGGCGTCGATCTTGAAGCGCGTTATGATGATGCCGTTTAGCAGACCGGTTAAAGGTCCGATGGCAAAGACTAAGGGCACCGCGATCCACGGAGACAGGTCTGCGAACTCTGGAGATATCGCGAGACCAAGGCCGACCGTGATGATGCTGCCAATCGCTCCGACCGTTAAGTTCAAGTCTCCCACCGCGAGGCAAACCGCCTGCGACATTGCCACCAAAACATAAAAGGCAACATACCGGCTTTGACTGAAAAACGTATCCTGCGTCAGGAAACTGGGAGTCGCCACCGCCATCGCTACCATCAAAATACCGGCAAAAAGTATTAAGCCTAAAGTCCGGCTATTGACCCAATCTTTCTGACCAAACCCTGTCACCGTTTTTGCACTACTTGTTTCCATTTGAATAAATTTATTTTGGCTTGAGTTCGAGAATCCCGTTTCTTGCTCACTCACTACACCAAGTACTTTCCAATTTCCTCGCTCACCGTATCATAGCTCTTAGCCTCCCGATCGACATCGACGACCTCTCCTACTATTTCCAATTCTCGGAAGACTAGGATCCGATTCGTCATTCGGACGACCTCAGGCAGGTCGGAAGAGATCACGATAATCGACTTCCCTTCCTTCTCAGCCAGGTCCCAGATAAGCTTATGGATCTGCTCCTTAGCACCGACATCGACTCCTACCGTCGGCTCATCGATTATCAGAATATCGCAATCCGCTGCCAACCACTTGCCGATGCTAACTTTTTGCTGATTCCCCCCGCTAAGAGCTCCCACGTATTGGTCAAGACTCGGAGTCTTCACGCTCATAGCGGCCGCCTGGGTCTGAGCGATCCCGCCCTCGATCAGCTCATCGATCTTTCGAGTCACTGCATTTCGGATACGTGGCCAAACGGGAAGTGTGATATTGGAAAGGATGGGATCATCCAGCAGCAAGCCCTCTTCCTTTCGGTTCTCCGTCACATATCCAATCCTGTAAGTGTAGAGGCATTCCTCCACGCTCCCGATCGAGACAGGTTCACCTCGTACAAATACTTCTCCCGTGTCCCTGTGGTCTTCTCCTATCAAAATGCGGGCTAGCTCGGTGCGTCCGCTCCCGACCAAACCGTAAAAACCGAGAACTTCACCTTTGTGCAATTTGAAGGAAGAACGCTTCGCTTTGCCTTCGCGGCAAACGTCTCGCGCTTCGAGCACAACTTCGGAAAAATCGGGATGCAGAAGCCCGAGATGATCAACGCTGCAACTCCGACCGATCATCATACTGATCAACTCCTCTTGCGTCAGGCCTTCGATCATCCGTTCTCCGATGAATTGACCATCCCGCAGAACGCTAACCCGATCGCACATCTCAAACACTTCTTCCAGTTTATGAGAGACAAAAATCAAGGCGACTTCCTCTCGTCTTAGGTCTTCCAATACACGAAACAAACGCTTTGCTTCATGCTCCGTAAGCGAACTGGTCGGTTCGTCGAGCAACAGCACCCGCACATCAGCCGACAGGGCTTTGGCAATTTGGATCTGCTGCTTCTGAGCGGCACTGAGCCCGGCCGCCATGGATTCGGCTTCGACTTCCAAGCCCACCATTTTCATGTATTTGCGAGCCTCGCTATAAACCGTTTCCCAATCGATCACGCCCCAACGATTGGCATTCAGCTTATCGATCATAATGTTCTCGGCCACGGAAGCGTCCGGAATCACATGCAGCTCTTGGTGCACGATCCCGATCCCCTTTGCGAGGCTGTCACGGTAATTCTCGAGTCGAATCGTTTGCCCATCGTAACGGATTTCGCCCGAATCAGGTTTGTGAATACCGGTCACTATTTTGATAGCGGTACTCTTTCCAGCTCCGTTCTCCCCTATCAAGCCATGGATTTCCCCTGCCCGAAAATGGAGCGACACATCATCGAGAGCTTTTACGCCCGGGAAAGTCTTAGTTATGTTTCGTAGCTCGAGCACGAGAATCCTCCATTTCTTTCCTATGGTTGGACAAGATATCGTCCCTTCAGCTCCGCGACGATCTGTTCCGTAACCTGCTGGATTCCGGATTGAAAGTCATCGACGTTGTCTTTGGTCACAACGACCGACCCCGAGTCGATAAACTGGTATGGCTCCACAGGTTTCCAGCCTTGCTGCATGAGATCGATTAAAGCGCAGGAGATGTAACCGTGACCAAATGGGTTTTGGGCTAAGGTCGCGTCGACATAGCCAAGTCGAATCGCCTCCAATACTCTTTCATCCGTATCTAGGCCCACAAAGTGAATACGCTTCGTGCCACTCTTGGCATTTCGCTCCGAAAGCAGGACCGAGGCAGCAACAGTCGTCGTATATCCCGTACATACGACTCCGTCTACTTCGTCGCCTCGAGCCACCAACGCGCTCTCGATTTTTTCGCGGGCCTTCGCTTCCGTGGTAACGTCACCCACCGTTTGCACGATCTCCACTCCAGGATACTTCGCTACCACCGCCTCGATCGCCGCCTTGCGTACCGGGGTATTGGCATCCGTTAAAGACTCCAGCACGTTGAGGATTTTTCCGTGTCCCCCCATCAGGCGAATCAGCTCTTCTGCTGCCTGGGACGCTGCTTGTCGCGTATCGGTCGCCACAGCGAAGGATGCAGCGGACCCTTCCATGGGCTCCGCTCCGTAACAAACAACCTGTCGACCGCCGTCATTTAACCGGGCGAAAAGCCCTTTGGAACCTGCAGGGTCCACTGGATAAATTGCGAAGCCCTGATGCCCGAGCGTATACATAGATTCTACGTTCGTATTCACATTTGCCTGAGTGCTCTCTTGTCCCACCACCACTCGAACTCCCGTGCCGGTGTCTTCTGCATAGGCATAGCCTCCTTCGCCCACTGCGTTGCAATAAGGGTGCGGGAGCGGGAGATAGAGTACGATAGGTTCAACAGCGCCTGAGGAATACTCAGATTGATACCATTTTATACCCCCTAAAGTCGCCGCCAAGCAGGTGAGAATGACGACGAGAAAGACGTTGTTCCGAGACATCACTACTTGTTATCCAGAGATCAACCCTTCGAGTCCGTACCGCTCCAAGAGTGTAGCGATTCTAACTGGATTGCCTGTCTTCGAGGCTTCTTCCATAGCCTGCATTACCGCTACCGTCACAATCCCCTCTCGTGCGTCAGGCGTGGGATGTTCATTATTTTGAATACATTGGGCGATGTACTCGATGTAGCTTTGATACTCGCCTGCGTGATGTGAATGCCCGCCAAATCGAAAATAGTAGTCATCCATATCCTCAAAGGTCTCCATCGAGGAAATACCGTTCAATTTATACGCATAGCGTAAATCGTAGTAGTCAGCCTGACTGGTCCCGTTGTCACACCGCAGGATACAGCTCATGTTGCTGTCTCTACAGGTTGGAACCACTGGGCAAGAGTAGGTCCCGCTCACTCGAGCCGGAACTCCATTTGCCCCCTTTAAAACATAATGGAATGTATCCGGATGCTTTAGACCGAGATCTCGACCATTCTTGCTCAGATGAGCATAGCCGTATACCTCCTCAATTTCTGGCAAATACCAACGTACCAAATCTCCCGGGTGACTTATTGCCCCGTAGAGCCATTTGAACGCGTCGTTGCGAGCCCATTCTTTTTCGAGGAACCAACGATGATCCGCATGATAGTAAGACTCGATGGATACAAGTTCCCCGAAATCTTCAGCAACATAGTGTTCTCTCTGCCTTTTAAATGGCGCGAAAAACCGGGAACTTTGCCCCACTAGCACCTTACACCCGCTGCGTTCGACTGCGTTCAATACATCCTGAGCACGCTCAAGATTATCGATAAAAGGTTTGGTGCAGACAACATGCTTCCCGGCCTCGAGTGCCTGAATAACGTGATCAGCATGCAAATGATCCGGAGTATAGATGCCAATCACGTCGATAGCGGAATTCTCCAACATTTCGCCATAATTCAGTGTATAATTCGACAAGCTAAACTCTCTACAACGCTCTCGACAAAGCTCTTCGTTTCGGTCGCACAGACTGACGACCTGCCACATATCACTCCTTACTCCAGCGGAAATAATGCTCCGTCCCTCACCAAGACCGAGGACGCCAAGACCAAGTTGGCCTTCTTTCTTTTGTAAACTCATGGTTTCTAACTCTTTGGTAAAATCGCTTTTTCGTCTGCGTAGGCTCGGGCTAAAAGAACCACCGGGTGGACGACTTCTGTTTTCGCATCGCCGGCTTTCAGCCCGTTTTCGATGTGCAGGTGGCAACCTGGATTTCCGAGCGCTAGTACGCTGGCGCCGGTATCCTCCACGGCCTCCAACTTCTGTCGAAGGAGCTCGTTCGCTGTATCGGGCTGGGTGATACTGTAGATCCCCGCACTGCCACAGCACCGATCTGAATTTTTGCATTCGGTAAACTCGAATCCTGGAAGGCTCTTCAGAATCTCTCTTGGTTGGGCAGTTATCTTTTGTCCATGGCACAAGTGGCAGGCTTCGTGATAGGTAAGCGTTCCTTTCTCTGCCGGGTCAGAGATTCCGCTAGGCTTCCGGAATCCGATCTCTACCAGCCATTCCGAAACATCCTTTAACTTCCGACTCCATTCTTTTGCTGCTTCCGCGTATCGGGTATCTTCGGACAGCAAACGATCATAATGCTTCAAATGTGACCCGCATCCCCCAGCGTTGCTTATGATGGCGTCGAACGCGAAAGGATCGATAGCATCGATCTGCTTTTTCGCCAGATCGACAGCGGAATCGTGATCTCCATTGTGAGCATGTAGAGAACCGCAGCAGTGCTGCAATCGCGGGGTATAGACCGCACACCCGTTTTCGAGCAGAACGTCCACCGTGGCTCGATTGACATCGCTAAAGGTTAAAGACTGCACACAGCCCGTCAAAACAGCGACCCTATATCGTGTTTCTCCCGACGGCTTTTCCCACTCTTCGATCAGTTCATCCGAGAACTTATCCTGCATGCGAGGAGTATTAGGCTCCAGAGCCTGCATTTGCGGACTGAGCAAAGTCGTCAGCCCCCATTTGCGAAATGATTCCTGAGCACCAGAATTCTGATACAAACGCAGGATCCTCCCCACGAAATCCAAAAGTCGAGGCTGCTTGAACAAAACCCGCATCGAAAAATACCGAATGGCCGATCGAAGTGGGGTTGACTTCACCCCGCTAGCCTCAACCTCAGTTCGAGCCGTTTCCAACATGTGCACATAATCGACACCCGCTGGGCAGGCAGTTGTGCAAGCAAGACATCCGACGCAATAGCTCATCTCGTCTGCAAACTCTTCGTCCAGATCGAGTTCTCCATCTGCGATCGCTCGCATCCAGGCAATACGTCCTCTGGGCGAGTTTCGCTCCCGTTTGGTGATGGAGTAAGTCGGACATGTCGGTAGACACATTCCGCAATGCATACACTGCTGCAGAACGGAGTAATCGAGATTGGCCAATTTCGTCTCACTCATCGGCGGGTCCTCCCGTTAGCAGTATTATCATCGCCAATACAGATACCCCGTGGTGCCGATCTGATTTGTGAAGTCCCACCATGCTAAAAGATCTTTCCAGGATTTAGGATGCCCATAGGGTCTAGGCTCTTTTTTATCATCCCCAAAAGGGCGTAGCTATCGCCCCCTAGTTGCTGCTCTAGAAACCCCTTCTTGGCCAAGCCCACGCCATGCTCTCCCGTGATAGTGCCCCCGAGAGATAGAGCGTAGTCGAAGATTTCCTTCATAGCCTCCTCTACTCGATGCATCTCCTCTTCATCTCGCTCATCGGTCAAAAACGTTGGATGCAAGTTCCCGTCTCCAAAATGTCCAAAGGTCGCAATCTCCAAACCCGTGCGAGCCGCTAGGTCTTGAATGAACCGTATCATCTTTCCCAATTCGCTTCGCGGTACCGTGGCGTCTTCCAATATCGTTGTGGGCCGGATGCGTGCCAGAGCGGAAAACGCACTGCGACGCGCGGTAGCGAGTTTTGCTGCCTCGACTGGATCCGAGGTTCGAACAACTTTTAGAGCTTCGTTCTGCTTAGCTATTTCCTCTATTCGTGCCGCTTCGTCCGCAACCGCCGCTGAATGTCCGTCCGACTCGATCAGCAGCACTGCATCGGCATCGAGTGGCAAGCCGACTTTGGCGAAATCTTCCACACACTGAATCGTCTTGCGGTCCAAAAACTCCAAGGTGCAAGGAATGATCTGGTTAGCAATAATCGCAGACACGGTGTCCGCGGCCTTCTCCATTCGGTCATAAGTTACCAGCAAAGTCTCTCGAGCACCTGGTTTTGGCAACAGTTTCAGCAGCGTCTTTGTGATGATGCCAAGCGTGCCTTCGCTACCGATAAACAGATCTTTCAAATTGTAGCCGGCCACGTCCTTAACGCACTTGTTGCCAAGCCAACAGATGGAGCCATCCGCCAGCACGACCTCCATTCCCATCACGTAATCACGGGTAACACCATACTTGAGGCCGCGTAAACCTCCGGAGTTCTCCGCCACGTTTCCGCCAATAGTGCTTACCTTCATCGAGCCGGGATCTGGCGGATAAAAGAGCCCCGCCGACTCAGCGGTTTCGAAGATCTTTTGAGTCACTACACCCGATTCCGCGAACAGAGTCAGATTCGCCGTATCCAGCTCCAAGATACTGTCCATTCTTAGGAGGCAGAGAACAATACATCCCACCACCGGTACGCTGCCACCGCTTAAACCGGTGCCGCTTCCGCGGGTCACGATTGGCGTCTTAAGTCCTTGGGCTAATTTGACCAATGCCGAAACCTCTTCGCTATTCGCAGGAAACACGACTGCCGCAGGACGCTGCTTTAGAGTGGCTGTCCCATCGAAGCCATAGGGATAAACATCAGCTATCTTGGTCAGCACATTTTCTGTACCTACGATTTCCTTCAACCTCTTTTCTAACTCGCTCATTTTTTATCACCCTCACCTTCTCTCGAAAGACCACTCCCGTCATCGACAGGATTACGACTCCAAATATTGGCCAAAATGGATCCTGAAATATTCATCCATGGACTGAATACGGCGGAAGCGAGGCCCACAGTCCCAAGCTTACCCATAGCTCCTGCCAGTCCGGAAGCCATTCCGCCATTCTGCAGCCCGACCTCTAACGCCATGGCACGGGCTGAGTTTTTGTTCAGGCCGAGAGCTCTGCTAAACCAATACCCGAGAACATACCCAGAGGTATTATGAATCACCGCAGCGAGGAGGAGCAGCAGCCCAACATTCATAAGATGATCCCGCCCCGCCGCTGTTGTGACCGTAGTGAAATACACAATACCAAACATAGAGGCGTATGGCATCCAGTCTTGGACTTTCGGGCAAATTAGCCGAATAACATGATAAACGACCCCGAACACCACCGCTGCCGCAAAAAAGCCGATTATTCCGACCGAGGCTAAGGCGGGAGCTCCCAGGGTGTCCGCAAGCCAGTCCCAGCCCCCAAAAGCGATAAAAGCCAACCAAAGAGCACAAAGCAGGGCGAATCCTCTCACACGCAAAACCTGCGAAGAGGATGCTTTCATAAGGTAATCCGCCAAAAATGCGGATCCTATGGGGGCCAGCACGATCTTCACAATCGAAGTCATCATGCTGAGAAATTTAACCTCCACCATGGTCGAAGCATAAAACTGCATCAGTATAGGCGTCATCAGCGGAGCGGCAATCGTTGCCACGGCAGTCACCGTAACAGACAGGGTCAAATTCGCTCTGGCGATGTAGGCCATGACGTTTGATGCCAGACCACTCGAGCAAGAACCGATCAGGATAATTCCCGCCGCAATCTCGAGTGGAAAATCAAATACACGCGTCAGTAGCCATCCCATAGTGGGCATAATGGTAAACTGGCAAAGCAAGCCCACCAGCACGCCCTTGGGCGAGCGAGCGACGCCTTTGAAATCCCTCAAACTCATCTGCGTCCCCATGCCAAACATCACAGACTGCACCACCACGAGGATGAGCCACTTGTTTCGCATATCGAATTCACCGACGTGCAAAAAGGTTTGCGGATAAACCATCCCACCTACCACGGCCGTCACGATCCATGCCGTGTATTGGTAGCCGCTCAAAACAGGGATCGCCCCAATCCCAAAAGCGAAAAACACCGCCAACAAAAAGCCACAAGCGGAAGCAACCGACAATGGGAAAGCCTCGCCCAACGATGCCGCCAATCCGATGAGACAAGCGAGTGCACAGAGGAGACTTAGTTTTCGGGGTAATAACATAGGTCTGTTTTTTAGGGGGCAAAGGGTTGGGGCAACGAGACTAGCGGATCAGCTTCGCAAGATTTGGGACAAATACTCCATCGCGATGGGTGGACTGGCGAAGATGGGCGTCCTACGATCTTCCGGAGATAGCGTATCCACAACGCGTGCCATAGACGCTTGGGCCAGCAAGATCACGTCGACTTCTTTGGCGAGGGACTTCAGGGCATCGGCCACTTTCTGGTCATGGGTAGCCGCGTCGCCACTCATCAAGGCCTCAAACGCTCCCTCGCAAAGCGATTCTACAAGCTCGATCTTTTTGCCAGCGATCGCGGCCCGACGAACCACAAGATCTGCAGTAGGTCCAAGTGTAGTCGGTAAAGTCGCGATCACTCCAATCCGCGTTCCTGCCGCCACGGCTTGATCGGCCATAGGCTGGTCGACGCGTAACACCGGCACGCCTGTCAATTCGGCCGCTGCTTCCACTGCCTTTCCAATCGAGGAACAGGTTACCAGGATATAGTCAGCTCCCGCAGCAGCAGCAGATCCGACGTGCTCCACTACGCGACGGGCCGTCGCAGGGGTAAGTTCACCCTTGGCGATAACATCTTTGATCAGGCTATCATCTGCGATGTTAAACGTATCCACAGAAGGAATATGTTTCTTACAGAGTTCCTGAAAAATGGGTACCAACGTTGCGGATGTATGGACTAGGCCTAGCGTCTTCTTTTTCATAATTTCCTTTTCTCTCAAAGCGTTCCATTCGCCACCTGACCGAAGTAATTCTCCGCTCCAACTTGGCCTCCTTTGAAATTAATTTCAGCCCCATTCAAACAGGGATCCTGCGAATAAACTCGGCAAAGCGGAGCGCCGGGAGACAAAGGTGCAATCATTTCGACCGCTTCGATTCCCATTTGCCTCGCTGCGTAACTTGACGAATCTCCGCCAGCTAAGAGAACCCGCTTCAAGTTCGCTTCCGCGACACAGCGTTTCGCGATCTCACCTAATGCCTTGCCAAACAGTTTACCTGTCTGGCTTTTGAACGTTTCTAGAGTCATGCCGGATCGCAAAAACGCCTCTTGCGTGCGGGCAAGTCGTGCATCTTCTCCACCTCTTGCAGTATGAACAACTACCGGACTCCCAGAGCGAAGGCGAGCCACAGCTCCCTCGATCACACGGTCCTTCTCCGAGGTGGAATCCTCCGCATTCGCAAGTCTGCTGGTATCGAGAGCGACTTCAGCAAAGCCATTCTCTAAAGCCCAATCTATCTGACCGCTTGTAACCGGCGAACAACTACCGGACACTACTAGTAGATTCGTAACGGGATCCACCGCTGGAAACTGAGTTATCGGTACCAGAGAGCCGGAACGTTCCCACTCCCTTCCCAAAGCCATTTCCACGCCGGAGGAGCCCACGCTAAAGAGCGTGTCGCCTATCCTATCGGCTGCCCTCTCTAAAGCGCCACCGATCATACCGAGATGACTCTCGCTGAGCGTATCGATAACAAGAACCTGCTCTCCTCCTCTTTCTTCGGAAAATTCAAACCCAGCCTCGAGTTCTGGGAAATCGACAACGCCAATTTCCAACTCGGTTTGCTGAGCCAAATGCATAGCAAGGTTGGCCTCTTTCATAGGTGTTACCGGATGACGGCTAATCGACGGGTGACGATCCAAGCGGTAAACACGACCAGTGCTTCCGATCCCCATTTTTGCATACAAATTGCCAAAGCTAACATAACGGCCTAAAGCCGGAGCCCCCACAACCACAGGGGTTAACTTGTTTTTGAATACACTTCTTCCGGTTTCGATTGCTCGTCCGATGTTTCCTATCTCCGGCGATGAATCGAAGGTGGAGCAAACCTTATAATGCAAATGCCGTGGCTCGAGTTTCTTCAATTCCGATAAATCTGCCCGCAATCGCTGCTCCATCGGACCGGGAGCCATAGAGCGAGTAAGACCCGCTACGCCTACGGCATCCAAGTCTGGAAAACGCTGCAGCTGCTCAGGACTCGGAGGTTCGACAAAAAGAACCGCTCTCGCTCCGGCACGCGTTAGAAATTCAAGCGCGTCGGTCGAGCCTGTAAAGTCATCGGCATAGTAGACGATCTTTAGTTTGGATTCTGCCTCAGGCATAGGAACCGTCTCAGCCTAATTTGCCTCCAAACTTTTCAACCGAAGCCCCAAACTCTGGATACGCCTTGGCAGCCTCTTCCAAAGACTGACCGCCAACTGCCGCTAGCCAAGCTTGTTGCAAAGCCTTAACTCCACCGCTCGGCCCACCCGGGTGGGCCATGATGCCTCCCCCCGCCATGTAAAGCAGATCGACCGTTGGCACGCGTCGGTAGGTCTCGAACGCTTGTCCGCCCCATTGCCCCGAAGAGACAACCGGCAAAACGCTGTAGCCACCGAGAAGCGGCTTGGAGCAGGCTTCCATGGAACGGGTTACGGAGTCGTCGCTCTCCCAGAACTTATTGGCAATCCCGTTTACGTGGATTTGGTCCACGCCCGCTAAGCGCCAAAGCTTCTGGTAAGCGGGAAACTCGATGCCCAACAGCGGATGCCTGTTCATCATTCCCCAGCCATTACGATGCCCATGGATCGCCAGCTGGCCAAGATCACAGATCTTCTTAGCGCCTGCAAGACCGACACTATTCAAACTGATCATGGCACAAGTGCCGCCCGCTTCTACGACCGCATCGTAGTTCCGCATCATTTGGTCCATCTCGTCGGACACGTTGAAAGCGTACATGATCTTCTTTCCGGTGCGTTCCGCGTGCTCGTTGATTACCGCCATGATGGCAGATACGCGCTCCGCAAAAGGAGAATTCGCGGAGCTCGAAAGCAATTCATCATCCTTGATGAAGTCGATACCCGCTTCGACTAAAACCTTGACCAAGTCCGCGGTATCGCTGGGTGAAAGCCCCACACTTGGCTTGATGATCGTGCCAATGAGGGGACGGTCATAAGCTCCTGTCAGTTTACGACACCCTTCCACTCCAAAGGCTGGCCCGCGGTATTGAGACCGAAACGAATCCGGCACCTCTATGTCCATCAGCTTTAAGCCAGTGAACTGAGTCAGCTCGTAAAGGTTTCCCTGCAGGGTAGAAACCATGGTCGGCAGATTGTATCCAAAATTTTCAATAGACCAAGAAACCCGTACCTTTGCACGGCGATAGGAATCGAAGCTAAGCTTCTCGCTCGGAATGCTTGGCCGATCTACCGTATCCAGTTCTTCAATAGCCTCGACTCTCGCCGCAAATCGAGTCTTAAGCTCCTCCGTTTCTCCGGGAACCGAGACGAAGGTGCCGGAAGATTGTTCCCCCGCTAAGGTGGCGGCAGCCTTTTCAAGCGGGTAAGGAGTCTCTATATAATAATCTGCAGTGACTCGCTCCATTAGGTCGCAACCTTTCCTGCTGCACGCATCGCGGACCGTTGAACCGAAATCTGGTAGCTACCAGACACCGCTTCATAAAGAAGCCAGCCGTCTCGCTTTTCTAGCAAATCGAGTCCCTCGGATTCCACTGTTTCCTCCTCAGCTGCTGGTACCCAAACCGTTGCGCTCGCGTTGGCGGGAATCGTGAAATCCCAATTCCAAGTTTCATCGGATAAACGCCACGAGCTCTTATACAGACCGTTAACACTTCGGTAGCTCGCCTCGACCCAATCAAGCCCTTGGCAAGGATACGGCTTAAGCTTCGCTTTGGAAAAGCCGCATGCAGTGTGATCCAATTCTATGCCGGCTACATGGCTGTACAACCACTCTCCCACCGAACCGAGCGAGTAGTGGTTAAAGGAATTCATGGTCGGTTCGAAAAACCCATCCTCCTCTGTCCAGCCATTCCAACGTTCCCAGATGGTGGTGGCTCCATGCTTTACTGGATACAGCCACGAGGGATAGGTGTCCTGCAGAAGTAGTTTGTAGGCGACCTCTGGATACCCTGCTTCGGTCAGCACTGGATTTAGGAAACGGATTCCCACAAATCCAGTACTCAGATGCCAATCGAGCTTGTAAATATTCTCTACCAGGCGAGCCGCAGCCGCGTCTCTTAGCTCCTCCGGCAAGAGGTTCATAGCGAGGGCAAGCAGATAGGCAGTCTGCGTTTCCACCGTCATGCTTCCATCCTCGTTTACGAACTCGGATTGGAAAGCGGCTTTTACCTTTTCGAAGGTTTCCTCAAATCGCTCCGCTTCCGCATTCTTTCCAAGCGAACGAGCCATCTCCGCCATCATCGCCGCATCGCTGGCCCAATAAGCGGTGGCCAAAAGGTTCTTCATGGGAGAATGGGTACGAAATTCGCGATCCGAGGGAATGCACAGCCAATCGCCGTAATTGTTTCGCAGATCGTTCAGGCGCAAATAGTTGGGATTCGTTCGCTCGAGGTAATCCAACCACGCGGTCATCGCCTGCCAATGCGATTCAACCATACGGGTGTCGCCGTAAACACGCCAAATGGTATGAGGGATTATGATACCGGCATCCGCCCAAGCGGCTCCCCCGATCAGGTCGTCGAGGCCGATAAAATTCTCTCCTTCCCGCAAACGCGGAGCGGTGTCGGGAAAGATCCCCTCCTCGGTCTGGGCGTCTTCGACATCCACCATCCACTTGGTGAAGAAGCCAGCCACGTCCATATTGTAGGTCGCGGTACGCAGGAAGATTTGCGCATCGCCCATCCAGCCGAGGCGTTCATCTCTCTGAGGACAGTCGGTCGGAACCGATAGAAAATTGTCCTTCTGAGACCATAGCCCGTTTTTCCAGAGCCTCGTCACATCTGGGTTCGAGCACTTGAACTCTCCTGCCGGAGGCGTTCCGGAATGTATCACGCAAGCGGTTACGCAGCTACCCTCCTCAGGCTCGGCTAAGCCAGTCACTTCAATATACTGGAAGCCATGGAAGGTAAAGCGTGGTTGCCAAAGCTCTTCGCCGTCGCCTTTGCAAATATAAACATCGGTCGACTTCGCCAAACGGAGGTTTTCCGTGTAGAGCGTCCCGTCTGGTTTGAGTTTTTCTCCAAAACGGATCTGGATCCGAGTCCCTCTTGGTTGGCGGACCTTCAGTCGCGCCCAACCTGAAATGTTTTGCCCAATGTCGAAGATGAATACGCCGGGCTCTATCTCATTCTTGGATAGAGGTTCGATCGTTTCAATAATCCGAACTGGCTCAGAACGCTGAGAGCAGAGCTCTACTGCGGGTGTCTCTACTTCAAGAGAAGAAAGCCAGCCGGCATCATCAAAATCCGGAAGACTCCATCCATCATGCTCTCGCCGGGCGTCGTAGCTTTCGCCCATCATAAAATCGGAACTCAGAATCGGACCTGTTTCGCAACGCCAGGTCGAATCGGTACAAATCGTTTCAACCTTGCCACCTTCGTATTCGATTTCCAACTGCGCCGAAAAACTATTCTGCAAATCTCCGTAACGAGCTCGGGTTTCCTGCCAACCAACATAGCCACTCCACCAACCATCTCCCAAAATGACGCCAATCGCGGATTGTCCGGCGCCCGAGATGAGATCAGTCACATCGTAAGTTCGGCAGTGGATGCGGGTATCGTAATCCGTCCATTCGGGAGCAAGCAGATCTTTCCCCACCCTTTTTCCGTCGAGCTCTACTTCTACCAGACCTCGAGCAGTCACGTAGAGCGTAGCCCTAGCGGGAGCGCCATTTACCGGAAAGCTCTTGCGAAACTGGGTCGGCGTTCCGCAATCCTTGAGAGTTGGAACTGTCGCTTCCTCATCCCGTTCGATCACTTCAGGGTCCGCTGCTATCCATTTAGACAACCATGCCTCTTTTCCCAATAGTCCCATCGTCCACATCGCAACCGGCGAAATGTGAGAATGCCCTAGCTCATCCTCTACCAGGACTCTCCAAAAACAACGATCACGTGAACCGAGAGCCTTTCCCTCGTATTCAATCTGGGAGACAACTTCGCTCTGTACAGTGCCACTATCCCATAGGTCCGCAGTCACAAGCTCTAAAGCCTCTTCAGTGGAGGCGACTTGAATACGTCGGCTGACTTGCTTAGCGCCCCTGCGACCACATTCCAGCGTGTAACTGAGACGAGGCTTTCGTTCATCCAAACCTAGTGGGTTGGACAGGTATTCACAACGAAGATTGTCGATTCTGAAGCCAGATGACATAGGGTAAGAGGTGATTCAGTAATTGGATTTAGACGGTCCGAGGCAGTCGTTCCTCAAAGATCAACAGAACTCTATTCTTCGTGAGCATCAGGCTTAACCCAAAGGATTGCCGTGGAGAACCATAGCACCATGCCAACAGCCATGAATATGTAATGAGTTTCGGTTTCCATAACCCCCGAATAAACTAAAATAGCGGGCAGCACCGAAAGAGTGAGTCCTAAGTACGATACGATTTTTAAAAGATTCATAGGGATTACTTGAAATAGACTGTGGAAGGTTTGGAGAAATTTTGCTGCAAGGCACTGCACACAGTGTAGAGAACCACCGCGAGTATCCACGCTGGTAATACTTGCATGAAAAAGTCTGGTTTGTAGTGGGCCAAGAAACCGGGTAAAACGTCGTTGACCCATGCAAAACTAGGATACGCCTCTTTCGCGAAAAGGAAGAAGCAGACAATGAAAGACCCGAACCAACCAACCATCGCGGGCCAACTAGCGAGTAGCTTTCGCTTTTCCGCCCAAAAGCGGGTCAGGCCCAATTTTGGGAAGACCCAATAATCAAAGAAAATAAAGGCTCCCAGCGGCATGAAAAAGAGACCGTAATAGGCGACGATCTTATCGAGGTAGAAAGTGATCGCCGGGATACACGCAGCTACCATCATTCCGATCCCTGCGTACATGGTGATCTTCCAGCGGCTCCAATTCGGAGTCGCCACCTGGAATGCCAAGCCTGCCCGATAGAGCGTCGGATTCGCAGTCGACCATCCGGCAAGCACCACGCAAACGAGCCCTGCCCAGCCAGCGCCCAACCACGCGATATTGCCCGGAGTGGGATTTGCATCCGCTCCATTGGCTGCGAAGAATGCGGCGCACATGATTCCCGAACAGATCCAAGCGATGTAGTGCCCGATGAACATGCCGAATGCGGAGGCGAAACCATACTGCCACTTTTTCGCGTATCGAAAAATCGTTACATCCCCCATGCCCATGTGCTGCGAGATATTGCAAAGCCATGCAAGACCGACGCAGCTCCAGAAGCCGTACTTGGATACTCCCGGTGTGGGAACACCGGTCCAAATTTTCTCCCGAGCCGCCTGCATGAAATCACCAGGACTGTGAACTCCCAAAATTGGCAAACTAGCCAAGGCTCCAGCGATAAAAACAAACGGCATCCAAGGGGCGCAAATCTTGGCAAAATGCGTCATCTTCTCGAATCCCAAGATGGCGAGCGCCGAAATGACCGCTCCCACGAAGACAGCGATCCCGATCCAAGGAAGACTCGGAAAAATCTCCCCTGCCGCGTAATTCGGGCTGTCGATTCCAAATGGATGAGCGATGGCTGTAGTGGATACACTGACCATCGACCCCGCTAGCACGCACATGATCAGAGCAAACAAGGCGGAGTACAGGACCGTCGCGTAAGGACCAGCGATTTTCCGGATTTGCCAATAGACGGTGAGTCGCTCCTTTACTGCGATCGGGGCGCACATCAAAGCCCAACTGAGCACCGCTAGGATATTCCCCACCAACAGGCCCACCAGAGCGTCAAAGGCGGAAACCCCGTGAACCACAAGCAAGGTTCCTAACACGAACTCAGTACCCGCCACGTGTTCGCTGGAAAACATGGCGATGAACGACTTGGCGCCGTGCAATTTATCTTGAGAGACAGGTTCTCTCTCGAATTCGTTAACCGCGTCGAGTCGATCGACTAAGGTTTGTTTCGGGGATTCAGGATTGCTCATTTAGAGAGGTGATGGGGCTTTTGTAATCGAATAAAAAATACGGAAAACTACTTCGCTCTTAGCCAAACAGTCATATCGGTATCGCCTCGGTTCCCCCACGCATAGTAGGGAACCAATTCGAGTTCGATGGCTTCCGGCTCGGAGGCTACGGCCTTGCGATACAAGCTGGATTCGTCCCATTCGGGACTTTTCATATTCCACGCGGGGAGCGTAAGGGCCTTCACAGTCGTGTTCTCTATCTCCTTTTCGGAAAAGGCTACCCCTTGGGCTGCGGTCTTTAGGTCCAGAGCGACGTCCATGATATCGACTCCTTCGGGGAGGTCATTTGATTCCACGCAATAGACCAAGGGGCCGTATTTTACCGCGACTTGACCCAGCGTCTCTTCAACCAATGGATTCGATTCGTAGAGGCTGACTTCAAAGCCGATTTCCAGATTAACCACGTCTCCAGATTTCCACTTCCGAGCAAGTTCGAAGTATTGTCCGCCTTTAACGTTCTCGGCGACGACCTCGCCATTAACCGACACAGACGTCGAAGAGCTTTCCGCCCAAGAAGGGATACGAAGCTTCAGGCTGGTCTTGGACTTGGGAGCTTCTTCGATTTCGAGGGCGACAGAACCGTCCCATGGATAATTTGTCTTCTGGCTCAGCTTGATACGCTGTCCGTCTTTCCACTCTGTATCCAATTCGCTCGCCCCATAGAGGTTAACAAAGAGCGAACCCTCGGCGAGGGAGTAAACGTGGTTGTGAACTTCCGCGATTGTCCGGAGCACGTTGGGCGGGCAGCAGAAGCTAGACTTGATATTTGGCGCCCGATTGAGGGGCCAACGGAGTGGCCATTTATCCCGTTCTAGTTTGCGAAGCGGGTTCGCGTAAAAGTAATGAGTCCCCTCCAGACTGATACCTGCCATAACCCCATTATAGAGCGTTTGCTCGAAAAGGTCCGCGTATTCAGATTCTCCCGTCAAGGTTAGCATCCGCCAGTTCCAAAGGTTGTACCCGATGGTGGCGCAGGTCTCATTGTAGGCGGTGCTATTCGGCAGTTGATAGTCGCGGCCGTAGGCTTGGTGTACCAACTTGATAGAATGATGATCCTTGGATCCATCAGGGGAAGCTCCGTCGTACAGAGCTCCTGTCATACCCGTGATGTAGAGCTTTTGCGTGGCCACATCATCAGCGATTTTCTCCAGAGGATCCAGCAAGGTGCTATCTCCATTTTCCGCCACCACATCCGCTACGCCCGCATAGAGGTAGTTGGCTCGCACAGCGTGTCCGACCGCTTCAGTCATTTCGCGAAACGGAACTCGATCCTGATTATGGTCGCTGCCAATGTCTTCCGGGACCAAGCTTCGGATTTCGATCATTTGAGTTCCGAGTTCCTTGTATTTCTCGTCACCGGTTACTCGATACAACTCCATGACACCCATGTAATGGGAGGGGCAAATAGCATTGCGGGCCAAGTCTTCCGGAACTTCGCGGCAGAGCCCGTCGATGTAGTCCGCCGCTTTGATCGCCAACTTTAGCATGCTGTCTTTCCCCGTGACTCGATGATGCAAGCACGCAGCCGTGATGAGGTGCCCCATATTGTAGGTTTCGAAGTGCTCGCGATCAGCGAATTCCTTGGCCTGCTCTACACCCTGCCGTTGCGGGATAATCGTCTTGGTATGCAAATAACCATCTTCTCGCTGAGCCTTGCCCACCACCTCGATGATCATGTCCATCAGCTCATCAAGCTTAGGGTCCTGGGTCACGGCGTAGACATTCACCACCGCTTCGAACCATTTTAGAAAATCGCCATCGTTGAAAGGAGGGCCATGGAAATGCCCGTCGCGACCGTTTCCCATGCCAGCAGCTAACAAGTAGTTCGACCAAGCATGGCTTTCGTAGTCGTCCTGAAACAGCTCCCACATGTAAGGGATCATGGAGTCTTGAAGCACTTGGAAACGCTCTCCCCAGAAGCCTTGGCCCCAATGCACATCGTCGATGTCGACCATGTACATTTCCGCATAAGGTGAAGCTGAAGTATCGACCAGAGAACGTTCTCCGGCGTGGGAAGCGACAGCAAGGGCAAGGGACGAAGACAGGAATGAAATTCGTTTAAGCATAGGATCTACAGTCTGTTTTGTCAGGGTGACACAGACATCGCGTTTTGTGGGGGCACGGTGTCAGGTCAGGGGTTATACTTTGGATGCCGAAACTGTTTACACTACCTCTGGGGCAATGAAACAATCCGGCTATTTCAATTGGGTCGGGTACAAAAAATAGGGATCAACTACAGCTAAAGCGAATTATCCCCATGACAAGAATTTTATGAAACAGTGTTTATTTCACTCTATTTCACAACTTCAATTTCAGAATTTTGAAAATTTTCAGCGAGCGGGCTGCGAGGGGTTAACACGCTGGCAACCGCGTCTCTCCACTGCCCAAGCAGCTTCTCAACCTCCGAGTCCACCATGGAAGGCCGAAACCTCACCCCTGCGGCACGATTCAGGAAAAAGTCGGAAGGTTTCTCGAGCAGCCCCATCCCGATCAATCCGGATAGCATCGCTCCCATGGGAGAACACTCCGGCGTCGTAGCGATACCAATTTCCACGCCACAAAGATCGGCGGCAAACTGCATGAGGAAACGATTGGAAGTGGGACCTCCATCGGCGTTCAGACTTTTGAGCCTCAAACCCGCCTCGCTCTGCATGACAGAGAGCGCTTCGCAAATCTGATAAGCGATGGATTCCTGCCCTGCCCGCACCACATGCCGTCGGTCGCTTTGCGAAGTGAGACCCACGATACTTGCTCGAGCGTCTGCTCTCCAATAGGGCAAGCCAAGTCCTGTAAATGCGGGTACAAGGTAAACGCCTCCGTTATCCTCGAGTTCCTCAGCCATGGGCTCCATTTCGGAATAGCTCTGAAAAATCCCTAACTGATCCTTGAGCCAAGACAAAGTGGAAGCGGCGCTTATGATGATACCTTCGTAGGCATAGGTAGGCACACCGCCCATCGTCCAAGCCAAGGAGGTGACCACACCTTTGTCCGATCGCTTAAGCTCGGAACCGATGTTGAGCATGATCGAAGATCCGGTACCAAGAGTGACCTTAGCCGTTCCGGGCTCGTAACAACCTTGAGCAAAGAGGGCCGCCTGAGAATCTCCCATAACTCCACAAATCGGAAGTGGCTCTTGCAGCAAACCATCGAAGGTGGTCTCGCCAAATCGGGCCGAGCTATCACGTACTTCGGGCAATGCCTCGCGCGGCGTTTCCCAAAGTCTGCAAAGCTCGTCATCCCAATCTAGTTTTGCGATATCGAATAGCAGAGTTCGACTCGCGTTAGTCGTATCCGTCGCAAATGTACGGCCTTCCGTTAGGCGGTAGACAAGATAAGCGTCAATGGTGCCCACGAGGGCTTCACCCGACGCGATCATTTGTGCAACCTCCGGATTGTTGCGCATGGCCCACTTGAGCTTAGACGCCGAAAAATAGGCGTCGATCTTCAAGCCTGTCCGCTCTTCCACCATCTCGTTGAAACCATCCGCTACAGCGAGATCGCAATAACCGACCCCTCGACGGCATTGCCAAACCATCGCTTTGCAAAGCGGTCGGCCGGTTCCCTTTTCGAAGATCACCACGGTTTCACGTTGGTTGGCGATGCTCACGCAAGCGACCTCGCCTGCTTTCGCAGCGTCGCTCCCTAGCACTTTCGAAACAACCGCCAATGTATTTTGCCAGATCTCTTCCGCGTCGTGCTCTACCCAACCTGGTTTCGGGTATAGCTGAGCATGCTCGAGGGAAGCGCGTTCGAGGATTTCTCCGGTTTCAGAAAAGAGCAGCGCCTTCGTGGCGGAGGTGCTTTGATCGATTGAGAGGATTAGGGGCATGGAATCAGTAAAGGGTAAGGAGGCGGCTTCGCCCTAGGGGAGGCTATATCTTGACCAGCATTTCGTTAGCTGCGGCGACGAGCCCTTCCATCGATATCCCGTAGTGATGGAATATGTCGGCTTGGCTACCCGTCACGGTGTACTCGTCAGGTATGGCGACGCGCTTGAAAAGGCAGCTGGATGCTCCCGCTTCGAGTATCGCAGAGGAGCAAGCTTCGCCAAGCCCGCCGTTGACCATGTGTTCTTCCACCGTGATCACAGCTCCACATTCCCGAGCCGCCGCAACCACCGCGTCGGAGTCGAAAGGTTTGAGGCTGTGCATGCTAATGACGCGTGCCTCCAAACCACTCTCCTTCTTGAGAGCTTCGGCCGCTAGGTAGGCGTGAATCACGGCTTCGCCCGTGGCCACAAATGCGAGCTGGTCCCCTTCCCGCAGAACTCGAGCTTTCCCAAATTCGAAGGGCTGCTCCTTCTCTTTACCGAGATCGAACAAAGGAGCTTTTCCGAAACGTAGAAAAACGGGCTTGTCGAGGGCTGCAGCTGCGCGAACTGCGGCTTCTGCTTCGTAGTTGTCTGCTGGACACACGACATGCAAGTTATTGATCGCGCGCAAGACTGCAAAATCGTGCAAGGAATGATGGGTCGTGCCGAGGGCTCCGTAACTTACCCCCGAACTAATCCCCACCAACGTGACAGGATTGTCGGAGTAAGCGACGTCGTTCTTGATCTGCTCTAGAGAACGCGCGGTAAGGAAACAGGAAGGCGACACTGCGAACACTTTCTTGCCCGCGGAAGCCAATCCGGCTGCGATGCCAACTAGGTTTTGCTCCGCTATTCCCACTTCGACTAGTTGCTTTGGGTAGGCTTCACCAAAAGGACCAAGCTTGCCAGAGCCACGCGAGTCGCTAACTACCGCAACAACCTGCTTGTCGTCTGATGCCAGACTTTCAACAGTCGCCGCGAACACCTGCAGGTTCGCTTTCCCGAGTTTAAGTCCGAGACCCTTAGCCACTGCCTCCGCTTCGCTACTGTACATAGAGGGTGCCGCTCCGCTCATGACAACGCTCCTTCCTTCTCTGCCAACATCGCGTCGAAGCCTGCCATGGCACGCTCATACTCCTCGTCGTTCGGCACACCATGGTGCCATTTTCCGACATCTTCCATAAAGTCCACACCTTTACCTTTTATCGTATTGGCAATAACCATACTTGGCTTACCTGGCTCCAAAGGAGCTTTGAGGGCTTCGGTCAGCTCCGAAATGGAATGACCATCGATTCTCCTTACCGCCCAACCGAACGCTTCCCACTTTTCGACAAGCGGCTCACTGTTCATTACGTCTTTGGTGCGGCCTGCAATCTGTAGCGTATTACAGTCGATGATGGCGGTCAAATTGTCCAAGCCATAGTGGGACGCCGCCATAGCCGCCTCCCAGTTGGACCCTTCGGCCAACTCCCCATCGCCCAGCAAAGTGAAGACTCGATAGTTTTTCTGATCCATCTTTCCTGCCAATGCGACTCCCACGCATATCGGCAAGCCATGCCCAAGTCCACCCGTGTTTTGCTCCACTCCATGAACCTTGCGGGTCGGATGTCCGACGTAGTGCGACTTGTAACAGCAAAGCGTTTCCAATTCCTTTTCCTCAAAAAATCCCGCATCTGCTAGGACGGCAAACAAAGCTTCCACCGCATGACCTTTGCTCTGCACGTAGCGGTCCCTATCCTGCGAGGAAAAGGTTTCCGGCCTAACGTTGAGTATCCGGTTATAAAGTACATTTAGAATATCCAAACAAGACAGGCTACCTCCGGTATGTCCGGCCCCTGCATGCTTGATCCAGCGCAGAGCGCTTTTGCGGAGCTGGATCGATTTCAGCTCTAATTGTTCATCACTGTAGCTCATGGAAATATTGGATTAAGCGATTTCTCCCTGCACTATTTGAGAATCTAGGGAGCATCTTTGTTGTCTGAGCGGACTTCCGAACGGGCTCTACCAATTTCCCGTTCGAAGGTCTTACTCATACTTTGTCTTTCTAACAAATTTGATTCTGAACTGGCCCTACTCGCTGGGCTCTTCGTGGAAGTAAGTTTCCCAACCAAGATAGACCTCAAAGGACTCCTTCAAAATGTCCGCAGTATGCGACGCGTTCATCACGACGTGGTGTTCGAAGCCTTCACGACAAACGTGACGCATTAGCTTCTGCAGTTTTGGTACTTCGGCTACCGCGCGGTTGCCAAAGGTTTTCAGAGTATCGTCGGTCAACTTGCCTTCGCCGATGTAGGCACGGATAGTTCCGTTCGTATCATCCGTTGTGATACGCCCGTACGTTAGCGAGCTAGCTGGAGAACGTCCGTCGAGCGCGCCGTAAGTGTTTTCTTCGCCAATGGTTGTGCCTAGGATGGGAGCGGTCGCTATCTTAGGTTCCTTCAAAAAGGACTTCGCCCAATTACCACAGTGGAAAAGTACGCACTTGTCGTCCTCGGAGCCATAGTTGTTATTCCAATCAACCAAGGCGCTAGGCGTTCCGGAGGCCAACTGCATCGCGTACATGGTAAGGACTCCAGTTACATCCACTTCGCAAGCGCTTGGGGACAAGTCTTCACTCATCATGCTCATGCTAGTACAGACGTTGCAGCCGTGGTTGGCCTGCACGGAGGTCCAGCACTGCACAGCGGTCGCGTCCAAAGCGTTTTGCTCTACGAACTCGTCCAAGACGACACCAAGACGAGCCATCTGCGTCATCTTTTCAGCAGGGACCATGGAGGCGTTCGCATAAGCCTTAATCTCGGCGGTTTTCGCCAAAACCTTATCGTCATCGGCAGCGAACTTCTTCGCATCACCAAGGATTTCGGAAAGATCCACCGTAGTGACGCTGATTCCATTGCGTTCCAAAATTTTCTCGCTGTAGCGGACCGTATTGAAGGCTCCAGGACGAGCTCCCACTGCTCCAATGCGGCACCCACGAATTCCACCGACGACGCGGCAGACAGAAGCAAACTTCATCAAATCCTGCTTAAACGATTCGTCGCTCGGATGAACGACGTGCTTGCGTGTAAGTGAATACGGGATACCAGCTTGCCTGAGATTGTTGCAAACCGAGATTTTACCGCAAAACGCGTCACGGCGACGAATAACGTCGAGACGATCCAAATCGTCAGGATAGCCTTGCACCAAGATCGGCACGTTTAGGCCAGCAAGCTTGCAGGTATCAGCCACTCCTTTTTCGTCACCGAAATTCGGTAGGCAAACGAAGATACCATCAATATCTTCGCGACGAGACTTGAACAGCTCAGCACACTTACGAGCGTCGGCATGCGTTTCCACGCCACCAAGTTTTGTCTCTTCCTCAGAGAGCATGACCGCTTCGAAACCGAGCTCCTCGAAGAGCTTAATAATATCAGAGCGAGCCTCAGTCACCAGTTTGTCTGGGAAGAAGTCGCGATTGCCAAAAATAACGCCAAACGTTTGAGAGGGAGATTTCACAGTGTAGAATATCGTATAGGAAAGGCTCGAGACTTGGGGGTAAGCCAAAGAGCAAGGGGTTAATCTAAGAAGGTCCGGATCAAGTTATCCGGCTCAGGTTTACCGCAATATATCCTAACTTTATTTTCGTTTCCTCCTCTCGGCGGAGGCATAACACCTGTATCCTAAGGTCCTCTATTTTAAGCCTAATACTCCGATACCGTGGGATTGAACCATTGTTAGATCCCCCAACAAAACACCCTTAGGATTCCGTTGTTTTTCCTCCCGAAATGGGTAGCGATCCAAAGGTAATCGCGGTACTATCCTTCTGCTTCAAAAAGCCCCCCCCAAAAAAACAGAATGCCCCAGCTTTAACGGATCTGTGTCCGCCCCCCCCAATTCAGTGGACACTTAAACCTACCTGCGGGCACACCACAGCTAGACACGAACCCCGCTCAGCCTTGACAGAAACCAAGACAGCTTGCCGGTCACCTCGGATGGTCAATTCATTTGATCCAAATCGACCTGACTTCACTCCATACGGCCTGACCTGCGTGGAGTGGACTCCTGCTCCGATGGAGCGTCCCAACCACCATAACGAAATCGAACTGAACATGGTGGCGAAAGGAAGCCTAACCTATGATTTCGGCACGACCCAAATCACCACGCGAAGCGGAGAGCTCGCTGTTTTCTGGGCCTCCATTCCTCATCAAACGATCGAGTGCGAAGATGATACAAATTACTTCGTGGCCACTATTCCCTACTCGTGGTTTCTGCAATTTAAGCTCCCCACCGCATTTACGGAAGCGATCCAAAGAGGTTTTTTCCTCAAAGAGCCCATCGCACAACGCATAACCGAAGAATGCAGCCGTTTCTCAACTTGGCAAGAAGACTTGGAGGAAGGAACCGAAGAGGGGCGCGAAATAGTACTGATAGAAGTACAGGCACGACTTATGCGAATGGCGAAACGCATCGCGGATACCTTACCCCACGAGCCGCGTCCGAAAAACGCTCATTTCCATAAGGCCCGCTTAAGACACCTCGACCACGTCGAGCAGATGGCCTGCTACATCGCGCAGAATTATCTAAATCCGATAACTGCAAACCAAATCGGCAAAGCGACAAACCTTCACCCAAACTACGCCATGAGCCTTTTCAAGCGGTTCTTCGGAATGAGTATTGTAGATTACATTACATTCAATCGGATAACACACGCCCAACGCTTGCTTTTAACAACCGATCTAAAAGTTCCGGATATCGCCCACGCATCCGGGTTCTTATCAATTAGTCGCTTCAATGAGGCATTCCGTTCCCTTTCTGGCACCTCACCCCGAAACTACAGAAAAGAGCGATCCTACTAGGTATACGATTTCCTTACAAAACCGTTAATATTTTTCGATACACGCGTAGAAGAAAGACCGACCCTATCATAGTATAGAGCTTCTCATAATAGATATTTGGATACATTTCCAAATCAAGATTACCCCAATTTACACCCCCCTTCGTTTAGACATCAAGGGACTTTTCAAAGACTATGCGGAATATCCAATTTGGTTCACGCATGGTTAAAGCAGATCGGAATCCACCCGCCAGTAGCAGGCCCCCACCTCAGACCTTACGGAAACGAGAACCTGCGTCCGGTGCAGCGGATACAAATATCCAAAAAATAACGCAGCCCCAAAACAGAAATGAATCGAAACCTACTTGTGCCTCTAATCTTCGCTTTGGCCAGTCTTGGCTATGGCCAGCAAAGCGAACAAATATTCGAGCTGAGCCCCTTCAGCGTCTCACCTGATGCTAGTGAAGGATACCGTACCAAGGACATCGTCACCGGAACAAAAATAGCCACTCCATTGATGAAATCGCCCCTGACAGTTGGAGTAGTGAACCAAGAACTACTTGACGACATCAATGTGGATAGAGTAACCGACGCAGTCGCGTTCACCCAAGCCGGAGTAGCGAATACCGGCAGAACTTGGCAGGACCAGGAAACCTTTGTCTTTCGAGGCTACGAAGGTACTGTTCTCCGAAACGGAGTAAGATTCACCTCTTGGACCGACACTTCCAATATCGAAAGAGTCGAGGTAGCGAAGGGTCCAAGCGCCATCCTATACGGATTCGTGGCTCCAGGTGGCGTAGTAAACTATGTAACCAAGCGTCCTCATTCGGTTGCAAATACAAAGCTGAAAGCGCGTTACAGCTCGAACTACGGGTTCCGAGGAGAATTCGACATCAACCGGCCACTACTTGATTCAAACAAGCTCATGTTTCGGCTCACTGGATCGCAGGCGGATGGAAGCACTTGGATCCAATACCAATCCATAAATGATCTGGTCTTGACCCCCACTTTACGCTGGCAAGCGACTCCCAATACCACTGTCGACTATGAGTTTTCCTACCGAAAGCGCAAAGGCGCGTTCGAACGTATTCGCTTCTACTACCTAAATAAGGATGAAAACTTCGAATCCCTTGTCCTCGCCCCTTACAACGACGAATTGGGCGGCACTGTGGGATACGATTGGAACCCGGGCATAACCCCCTGGGCCGACGCCGAATGGACCCGTCGCCGCTCCGAACTTAGGATCGAACACAAGATTAACGATCATTTCCGATTTTTGGCCATAGGGTCGGACGACTACGGACACGTCGAACAAGTAACCTCTTTTACAAACTTCAAAGCTGTACGTAACATTGGATACGAAGACGTACAAGTACCTGATGCGGACAACATCCTGCTTAGCGTGATGCCTATCTACGAGAATGTAGAGTCTCACAACCAGTACTTGGAAGCGAATCTCCTAGCTCAGTTTCAGACCGAACACTTTAAGAGCAACACCTTGGTAGGTATCTCAGCGAACCGTAGCCCGTCCACATACCCAAACAACGGATACTACGCTCCAGATGTATCGCTAATCGGTCAAATCGATTACACCCTGGAATCACCGTACACCGTACGGGTCAGCGATCCCCTATCCGAACGATACTATCGGCCAGACACCAACCCAGAGGATTGGGAGCTTTGGTTCACGACCGGCAGCACTTACGATTGGGGGCGTTCCGACCTGTTTCTGACTCAGAACATTTCTGCGATCGACGACAAACTGAACATATTGGGAGGAATAAGACGTCAGCAGTACCGCGAACTGCAAATAGAACGAACATTGCCTCAGATCGGGGTGATATACGAACTCACACCCAACTTCTCTCCCTATGTCATTTGGTCCGAGACAGCTGAAAGCAACGGCCGAACCGTGCGATACAAAGAACCGCGCCCCCTATCAGAGTCGAAGGCTTGGGACGCAGGTTTCAAATTCGACATGTTGGAATCAAAGCTAACAGGAAGCTTCACCTACTTTAATATAGAAAAAACCAACTTGGCGATTAACGACCCAAGGCTGATCGTGGACTACGCAGCAGGGTTGGTAGACGACACCGTCACCTTCACCCCCGGCTCCGAAAGCAAGGGCTACGAAGCAAGCGTGCAATACCAGCCGAACCCCTCCTTTCAAATGATCACATCTTTCGCGAAAACGGATGCCCGAATCCTCCCAGGTGACCCGAACCCAGAGGCTGACAACGCTCCCCTCGTGCAAGTCCCCCCTGAATCACTCACCTTTTTTGGCCGCTATAAAGTCAATGATGGCAGATTCGAGGGCCTGAGCTTTGGTGGAGGATTCGTTAAAAATTGGGGCCCAGTCTACGTCGACAATCCCGTCACTCAGCCCCTCGCGAACGAGGATGGCAACTTCCAAGTCAACGCCTTCGTACGCTATTCATTCACCGTGAACGAGAGAGATATGAGCATCGAACTGAGCGGAAGCAATCTGACAGACGATCGTTGGATGATGAATGGCGGCTTCTCGCCCCCAAGGGAAATCGCTGTTTCCACTGAAATTCGTTTCTGAGCCTAATTCGCTGACAGTTCGATTTGATCAAAGTCCGCTTCCTAGGGGTTGAAACCAAGGGAGTGGGCTTTTTTCATAATCAGGGAAGCCTCCTATGCTTGCCTTGCCAGCCAAATCGAACTCACTGACTTCAGTATCGATTTAGCAGATACCAGACGCCTCCCCGAGCAACTCCCACTTTGGACTCCTTCGACCCTGACAGACCCGACTTCAAACCGTACGGCTTGACCTGCGTAGATTGGCGACCTACGCCCATGAAGCGGCCCGACCACCACAATGAGGTCGAACTCAACCTTCTTATTCATGGATCGGTCACTTACTTACTTGGCGGGTCTAAAGTTCGCATCCGTTCCGGCCAGTTAGCCGCCTTTTGGGCTTCCATCCCCCATCAAGTCATAGAGACCGAGGAAGACACCCGCTACCTCGTGGTCACAATCCCCTTTGCCTGGTTTTTGCAGTTTAAGCTGCCCGACTCTTTCGTACAACCGCTCCTGCAAGGACTCATGATCAAGGAAACCCTCGAGGCTGACGCCTTGCAGGAAAAAGCCTTGTTCGAACAATGGACCACCGACCTTTCCGAGAGGAATGAGGACAATCAAGATATCGTTCTCCTGGAGCTACAGGCTCGTCTGCGTCGCATGGCCAAAAGAACTGCCGCCGAAAACGCGGAGCACATGTCTTCACGCAATCGAAGCGGACACCTGCACGACGGCAGCCTAAACAAGGTGGAACAAATGGCCTGCCTCGTAGCCCAGCGCTATCTGGAGCCACTGACCGCGGAATCCATCGGCGAATCCGTCGATTTACATCCGAACTACGCCATGAATCTCTTTAAAAAGACTTTTGGCACAACGCTCATAGATTACATCACCCACCACCGCGTTTCCCACGCCCAACGCTTGCTGGTCACGACCAACGATAAGATCTTAGATATCGCAATGGCCTCCGGCTTTAACTCCCTCTCTCGCTTCAACGAGGCCTTCCGCCGATCGTGCGGCTGTTCACCGAGGGAATACCGCACCCGCCAACGATAGAGAACACTCCAAAACGGTCGAACCACCGGAGCTCCACTCGCGGAAATCAGGGCACGAAAAAGCCCGCCCAAGCTATGCTCGGTGCGGGCCCTTCTGATAGCGGGCGTACCCCTACACCCTTTGTGCTATCTGTATGTATTATACCCCAAAAATTCTGTAACGAAGCTTGGCTTCGTATCAGCTCTTACCTTCCGGTTGGCCGATGGGAGGAATATACGATATTTCTAAGCCTTTGTGAAATACTTAGATCCTTCACCTATCATAGGTTATTCCTATAGTTTTGGATGGAAAGTTTTAACCTCATCTAAATCTGTAACTTACAAGTCAGTTCCGTCTAAAATCGCCTCTATGGATTTTCAAAATTCGGCGGAAAATTCAGAAAATCAGGCTTACGACCTCGACAAGCCGAATGATTAGCACGCACTCAACTATCACCGGAGGCCATATTTTCGTCCAAAAAACGAATCATCGCCTTGAGGGTTTCAACCCGAGTCTCAGTTCGCGTCAAATGATGGTCTTCCTTGCTCAGCTTAACGAGTTCCACCGTCTTTCCCTCCCGCTTAAGAGCCTTGTTCATGGCCTTAGCTTGGTCGAAGGGAACTACAGTGTCATCTTTGCCATGAATCAAAAGTACCGGTATTTCGACCTTGTCCGCAAAACGAACAGGAGAGACTCGTTCTAAATCCTTTTTGTCCCCCTTGTCGCCAATCATAGAGTTTTGCCAATTGTCGATCCGCCAACCATCGCGAGCGCCAGCGCTCAAAAATCGGGCGTCGTCAATAATCCGAGGCAAGTCAGAGACTCCGTTGATGGAAACCGCACAGCGGTAAAGGTCTGGCGTAAAGGCGGCCCCCGCCAAAGCCGCGTAACCTCCGTAGCTAGCCCCAACGATCGCAACCCGCCCCTCGTCTACGAGTCCCTTCTCGGTCAACACCTCAACCGCATCGCTCAAATCGTCCTGCATGCTTCTACCCCATTGCCCTTTCCCAATCAGGCGATGCAAACTACCAAAACCGATAGAGCCCCTAAACTGAGGCTGCACCACGAGGTAACCGCGACTCGCGATCGCTTGGGCAAGCCAATCAAAACCAAGCGTATCCATCGCCTGAGGACCGCCATGTGGTAAAATGACGGTTGGAAGATTTTTGGGATTACCGGATTTAGACCGAGGAAAAGTAAGCAAAGTAGGAATGCTTACCCCATCTCTCGCCTCGTAGACGTATTCAACTACCGGATTCACATCCTGGGAGTCGATGCCACTCCGAGCTCCCGCTATAAGTCGAGGAGCTTCACCGGATCGAATCAACAAATAATCGCCCGGCATCCCATTACCTTCCACAAAAAACAAAAGAGACTCCCAATCGCTGCTCCATCCCTTGAGCCAGACGGACTGCTTCGGAAAGGAATCTACAATACGAGCAACTCTGCTATCTATTTCTTCATCCAAAAATGAATAGCTCGGCTTAAACCCTCTGTACACTACGCCTTGTACGATATTGTCGGCCCCGCGAATAACTTCATCGAACTCTTTTTCAGAACCAAACCTCGAGGCGTCCCGTAAACTTCCATCGCTCAAATCTAACCATTGGTAGCGATATCCCTTGATAGTCTCCGAGACCAGTAGCAAAGCGGGTTCATCTGGAGAAAATCCCAACATTTGATGCGAGGGACTCGATACCTTAAATCGAACAAGTCGTTTGCGGCTTCCCTCCTCGTGCAACCAAAACGAATGTTCCTCTGCTTTACGGTCAAAGGTCTCCTCCACCGCTGCGCCAGTACGTGCGTAATAAAGGAACTTCCTCGTCATACTGGATCCGTGAAAAGCAGGCTTTGGGCGAACCGGATTTTCGACATCGACCTTGAGCAAGGCATAATCTGGATCGACTAGGTCTGAATTGTAAGAGGCTCCCATAGAAAATTCATCCTCTTCTAAATATGCAGACATATAGACGTATTTAGAATCCAACGACGTTCCAAGTATCTCGCCCAACCCACTCTGATTCGCAAAAATGCCGTCTCCAGGAGTGAGGAGTTGCTGGAGTTTATTGCGAGACAGGTCGAAAACAAACGCGGTACTCAACTCGTAGCCAAGGTTCGAACCAAATATCTTCTGATACTGGGAGGCGACCAGGGAAAGTTGATCCTCTCCGATGAAGCGCAAACGCCATGGTTTCACATCTCCCAATTCCAAGGTGTTGAGAAGCTTGCCGTCACGAGTCGAAACGACCATGACCAGGTCGAGCTCACTCGAAAGTTTTCGAAAAGCGATTTTATCGCCACTTGGCGAGAGAGTCATCAAAGAGACATCAGGCAGAGCGCCATATCTCAGGGCCGCTTCTTCAGTCGAAGCCAAGGCAGCCATAACCGAGGGAAGAAAAAGAAGACTCAGTAATAGGGGTAAGATTTTCATAGCCTGTCTAGAGGTAACCGATAGTTGGGGCTTAACCTTTCAGAACTACACGAACAGAACAGCAGAGAGGGTCAACAACTAGGTAATAAAACTTAACCTTATAAGCCTCTCATCATCCCGAAAAAAGAATCCCTAACAAACCGAGGGCAAATGGACGACTTCGCGAAACCCGGGCACGAAAAAGCCCGCCCAAGCTAAGCTCGGTGCGGGCCCTTCTGATAGCGGGCGTACCCCTACACCCTTTGTGCTATCTGTATGTATTATACCCCAAAAATTCTGTAACGAAGCTTGGCTTCGTATCAGCTCTTACCTTCCAGTTGGCTGATGGAAGGAATATACGATATTTCTAAGCCTTTGTGAAATACTTAGATCCTTCACCTATCATAGGTTATTCCTATGATATCGAATGAAATTCTGTAACCATATGGTTTTCTACAACTTAGGGATAACCTGTTTCTCAATAGCAGTAGCGTGATACTTCCAGTTGCACCGATAATTTTATTTTCGGAGGTCCCCACCCGGCCAGGATTCAAAGACTATTCGTCCTCCCGGCTTGCCCTTAAATCAATCAGTTCACCCTCCTCATCGATCAAAATGGTGTACTCGATGGGACGACAACAGACCTGGCAGTCTTCTACGAAATTCTGAGAGCCGAGCGTACAATCGACTACGATTCCCACGGTCTCCCCGCAATAGGGGCAAGGCACATTCTCGTTCAGCTCTAAATTCATGATTCCCAATAGGAAACTCTGCGCCATTTGCGGGAATTTTCCAGTCGAGCAACCATATTGCCGGTTCGAATCCGCCAGATAAACGATACCGAACACAAAAAAGCTCCCGATCGCCAACAAATCGACCGGGAGCTCTACCCTATCTCCTACAATTTGTAGTTAAGACTCAAATACCACATACGGTCCTCGAGCACATCCTCGTGATCGAAAAGCGGGTTCCCATCGTAGAAATCCTCTCGATGCGCCTGCAAGACGTTCGCCACATCCAATTGCACTCGTACTGAATCGGTAAGATCGTAGCCAACGGTGGCATCCATCCAACCAAACGCGTCGTCCACGAGCGGCACACTGCTGCCCAAAGCACCGCCGTTGGTGGTCGAACGGGTGAAAGAATCTCTCCAGTTGTAAGCAATACGAGTAGAGAACTTATTCTTCTCATACATTAGGATAACATTGTAGCTCGTCTCCGACAGATTTTGCAGGGGCTCTCCAGACGGATCAGTTGCGTCCACATAGGTCCCGTTGGCGTTAATACCAAAGCCTCTAAATGGCTCCGGCAAAAAAGTGAAAAACTGCTGATAGCCAATTTCAAAGCCGCTGACCTTCGCGTCATCCACGTTGTAAGGGCGTGTAACCAGCACGTTTTCTCCATCTATGACTTCGATCGTCGAGCTGTTCTGCTTATACCCATCGATACTTTTGTCATAGAATGACACATACACATTCGTACTTTCGTTGAAGTATTTCTCCAGCGAGATATCGATCGCCTCCGTGCGAAGTGGCTCCAGATTCGGATTACCGGCTGAACCGGTCCAATCGTACCCATCTTGTCCTTCGACCGGGGTCAATGTCATGCGCGAGTTCAGACTACTCAAGCTGTGACGAGACAATTGCTTCGAGAGCGAAACGCGCAGATAGAAATCCCGCCCCGGCAAATGAAACCTGCCATTCAAGCTGGGCAAAACGTCCGTGTAGCTGCCCGTTTCGGTGAAAGTCTGCCAATCCCCTCCACTGCTACGTTTGTATCCATTTGACGTTACTTTCGTCTCCACGATTCTAACCCCTGCATTCCCATCGAAACGAAATGGTCCGGAATCGCCTCCACTGAAGTTCGCCATGAAGTAGCCAGCCGTAGACTCTTCTTCGATTTCCCAAACTCGGTCTTGCGGCGTCTCGGTAGTATCCGGGCTTGATGAGCCAAGCTCAGTTGCGAGCTGATACCAAGAGGTGTCCACATCAGGCGCTCTCAAGATAGCTAGATTCGGATACAGGTAATTATTAGTTTTCCCAACTGCTCCATCGAAAAAGTCCGAAAAATCGTTTTCGACCAGCATGTTTGGATTCTCACCAGGAGGCACGATCTCATCGGCAGAGGGCCAACCGAAGTTGTATAACCCTCCATACTCATCCTGGCCTGACTTCCGATCATTGAATCGAGCTCCGTACTTCAAGCTGTCAAAGAACTCATGCCCTAAGCTTTGCGTAAAATCGAGCGATGCGGTCAAAGCGTCCCCATGATGTTCGCGCCAAGCGGTCCAAGAGTAGAGGTATTGAGTGAAGTTACTACGAGTGGACAGTAAATCGGATTCGATCGGATACGTTTGCGGAACCTTGGTTCTCGAATCGAAACGAAACTCGTGAGCCGCATCCGTCTTGGGGTGGATACCATTATAGAAGAAATCACTGTAGGTGTCCGTTTTGGCAATCTCCGCTTCAATGGTAAGATTATCGCCAGACCAAGTACCTCCCGCGCTCAGTTGCGAGGTGTCCTCCAGCCAATAACGGTAGGCGGCAAAGGAGATCACATCTCCGTCCGTCACAGTCAATGCGTCTGCATGCGGCACTGTCACCGTTTCTCCATTCCGTGTGTAGGTGATCATATTGCCAGAAGTCACGATATCCGTGGCGGTAGCCGCAGGGGTCTCGAACTGCACTCCATGCGTCTCTTGCTTACTAGTCTGACTCGATTCGTTGTATTCTAGGAAAAACGACAAACGATCGTTCGGGGCATATTCAAAATTAGTCAAAATCCCTTCACGAGACCGATCGATGATAAACAAGGGCTCATAGGATCCTCCTGAAGCGACCACCTCGTCAGCAGTCCCCACATTATAGCCTTTAGGAGCACTCGTCTGGTTCATATCCTGCCGAGAAATACGATCCTGTAGCGAGTAGCTAAACAAGGCCCCGAAGCGCCCCTCCTCTCCAATATCCCAAGTATCTGTCAACATCCCTGAGTACTGTATCTTGGACTCTCCAGCCAATTCGCTGTATCCATTTCTCAATTGGAAACTGCCATGCGTATCGCCATCAAAATCGAGCGGGCGACGGAGCCTAATATCTATCGTCCCCGCTATTCCTCCTTCGATCATATCAGCTGTTGGGCTCTTCAGCACGTTGATTTCTCGGATCATGTCTGACGGTATGGTTTGCAGGTTCATTACTCGGCTTTCACCGGTAACAATCTGCGGACTGAAGACCTCCTGACCGTTCACAGTCGAGGTCACATCGGTCAACCCTCTCAACGAGACGTTCGCTCCTTCTCCCAAATCTCTGGATACCTGGATCCCTGAGATACGTTGCAAGGCTTCCGTAACGCTGAGATCAGGAAGCTTATTGATGTCATCGGCCACGATGGAGTCCATGACTTGTCCGCTCTCTTTCTTTATTTGCTGAGCCTTCAACATGGATGCGGTGATACCGACTGTCACTCCTTCCAGCTCGAAAACCTCCGTGTCTTCGAACTGCTCATCTTGCCCAGAAAGCGAGGCTAAGAGCATAACTGAGGCTAGGCTAAGGATGTTTTTTCGAAACAACTTACTGGGGGCAGAGTGTTTCCGGGGGGTAGTATAATCTGGGGTCATTTTTTCGATCTAGTTTGTTCTGTTTTTTCGGCTGCTGGTTCGAAACACTTTGAAACCGAGCAAATCCATCTGCGTGCGATCCAACCCAAAGTTTACTCTCGCAATAATAAGATAAAACCGTTGATGAGAAAGCCTAAGCCAAGCTGTTCTCGAACCACCCCGTAGCTACTCCCGCACTTGCACAAAGGGCGAACGACGCGAAGTAATCGGTGTTAACCAAAGGCTCAAGCGACGGGCGGGGGGTATCAGCTTAACAATCGCGGGGGTTCTAGGATTGAAATCATATTCTGTATCCAAAAATTCTATCTGGATCCGAAATTCGGAGGATAGAATCGACAAAACCTAAGTCTTTATTGGGGGGGTGAGAATAACCTAGGTTGTAGATGACAATCTACTACAAGCACGCTTTTGCATCTACTCGCCCTGAGACAAAAATCGCCGCGATTCTAATATTTAAGCCTAAATCGAAATGGCCAAGACAGAAAAAAAAGACGATCGGGCCCTTCCGATCGTCCTCATCTCTGGTCGAGCAAACGACAAAAACTCAACTATCTTCCTCTTCGCTCTCGCTCCTTCGATACACTTCTTCGGGCAAAGAACCGGGAGAGAGAACGTCCTCCGCGTGGGGATTCAGCTGATGTTGCCCTAGGTTTCCGTATCGATGATAGGCGTGGCTAACGCTTTGCTCTCTGAAGTAGAGAATCAGCTCCAAGCGTCCATCCACTAGGGGAGGATCCGCCGCGATGTAAACACCCTTCTTAGCGGCAGCTTCGTAGAGCTCGTCACTTACCGAAGAGGGTGATGCAAATCGCATTCTGTCCACAGAGGCGACTCTTCCACAAAGTGCGGATTGCTCCTCCACAACGAGCGATGCCTTAAGCTCTGGAGTATGTTGCCCATACCAATCCTTCAACTCTTCTGAGATCGTATCTGACAAGCTAATACACAAGGCCGTCTCGGATAATATCGCGTTGAAGAGTCTGGAAAACACACTAAAGGTGGAGTCGGACTCTTCAATACGCACAAGGATATCATGCATCTTCAGATAGCGACTCTGGTTCGCTTCCCCTCTCACTTTGAAATAGTCTTCGATCTTGCTGAACACCCGATCGTATTCGTAAAGCGAACTCTCGAAGGCCGCTTGCAAACGCTTTTGAACCTGTTCGTCGATCTCTTCAGGATAAGACTCCATCAGAAACTCGAATTTAGACAGCAGCGGATCGTTAGCAGTCCTTCGCTTAGGCAGCCCAACCTCCCGCACATTCGCAAACTCGAGAGGATAATTCCAACCTCCCACCTTTATGCCGGCTCCGATGGCCGATTTCGCCATCCCACCAAATGGCTGACGCAGTACGATCGCCCCCGTAGTGCCTCGATTGATATACAAGTTTCCGGCTCGGATCGACTCCTGCCATTTCTTGATTTCCCGTTCGTCGAGCGAGTGGAGCCCCGCGGTCAAACCATAGTCCGTTTCGTTGACCAGGCGTATGGCCTCATTCAAGTCATCGTATGGCATAACCCCCACCACAGGACCGAATAGTTCGTTGCGGTAGCAGTAAGACTTTTGGGACACATTCCATAAAATCCCAGGAGTTAGAAGATGGGGGTTAGTAGGCGAAACCTGCGGCTGCAGGGCCCATTCTTCCCCGTTTTCCAAGTGATTGATGGCATGCTCAAGCGGACCACCAACAGGGTTTGCCAAAGGACCGAGCTTGCTTCGAAAATCCCACGCGTAGCCCACTGGCAAGCTTTTGGCCGCATCGATCATGGCTGCCTTAAAAGAGGGATCCTCGTAGAGGGATCGATGCAACATAACGAGCGAAGTCGCAGAACACTTTTGCCCGGTATTGCCAAAGGCTGACTGAGCGATATCCGCTATTGCTTTATCTCTGTCAGACAATCCTGATACGACCATGGCGTTCTTGCCGCCGGTCTCTGCGTAAATCGGAAGACGAGGTCGACCGTTCAGGATGGAAAGCGCCGTCTTCGTGCTTCCGGTGAAGATGACAAAGCTTGTCTTATCGCTGGTCACAAGTCGAGTGGCCTCTGGATCGTTTCGGCAGGGTAAAAACTGCAGAGCCTCCCGCGGCACTCCGGCTTTCCAGAGGGCCTCGCAGATAACCCACCCACAGCAGGTCGACTGAGGCGAGGGCTTCAAAATCGTGTTATTGCCAGCAGCGAGTGAAGCGAGCACCCCACCTGCGGGGATCGCAATCGGAAAGTTCCAAGGAGGCACCACGACACCGACTCCCTTGCCTGTGAATTCCAAATTGGGACGCTCCACAAACCGTCCCATCGCCATCGGATAAAACTCGGCGAAGTCTACCGTCTCCGAAACTTCCGTATCCGTTTCAGTAAACAATTTCCCCACTTCTGCAGCGGCTACACCAATCAAGTCTCCGCGAGCGAGGCGAATCTCCTGTGCCGCGGAGCTTAGGATGCGATGCCTTTCCTCATGCGTCATGGCTGCCCAACCACTTCGGTCTTCCGCCGCCACCTCTAGTGCTTCATCGATCAATGCCTCGCTGGCCAGCGCATACCGAGCAATCGGTATTTTCTGCTCATACTGGGATAGGTCGATAACCTCTTTTGTATCCAAATCGTCAAAGACGTATCGGTCCCCCACTGATACGGGAATCTCTTTGACCTCGCCACCCGGCAAACCACGCCACTTTTCGACTATGGAGCGAGCCCACTCGCGATTGGGAGCGAGGGTCCAATCCGTATCCGACTCTGCCACGAAGCGATCAATATCCAAAGTAGACTTGATACTCCGCTGACTTTCATCGTTTCGGTCCTGCAAACGATAGGGCCCCGAACGCACCTTACCCATTCGGCGGTAAGCGGATCTAAACTGTTCCGCCAAAAAATTCCAATCCTTGTCACCCGGCTCTAGTTTAAAGCTGTGCGTAAGAAAATTCTGGGGACTAGTATTCTCATCCAGTCTCCTCACATAGTAGGCGATCGCATGCGTGAAGTGCTTTTTCTCCGCCACGGGTGCGTAAAGCAGGATAGGCATACCGGCTTCGTGAATAATTCGTGCGGTCGCATCCGCCATTCCCTCAAGCATTTCGAAAACAACATGCTCCAAAACACCCTTATCCGTCGCCAGCAGATAGGCATGGGCTAGCTCAAAAAGGTTGTGGGACGCGATGCCTAGGCGAACGCAAGATGAACGCTCCGGCGTCATCGCATAATGGAGCATACGCTTGTAATTGGCATCGGTATCCAATTTTTCATGATACGGGGCTTGGGGCCAGCCTTTGCTGGAAGCCTCCGTCTGCTCCATATCCATGTTCGCCCCCTTCACGAGTCGTAGCTTGATGGGGGCGCCACCCTTTTGAACACGCTCTTGAGCCCACTCCGTCAGGTCCTTCTGCCAGGCAGGCGAATCAGGCAAGTAAGCCTGCAATACGATCCCCGCCTGAAAGTCCTTGAACTCCTCGCGATCCAAAGTACGCTTGAAGGCGACCACCGTAAGAGCCAGATCCCGGTATTCCTCCATATCCAGATTTATGAACTTGGCCCGCCGCTCTCCGGACTCATCGGTGTAGGAGTTGGTCTTGGCACTGCGAAACAGACGGGTCAGTCGCTCGACCAAAGTATCCACAGTATCGTCAAACGCCAAAGAAGAGAGCTGGGAATAGATCGTTGAAATCTTAATGGAGATGTAATTGACCTGAGGAATGGCGAGAGTCTGCTCGTAGGTTTCCATCCTTTTGCTAGCCTCCTCTTCCCCGAGCAAAGCCTCGCCGATGACGTTTACATTAACGCCAACCTTTTCCTTCTGGCGTCGCTTGATGTGTTTGATCAAGGCCTCCGTCTCGCCATCTAGGATCACATCCGACGTTTCTTGCCGAATACGGCTGACTACCGCAGGCACCGAAACTCTAGGAACATGCCTTCCGGCCTTATGAAAAAGCTCGATCAACAGCGACTCGAATGAGTCGAACAGATCCACTTTTTCGTATTTATTCAGCAAATACGCTAATTGATCGGCCGCCCGTTTTGCTTCAGAGGGGCGAAAGCTCTGATCGATCAGTTCAGTCAGGAATACCTTATTGACCGGGTTCCTAACCATCTTGGCTACCTTTTCGTCGAACTCGATCTGTCGCTTCGACTTTATCTTATTGCTTGCCCGCTGCCATTTCTCGGTCAAAGCGATGCTTCTTTCTACTAATGTATCTTCTGTTGGCATATTCCTTTTGACGCTATTCGCAGGCTGGGACCTTTCCCCAACTCGACGGAAACTGGCGCGCCAGCCAACTCCCGCCTCCTTGATCGGATGCTTCGCAAAGTGGACACGCAACGAAATAAAAAATTGTTCGGCGCCACTCTTCCATAAAGAGGACCAGTGAGCGAACAGATTGGTTGCGCGACAATCACATCATAAATGCTAGCCAAGTTCGCGCCGAACTCAACCATTGCTTCCGCAAAGGCCAGAAGTCCGACTTAAAAGCGAGCTATACTTCCCGCATTTTTCGGAAAGTTAAATTCACGCGAGCGGAATGAACCTTTTTTGTTTTGGGTATCTGGTGCTGCCAATACTTTTGCGTCTCTCCCTTCATAACCAAGAGGCTGCCATGTCCCAGCTGAACGGATACCTTCAGCTTATCGCTCTTACGTCGAAAATCAAAACGTCGCTCTGCGCCAAAGCTAAGCGATGCAATTGCCGAGCTCTCTTCCAGCTCCTTTTCGTCATCGCTGTGCCAAGACATGCCTTGATCCCCATCTGCGTACAGATTCAGCAAACAGGAATTAAACGACTCCCCCGTGTTTTCTTCAACAATCCGCTTTAATTCACGCAGGCGATCCGTCCAGACAAGGGCTGTCCGAACTCGGCCAGAATATCGATAGTCGAAAGCGCGATCGCCAAACCATGCGACCTTTCGAGACGTCTCAATTGTCTTGCCATACATCACCACCACATCCCGCTTCCATGGAATTTCATTCAAAAGGTAGCTCAGCCATTTTTCCGACACATCGTTAGAAAAGATACAGCCATGATAAAGAGCCTCTCCATCCGCAGGTAAGATGGAGATTGGCAAGACGGGCTTCGAAGACTCGGACTCTAAACTCAACTGGAACTGCGTATCCATAGCTAGAATTTGGCGAGGATGATTTCAGAGTACTGTAGGCTAAGTCAAATTGCGTCGAACCCCAATACTTCGCCCGAACGCTTAACGCTCGATACCAGACCGAGTCGATCCGCTTGTTAACGGTAAAGCGACTCAGGGAGCAAAATTCGAATTTTGACGATTGAAACTAAGCACCTTGTTCTTTCAACTGTCGGAATCCCGATCTCCAACACCTATCGCCCCTTGCTTAGCCAAGATCGGATCACCCCTAACCCTTCTACCCACTCAGAACCCAAAGCATGAAATCACACACGTGTAAGACCTTACTGGGCTTAAGCCTTCTGCTTCCTTGCTTCGCTTATGGAGCCTTGGAAAGCAAAGAATCGATCGCCTCAGCCACCCTTTCAAACCCTAGCGATTTCGAACGCCCCGACCAAGTCGTATCATTCGACCTCTACGATCTCGGCCTACGCGAATTCGACCAACGAGCCGACTTCCTGATCGCCAAGTCTAATGGCGTCGACGTGCCGAGCCAGACGGTGGACGACGACGGAGATGGCATGCCCGACCGATTCCTCGCCTTGCTCGACTTCGAGGCAGCCCAGAGCAAACCGCTTGAAATTCTCGTCGATCCAGTCGCTGCTCGCGCCACCGCCTTTCCCAAACGGACCCAGGCGGAAATCTCGCACAAGGTAGGTGGCCAGTGGAACGGACGCGTCTACGAAGGTGGCGAATGGGCAAACGTCCAGAGCCTCACACCCCCAGCATCGCACACCGACCACTCTTTCTACATTCGTTACGAAGGCCCAGGGATCGAATCAGACCTCGTCGGATACCGCGTCTATCTCGACTGGCGAAATGGCTTCGATATCTTTAGCAAAGCTCGCCATGAGATCGCTTTGCACAAAGTCGGCCTCGATGGATTTGACTCTTATCACGAACTCGAAGAATGGGGCATGGATACCTTGAAGGTTGGCCCTTCTTTAGGAATGGGCAGCTACGGCTTTTGGGATGGAGAAAAGGCGATTCGCGTTTCCGATGTCGATGGCTGGGACGCCAGTATTCTGCAGAACGGATCCATCTTTTCGTCCTTCAAAATCAAATACAAAGGCTGGGAAGTGGATGATCGAAAGTTCGATCTGGACGCGACCCTATCCATGCAAGCGGGCAGCCGGCTGGTGAAGGTAGACTTGCAAGCCTCAGAACCGATCGGAAAAACAGCCATCGGCTTGGTCAAACACGAGGGCACTGAATTTATCCAAGGCGACCTAAACGTTTCTTCATTCGGAGCCCTTTCGTATATCGCCACTTGGGGCGAGCAAAGCCTCAATAAAGACCAGCTGGGTATGGTGCTAATCTTCACCAAGGGCCGCATGGAAAAAATCACCGAAGACGAGCACAACCACATCGTCGTCCTGAAGAATAGCGACCAGCAGTCTTACTACTTTGGCTCCGTTTGGGAATCGGAACCTGACGGAATTAAAACCAAGGAGGACTTCGTTGCCTACCTCGAGAACCGCCTCGAGCAGCTCGACCTGCCAATTCGACAAGAGGTGGTTACCTCCCTGGACCAAGCCAACAAAGCCTCGCCGATTTCCGCCGAGACTGCCCTTTCCTATAGCGTGCTGATGGCGGAATCAGAGAAAGCCCGCCTTGGAAACACCCTGGCCGCCGACCTTTCTAACCCGCAAATGCCAAGCGGAAGACTGGGCTACACAACCGGCCTTCTCATGCAAGCAATAGACGACATCGCAAGCGCAGCCGATCGAGCGGACCTTGCGTCCTACGCTCAACACGTAGTGGAATCACACATACTCGAAGATGGTACCATGATCGGCTACAATCAAGAGTCGTACAACATCGACAACATAAACGCGGGCAAGTACTTGCTTCGACTTTGGGAACGCTCCGAGGAGCCCAAGCTGCAAAAGGCGGTCGATCAACTCCGAACTCAGCTCGTAGATCACCCCCGCACCTCAGAAGGAGCCTTTTGGCACAAGCAAATCTATCCCAACCAAGTATGGCTCGACGGAGTCTACATGGGCATGCCCTTCCTCGCCCACTACAGCGAACTATTCGAAAAAGGGAAATCCACCAAGGAAGCAGTTCATGAATTCGAAATCGCCCGCAAGCACATGCGAGATTCAAAGACGGGTCTCTACTACCATGGCTGGGACGAGTCTCGCGAACAGGAATGGGCGAATAAGAGCACTGGACTCTCACCCGAATTCTGGGCAAGAGGCTACGGATGGTACACCATGGCCATGGTCGACATACTCGATTTCGTGCCGGAATCAGAGAAGAAGCTTCGCAAGTCAATGATCGACATGATCGCAGAAGTGGCCGACTCGCTTGTCGCCTCTCAAGACCCAGAAACAGGGGTTTGGTACCAAGTCATGGACAAGCCGGACGCGGCAGGAAACTACACGGAGTCATCAGCCAGCTCTATGTTCGTTTACTTCCTCTCCAAGGCCATGAACAAAGGGTATCTGTCCGAAGACTACAAAGAGGCCGCCCTGAAAGGCTACCAAGGCTTAATCGATGAGTTCATCACCTTCCACGCCGACGGTGCGATCAGTCTGAAGGACGTGTGCAAGGTAGCTGGGCTCGGTTACGGTAGAGACGGCAGTTTCCGCTACTACATGACCGAGCAGATCGTAGACAACGGTCCGCATGGCACCGCCCCCTTCATAATGGCAGGCATCCAAGTTAGCGAACTCCTCGCCGAATAATACGAGTCCAAACAAATAGAATTTCCCCAGTGGATGCCTACACCGGCATCCACTTTTTTGTCCTATCCAGATGGCAGTTTTCGAGGTTTCTATGACATGGCAGTCCATTATGAGATCGGCTAAACTATGCGAGATTTCCAATCTCCATGAAAACGCTGCCGCTTATATTCATCGCTCTATCCTTAGCGCTCATTTCTCTCCGTGGAGAGATGCTTCCTGTATCCAACTCCCTGCTGTCGCAAATCGAAGGCACTTGGGAAGCCAAGGGCTACGGCACCATTCTCAGCGTATCGTCAGGCCAACTACGAGAGTTTCATCAAACCGATATGGGCTGCATCGAGATGCCTGATTCGACCCAGCAAAGCCTGCGAGCCCAGTACGCCTATTTCGACATAGTGGACCAGAATACCTTTTTCGCTGCCCCCACTGCCTTCGGAAATCGGTGGCAATTCTCACGAATTTCGTCCGCAAATAATTGCGGTCCCACCTCTTCCACCAACGCCCTGCAAACCTTCGATTTCTTCGACGCCTACATGCAAGCTCATTTCGCCTTTTTCGAAGAACACGGCATGGACTGGGAATCGCGTTCGGCCGCCACGAGAGCCACCCTCCGTTCCAACTCCAGCGATCAACAGCTCTATCAAGCGATGAATAATCTCCTACTGGAACTTGGCGATCCGCACACTGGACTGTACGCCATTTTGAATGATCAGCTCGTGCATCGTCTCGCTATGTTTCCTAGGCACCTCACCCCACTGATTCAGCAACAATATCCGAACTCCTCAAAGACTGACGACGAGCTATTCCTAGACTGGATAATTAGTCGGTATTCAAATCTTGAAGCCACCATGGAGCAAAAGGGATCTACCATAGAAACCACTCCCTTCTATTGGACGAGCTTCGGAGAAATCGGATACCTCCACATCGGCTCTATGGCGGGATTTAGCCTAAGCGGCGAAATTCCAGACGAGATCGCCGGGCTTGATCGGGCCTTGGACCGAGCCTTAACCGACTTGTCCGATTCCAAAGCCTTAATAATAGACCTCAGCCTGAACCTCGGAGGCTACGAATGGATCTCGCAAAGGATCGCCCGCCGATTCGCGGCAGAGCCCGTCCTTTCCCATCGCAAAACCTTGCCCTCTGCTCCAGAAGTGCCGGCCCTGGACTATGTAATCGAGCCAAGCGACCGGATCTCCTACCACGGGCCGCTCTACTTGTTGACCAGCGACATCACCATAAGCGCCGGAGAAGATCTGACCCTTTCGCTGAGGGCATTACCACAAACCCGCCACTACGGGATGCGGACCTACGGTGCCCTTTCGAATATTCTCTCCAAGCCCTTGCCAAATGGCTGGGGGCTGACGATTTCCAACGAGGTCTACAGCGACTTCGAAGGGCGAGTCTGGGAAGTACAGGGCATTCCCCCTCACTACGAAATCGATCTCTACTCAGAGGGCATCCAAGGGTCTCACTACGAGCTGGCCAAGTCGATCGCCGAGCTCGTGGAGGAAAACCTAGCCATCGGTCCCCTACTCACCGCCATTTCCGCAAATCCATTCACCCTCTCCGTTGAAGAGGCTGAACCGGGAAGCACCTTAACCCTGCTGCACTCTCGAGACCTACAATCTTGGGAAACCGAAACCAGCTGGAGATACGAGGGACCAACTGTGCTGCCACTCTCACTACAGGCAACTGATTCACCGCACTTCTACCGTCTGATGCAAAACTGAGCCCTAATTTTGGATACAAGAAATAGAGTAATACAAAAAAGGGATGCCCGCACAGGCATCCCTTTTCCATAGATGTCGATAACCCAAATTCTAGTGCAAAGTATGAACGTTGTTAGCAGGATTCGTATAGTCCACGAACTCATTAGGATCGGTACCATTTAGGTACTCTTCCAAATTCGTGTAGCCATCGTGGTCAGCGTCTTGAGCCCCATCCCTACCATACATGGAACGTAGAGAATTGGCTTCCTCCCAAGCGTCAGGCATCCCGTCGTTGTCGGAGTCCTGATCCACTAGCTCGGCTCCTTCCGCTGGTGGCGGGAAGTTCGCATCCTCCCACATCTCATAAAGCTCCATGTTGTCATTTTCATTGCCATAAGGCTTCCACTTACCGCCCTTCAAGTGTGGCAGCTTGTTTTCACGCGCCTTAAACTTCTCGATAAAATGAGCGTCGGTGCTATCCCGTGCAGGAATATAGGCCCCGGCAATTGGAACGAGCAGATCCACCAACTCCTTAGGATCCGTTTCAGTGACCGGCATTACGGTATGCGGCTCCTTCATGAAACTGCTATTATAGTCAGACGCAAAAGGACGAACCTTCTTGCCTCGCTCCACCAAGTTGTCCGCCAAGTAGGCAGTGTCGTTGGATTTGAAACTGTACTCGTTAGGATTACCGGGAATATCGATAATGTAATTGCCAACCATGTTAAATCGGCTGTGTGGCCTTAGCGAGTGGCCGCTTCTCATGTTGGCCATGATATTATGTCTCCAATCGATCAATACGCAATCGATCTCCGGAGACCGGCTTAGAGTATTGTAGAATAGATTGTGGTGAAAGGTGCCGTAGCCCCCTACCTCTGGCCCATAAGGATGGTCGCCGAGTCCTGCGAGCCCAGGGCCGAGTAGACAATACTGAATACTAAATCCGTAGAAGGAGGAATCCCCACCGATCATACGCAACAGCTCATCGCTAGCGTAGGCGAAGCTACAGTGGTCGAAGACGATGTTCTCCAATCGACCACGCGTGCTCATGCCATCCTTCACCATGGGAGGACGCAGGCGGAAGCGCATACCGCGCATGACAATGTTACTTGCGGCCATGCAAAGCCGGCCATTCACCTCTACTCCATCTCCGGGGGCGTTGTATCCGATCAAAGTGAGATCCCCTTGCGTGATCCATGTGTCGTCGGGCAAATCGATTTGGCCGCTGACCTTGAAGAGCACCGTGCGCGGCCCTTGCGTTTCAAGGGCTTCTTTCAAGCTGCCCGGGCCGTCGGAGTTCGTATTGGTCACATAAATGACCTTACCGCCGCGGCCTCCGGTTGCCAGCGCTCCAAAGCCTTCTGCTCCGGGGAATGCGGGAATGAAGTCAGCTGGAACTTGTCGCGGTCCACCGGATACGATGAGCCAGAAGAAAGGATCGTGATCATAGCGGGTTGGCGCATCCTTCGGAAAATCGCGGATGTAGAGGTAAAGCCCATCCGTGATCTTGGCACCGAAGTTACCCAGCTCCGGCGTATCTAACACATGAGCTCCATAAGGAGCGAAAGCCTCAACCAGTTTTTCGATACGCGATTTTACGTCCGAACGAACCTGCTTCAATGGGACGGAAGGCAGGTGCTTCTCTGCCAGTTTCACAAAATCCGGATCCTTCAGATGCCGCTTGTTCGAAGGGGCTTCGCGACGGGCCTGTAGAAGATCCTCGAATTCCTTCAAGGCCTGCGGGTCGTCGGTACCGCCATAGAAACTACGGTGCCACATCGAGTCGCGACCGTTCCCTAGCATCACAGGATCCTTTTGCTGCGGACCGCCAGATGGTTGGGACGTGAATTCCTTCCAATCTGTCTGGTACTCCAAAACGATGCTGGAGCTATCAAGAACCGTACCTTGCAAGATCTCCACACGAACCGAACGGGTATCGCCAAAGGCTCGGAATTCGGAGCTCGCCAGACGGGATCGCAAAGCTCGCTCCACCGCTGGCTGATCCCCGATCCGATGCAAGTACTCCGAATCAAGCAAGGCTTGCTCAATCAGGGGAGACTCCTCGATCAGGCTAAAAGCTGATTTCGCCAACGGGTAGCGATCTTTCAGTAATTCCGATTCGTCGGCCACGGACGCGCAACCTGCGAACGCTCCTCCCAACAGGAGGCTAAATAGGGTTTTATATTTCATGAAATCTTTATGAAATTATTTATTTCAGGGTTCCCCTACCACGACATCTTGAGAGAAAAAGTCAACAGGAGATCCTACGGAATAGATATTCAACAGCCTTACAAACTGATATCGAGACGCTTGTAGATTTGAATAGAGATCAGGTCACCCACCCGTTCCCCGAAACTGACGATCCCAATTCAAAAGGCGTTTCAGTAATCATATTTCATATGAACTAAATCAAGTATCTGAAAGTGGTTTTCTTGAAGCAACAAGGCGGGAAGTCGGAATCAATGTCCGATTTTGAGGTTTCTATGACATGGCGTCAAAGGAGCAAACGGGATAAACTGTAGGGATAACGGAGCAATCAAGATCCGGTTATTCAATCCTTCCATACTCATGAAAACGAAGAACATTCTACTATTCCTACCGTTGGCTATCGCTACCTCGGTGCTTTGCATTTCCTGTGCGACCGGCAGCGCTATTTCAACCGGCACTCATCACTATGCGGCGACAAACGCAAGTGAGGTCAAAGTACTGACTCAGTATCCAGAGACCTACGAAACCGTCGGGCTTGTTGAGGCCTCCGCTCCTAAAGGCTACCTGAGAAAGCCGGAGCACGCTGCCCGTAACGCCCTCCAAGAATTGCAAAAGCAAGCAGCCAATCTCGGGGCCCACGCTCTTGTTCTAAAAGAGTACTCCTCCGCTCAAGTTCCTGACTTTTCGTGGGGCGAGGACGAGCTCGGGCTTATTTTCACCACTGAGCGCAAAATGGTGACCGCTGAGGCCATTCGCATGTAGGGCTGTTCAAACTACAAACAGAGCTGAGACCAGCTAAAAGGAAGCCGTCCGACTGTTTTGTCGGGCGGCTTTTTCGTGCTATGTGGGAGACCAGTCGTCCTTCACAAAAAAGCCCAAGGCTTCCAATGTATTTTTCAAAGAGGCATCGACCCGCGAGGGCTCTTCCTTCAACTTCGGCTAAACTCTACCCCTTATCAATATGCCCCTACCTGTTAAGCACGTCAGCGCTGCGCTTATCGCCCTAGCCTGCTCGATAACGCTGCAAACTTCTAACGCCGCACCGGACTCCGGCACCATCGGTTGGAACGACCTTCCGGAGATTCTCGCCCAAATCGTGCCTCCGACTTTTCCAGATAGAAGTGTGAGCGTGGTCGATTTTGGAGCGGTCGCGGACAACTCGACCGACCTGAAACCAGCCATCGATGCGGCTATCGAAAAAATAGTGGAATTGGGAGGCGGCAAAGTGATCGTCCCTTCTGGAACCTATTTCATCGCAGGCCCAATCCATTTGCGGAGCAATGTGAATCTCCACCTGGAAAAGGGAGCTGTCATCAACTTTAGCGTCAAACCCGAGGACTACGAACCACTAGTTTTCACTCGATTCGAAGGAACCGAGGTAATGAACTACTCGCCTCTCATCTACGCCTTCGAGCAGGAAAACATAGCCATCACCGGGCAAGGACTTTTCCACGGGCAAGCCAGCAGAGATGACTGGTGGACCTGGTCAGACGGAGCCCGACCCAATATAGAAAGAGCACGACAGATGGGAGAGGACGGCACTCCCGTTGAGCAGAGGATTTTTGGAGACCACACAGGCTTGCGGCCTGTATTCGTCCAGCCATACCGCTGCCGTAATGTGTTGATCGAAGGAGTGAGTTTTCGCGATTCGCCTATGTGGTTCGTTAATCCGGTGCTGTGCGAAAATGTCACCGTTCGCGGAATCACCGTACAAGGGCTCGGCCCCAACAACGATGGCTGCAATCCGGAATCGAGCCGGAATGTGCTGATCGAGGATTGCTACTTCGATACGGGCGACGATTGTATCGCCATCAAGGCTGGTCGCGATGGTGACGGTCGCCGCGTGGGAGTCCCCTCAGAGAACATCATAATCCGAAACTGCAAGATGCTGGAAGGCCACGGGGGCGTAGTCATCGGCAGCGAGATGTCAGGAGGCGTTCGCAACGTATTCGCGGAAGATTGCGTGATGGATAGCCCTCATCTGGAAAGAGCCCTGCGGATCAAGTCGAACTCCTTCCGTGGAGGATTCGTGGAAAACGTACACTTCCGCAACGTCAAGGTAAGCGAAGTGGCAGATGCGATCTTTCGCATAAACATGTTCTACGGCCGCCAGCGAGGCGAGTTCCCGCCGCCGGTACGCAACGTCTCCATGGAAAATGTCTACTGCGGCAAGGCTCCCCGGGCCTTCTATTTTCACGGACTGGAAAACCATCCTATCACAGACGTAACAGTAGTGGACTGCGTTTTCGAAAACGTCGAGAAACCAAGCGTCCTTACCGGTATCCAGAATCTGAAACTTTCCTCGGTTCAGATCAACGGGATGCCAAAAAGTCGATAGTCCCCCCCCCACACACGCCATGACTATTCGTTCGAATTACAGTGCCTCTCTGGTTTTTCTAGCCCTCCTCACAAGCAACAATCTCTTCGGGAACGTATTCAACGTACAAGATTTCGGTGCGAAAGGAGATGGGGTCATCTTAGACTCCCCGGCGATCAACCAAGCAATCGAGGCTGCTAGCGACGCCGGAGGCGGCGAGGTTATCCTGCCAGCGGGAGACTACTTGTCGTATACCATTCGCCTTAAAAGCGATATCATCCTAAAACTCGGAGCGGGATGTACGCTTATAGCCGCGGACCCTAGCGGCTATGACGCTCCGGAAGCGATTGAGTGGAACGAGTATCAGGATTTTGGGCACTCACATTTTCGAAACTCTCTGATTTGGGGAGAGAACCTGCAAAACGTCACCATCACCGGACCGGGCCTAATTTACGGACGCGGACTGAGTCGCGGAAACGGACCCATCGCCTCCCCTCTAGGATCGCCTCCACCGGCAGCGATAGATGGACTTCTTCCCGATGTTCTCGTTGCAGACGGCGAATTCGAAATACCGAGCCGCCCCGATATAGTCCCAGGACCATTCAACCACCCGAACGAACGAGACACGCTGGCCGACGGCGTCGCCAACAAAGCCATCGCCCTAAAAAGTTGCCGCAACGTCACGCTGAAGGATTTTTCCATGCTGCATGGAGGGCACTTCGCGATAATTGCGACCGAGGTCAATAACCTGACCATCGACAACCTGCTGATCGACACCAATCGGGACGGGATGGATATCGACGCCTGCAGCAACGTCAAAATATCCAACTGCTCAGTCAACTCGCCTTGGGACGATGCTATCTGTCTCAAATCATCCCATGCCTTGGGCGAAGCACGCCTGACCGAAAACGTGAGTATCACAAACTGTTTCGTAAGCGGCTACGATGAAGGCACCCTGCTGGACGGAACCCGCAAAACGACTTGGAAAACGCGGGGTGGTCCACACGGCCGTATCAAGCTCGGCACCGAATCAGGCGGCGGATTCCGCAACATCAGCATTTCAAACTGCGTTTTCTACCACTGTCGAGGGCTCGCGTTGGAACAGGTCGACGGCGGTATACTGGAAGACATCGTTATCTCGAACGTAACAATGAGAGAAGTTCAAAATGCTCCCCTTTTCATCCGCCTCGGAGCGCGACTTCGAAATCCGGAGGCTACTGGTCCGGGCAACGTGGCCAGAATCTCCATCAACAATCTCACCGCTTGGGATATAGCTCCAGAACATGGGATCATTATAGCGGGCTTACCCGGACACCGAATCAAGGACGTATCCCTTTCGAACATACAACTGCACTACCAAGGAGGTGGCACATTAGAACAAGCCGCCCGAGACGTCCCCGAAATGGCTCGCGACTACCCGGATCCTTATAATTTCGGAACCATGCCCTCATGGGGCATGTTCGCTCGAAATGTCGAAAACTTGAGCCTTTCCTCCGTCCAGTTCCATGTGGAGGAAGAAGACAATCGCCCCTGCCTCTTCCTCGAAGACGTGGTCGATTCCCGAATCTTCAATACAAGCATCTTCAATCCGTCTCAGCTGCCGCAAACCAAGCTCACCGCTGTGGAAAACTTGGAGACTCGATCCGTCACTGGACTCGAAGATGGCAAGCTAAACGCTTACTAAGACTCGCGACAATAAACGCGGCCGCCGCGATCTCTTAGATCTTCTCCAAAACGACAGTTGCTTGATCTGCTTTGGTCACACTTTCGTAGAAGGCTTTTGCATCCTCGAAATGCTCCACTGGGACACGGGCTCGGCCAATACGGAGACTTCTGTGGTATAACAAATAATCCTTCTCCAAAGTGATGGAATTAGAATACTCACCAAACTCTTCGACGAAACTTTCTTGATCGACGTATTCAGCTACGCGATACCCATTCGGTAGATAAATTTTAACCGTCTCTTCAAAATGCATGGGCTCAGGGATCAAATCGTAGATACGCTCCTCTTCGACCTCGAAAGGTACCCCAGACTGCCTATCGACGAGAGCCGGTTTAAACAGTATCAAAGCACCACCCATCGTCTTGCCATACTGAGCCGCACCGAAATCGACTTCCATGGTAAACGAATTCCCATCCAGGTCGTCAACGATCTGCGGGGGAGACATTTTCGGAGCAGGCAGAGATCTTGATAAGCGCGTTTTAACGGATTGCGATATCTCGCTTTGACCTTCGGTGTAGCGAGTCAAAACACGAAATTTTCTCGCGGACTGGCCAACCGAACTTTCCTTCATCTTGGCAACCAATCCTCCGTTGGGAAGGATCTCTGCTTCGATGTCTCGCTTACAGACACCGAGCTCGGGAGCGACGATCGGCAGCTCTACATAACCGCCTTGCTCTCCTGCCAGCAACAAGGCTCCGCTACCCTGCATGCGAGAACTCAGGTCTCCGAAAGAAGTAATCTCATCGGTAGGATCGAAGATAAGAAGCCGACCCAAATCGGGATGATCCAATATAGCTCCCCCCTCAAAACCGTCCGGCATTTCGATAGCGGAGATACAGTGGTTGAACTGTGAACCGCTGGGCCAGCTTTCCTCTACTGGACTCCGTAGATACGCGTTCACAATTACCGGATACGCCTTGATTCCCGCTGCTTTCAGCAAATGGCAAAGCATATTGCTCTTATCCTTACAGTCACCGTAGTTGCTTTCGCATACCACGGAAGCAGACCTCGGAAACCAACCTCCCCCACGGCCTAGATTTAGACTGATGTTTACGTAATTAACCTCCTGGGCCAAGGCAGCCAATCGCCGAATCCGATCGATTCGACTCGATTGTCCGGAAGTATGTTGGGCAACAAACTCATCGAGCTCTTCGGGAGATCCAGCTAGTTTATCGTATTCGCGAGTATAATACGCCGCTAGTTCTTTCCAAGAGGAGACACTTATAAGCCTGTCCTCTAAGGGGCTGCCCTCCGGTGGATGAACATTGATCTCCAAAAACTTACCAGACAAAGCCGGAGCCCAATCCTCTTCGAGAATCGCATCTTGATTACGAGTGCTCCAGCGCAAGGCATCGCCTTCACGGCGCGGTTCGAAGGCATCCATGTTTAAGAAATAGGGATTCACCTTCCACCCTTCCGGAACGTGTACCCTGATAGTTGAGAAAAGATTGGGTCCAGTGGACTCAAAAAACCACCGCCAAGCGAGGAGGATCCCTGCTTCTTGAGTAACGGTCTCCCAAGCGAAAACATCGCCTATACGAGCGTCCAGCTCCGCATTGATTATCTTGAATCGTCCAGACGAGGCAATACTGCCGGAACTTAGCCGAATGGAATCCACCGTATCGTTTTTGTCATACTCGATAACTTTCCCATTCTTTTGCAGCAGCCATGACTTCAAAGAAACGACCTTGTCCGTGTCGGTCGTATAATAGGCTCCGCTACGAGCCTCTCCCCGCCCCTCCAAGCCCGTGACTCGCAAGATCTGACGTGTGACCACAGTCGCCTTCCCATTCTTATCTACTTCGATTTCACGAGAGTCGTATAGAATCACATAACCGGCTTCTCCGCCGTCTACATCCTTTCCCTTATCAAGGTGGGTCAGCACCCAATCGGGTACCTTTTTCGTATTGGGACGTATGCGTGATGCCTCGCTTCCCGCCAAAACAAAAAGAACGGATACGCTAATGAAGAGCCAGCGAAGCTGCCGCCTAGAGATTTTCATACACCAACGAAATGGGGTTAGGAGTCAGCCTTCTTAACGGTGATCGATTTATTGTCCTCGATCTTCATCGTCTCGAAAGCGCTCTTCAGCAGAGCGTAAGCCTTAGAGGGGATAATCTCTTGATTGACCCTAAACTCTCGCTGCAACACCAAAGAATTTTTCTTTTTGTTGATCCGTATCTTGGAATCGAAAAGAACCACATCCCCCAAGGCAAACGGCACCGGAGCATCCCCAGCTTCAAACTGATAACCTTCTGGCATGACAATTTCGATACGATCGACATCGCGCCACGGACAGTCGAAAACGATATCGGAAAGTCGCTCCTCTTTCACAAATGGCAGGCTCAATTCCTTCTGAAATAGGGCCGGTGCGATAACCAACCTATCCCCAATCACATCGGCATAGTTCTCGATCTTAAGGTCGTAGCTGATGACAAAGGGCAAATCCTCGTCACTACGATTTTTCATGGAGACGTTTTCTACCGTGACATTCGAATAGTGCCGTAGTTCCGTATCCGATACATCCTCTTCAATTTCTCCGAAGGTCATCTTTCGATACTGGTCACGCTTCACCCAGGCTTTCTGCCCGATATAGGTCTTGGTCACCTTTCCGCTCAAGGTTCCTTCTTCTGAGATTTCAAGATCGGCTTTGGTCTGCACCACGGCGTCTTCCGATTTGATGCCCGGGGTGACCGCAAATATCGGATCCCGAAAGTCTCCCATCATGCACTGGCTTCCCGCATGCTTCCACGAAAGCTCACCGAAACGCAAAGCAGGGTTGCCCGGATCAAAATAGAGCCAGGATTCACCATCTTTGATCGCGATCAAACGCTCATCGACCACTTGTTTAACCGACACCTCTTTCGAAAAGAAAAACTCATCCCTATTTCCGATCGCCACATAACGAGCCTCAAATCCCGCTGCGGTCGCCAAAGCGCCAAAGAGAGCCCGGATATGCCTTGGTTTTCCGTATCCATTTTTCAAGGTGTCGGACGGAGACTTATTGTCCTTCAGCTCCTTTCTTTCCGTTTCCGAGTACTTGGTGAAATCCCAAACAAAGTTGGTAATTTCCTCGGTACAAAATTTAAGGATTCGGCGGAGCTTCTCCGAATCGTCTTTCGCTCCCGCAGTCAGTTCGGCTGCCTTCGCCTTGATCGTCTTGCTGGGCTTGAAGTCTTTTTTGGCGTAGGAGGCGAGCTCGGAACTGAAATCATCCCAGAAGTCATCCGGATCCGGAAAATACTCTTTCACGTAAAACATAACCACGTGCGGCTCCGCTTGCATGGGAGGTACCGCATACTTCTCGTCGAGCTCCGCCCGCACATCCGTCATCTCATACAGATAGTAATCCCCATCCTTTTGGTTTAGTTTATCGAGGGGGAATCCAAACGAAATCACGCGGTGGGAAATCGCGTCTGTCGGTTTGATCCTCACCGTTACTCGCCGGGCTGGGAATCGATCTGAGAAGCGGGTAAAGACGCCCCCAACATCATCAATGTCGAAAGTAGCCTGATATTCGACGATATCCCCAGCTGCGAGCGATGGGAACGCGAAGGTCTCAGCCTTCTGGGACTCATCCTCGGTCTCTTCCACTAAAAGTTTATGAACATCCGCTTCGTCCAATTCGTACGATGTACCATCTGGTTTAACGGTCCTTGCAGCCACATCTACCACCTTCTCGCCGTGCATAGGCCGAATCGCATGCTTTGAGAGCAAGTCGACACCGAGTTCATTGAAGACCTTCATCCGAACATAAACAGTTCGATTTCCTACCAAAGACCGCTCCATGGTCATGATACCGGCCGTAATGTCCGTGTTGCTGATGAGCTCCTGGGAAGCCTTGTGCTCCGCAAAAAGGATTTCTACGCTCGCTTCGGGATCGATTGAGGATGCCTTAACCGCGAAATCTTCCGGGGGTATCTCACGCCAATTCTCTATGGCCTGCAGAGAGCCAAAGAGGATCAGAGCAGACATTAACGCAAAGCCAGCGCGCACGCGGGCACGAAATCCTAAGGGGTAAGGGTGTTTCATGGGGATACTTCGAAGAGTGCGTACTTTTAACAAAAGCAAACCGCTCAAATATCAACACCCAAAACGTAATTGCGCTTATACACCCACCAGCCAGAAACCGCTTACAGTAAGAGAGCTGCCTCACACACAGACTGTAAAAGCTGCAAGACCGCTCCGCTAACAATAGCAGACCCTCAGCCCGCTATAACCGGACTTGGTTTCGCGTCGTCGGATCCGACCAAGTTGCGTATCCATTTTTTGCTGCCGAAGCGCCAGACGCAGAGAAACACCTTGGCGAATTCCTCAGAGTTCATGGCCAAAAAGACCACCCAGAGTGGCATAGACCAGACGAAGATGGAAAGATAAGTCAGAACGATGCCGATGGCCCATTGGCAAAACAGGTCGAGCCCCAAGCAGAACCTAGTGTCTCCCCCGCTGCGTAAAATCCCGACGATCACAGTCACATTGATAGAACGGAAACCATTCACGAATGCCACCGCTGTGAGGACCAGATTCGCCTCCTGCAGGGTGGCCGCGTCGATCGCTGGATACAGCTTCAAAAGGAACCCCTTGCAGCACCAGATTATGACGCTGCAAAAAACCGCGCAGATGGCTGACCAAACAACAAAGGCTTTCCCTTCGCTCCAGGCTTCAGCGAACTCGAATGCACCCAAGCGATGCCCTGTCATAACCGAAGCTGCAGTCGCGATCCCGAAATACATCGCGGTGATGAAAGACTCGATCGGGGTAATCATAGCGAATACCGCCAGCTGCTGAGTACCCATTTGCCCCACCAAAACATTGTAGACGAGAACGCCCATGGACCAAACCACCCCATTCACCGCCAGCGGCAACCCGACCTTAGCTACCTTGTGGGCCAATCCACTGCGAATACCTTCCCCGAAGTCGCCCCAACGAAACGCCAGCGGACTCTTCTTCAGGTAAACATAAGCGAATATACAGGCTGTCTCCAGCAGGGAGCTGATAAGAGTCGCATAGGCCGCTCCCGCCGTTCCCAATCTGGGAAGGCCAAACGCTCCAAAGATCAGGGCGTAGTTGAGCAGGATATTGCTGCCTACCCCGATGATGCTCATCCGCATACTGATCTTGGCCAGGCCGATACTACGCAAAGCCACCGAAAAGACCGCTCCAGCAGAAACTGGAAAGGCGACCAGCCCCATAATCCTCAAATACTCGGCTCCAAATGCGACCACCGCTGGATCATCACTCGCTAAGGCCACCATTTGCTCCGGAATCCACAAGCAGAGCCCGAAGAACAACAAAGCAAAGGGCAAGCCCATGAGCAGGGAAATGGCGGTGCCACGACGAGCCCCATCCCTATTTTTAGCTCCCCAGTATTGGCTAACGATGACACCGCCACCACTGGCGATACCAAAGATCGCCAAGTGCATGATGAAAGCGATTCGGCCGGAAAATCCAATGGCCGCTACCTCGCTCACGCCAAGGTGCGAAGTCATCATGATATCCGCCAAAGATCGCGACGAAAACATCAAGGTCTGCAAACTGACCGGGATGGCCGTAGCGAGAAGCCTTCGTACAAACGAAGGATCGAAGCTCAAACGGAAACTCTCTCTCAAAAACATAGCAAAAACACCCCTAAAACATCACCCCATTCCGAGCATCACTCAGGCCAGCAACCTAGATTGCCCAAAAACGAACAGATGCGTCTGTTCAACCGGAAAGCTTGAGCAATCTTTTTCGCGCTCCGGATTCGCTCTAAAATAATAATGCCCCCAAAAGCCAATGGCCAAGGGGGCAGAAAAGTGTGCTCCGTGCAGGAAAACCCTCGGAGGCTATAATCGTTTGGGTACTTAGGCTCAGTGCACGGCAAGCGACTTGTCCACCGCGGCGAGAAGCTCTTCGGACTTTGGCTTCACCTTCGACGGGAAGCGAGCCACGATCTTGCCTTCTCCATCGATGAGGAACTTGTTGAAATTCCAAGTGATGTCGCCTGGAAACGGAGATTCCTCGCCCGCAAGCTTCACGTAGAGTGGATGGCGATCCGGGCCATTAACCTCGACCTTGGAGAACATCGGAAAGCTAACGCCATAGGTCAGAGAGCAAAACTCCTTGATGTCCTCCTCGCTACCGGGCTCCTGACCACCAAACTGGTTACACGGAAACCCGAGAACGACTAGCCCCTTGTCGGCATATTCTTCGTTCAATTCCTCCAAGCCAGCGTACTGCTTGGTGTAGCCGCACTTGGAGGCCACATTAACGATCAGCAAGGTCTTACCTTTGTACTGCTCGAGGCTTGTTTCGTGGCCGTCAATATCGACCAGAGGGATGTCGTAAATGGAAGTGTCAGCGTTCATAGGACTTAGAATGAAAAGAAAAAGCGCGGAGATAAATGCGAAGCGTTTCATAATACTTAGGCGTTGGAGATTCTTAAGACGTAAAGTGAAACGTCCGGCCTGAGATAAAATTGCATCCTGCCCGAAATCACCACGCCGCCGATCTCGGAGCAACATCTTATAACTTTGCCCTACAGCTACTTAGCTTTTCTCGCTTCCAATAAAAACCAAGACGGCTTGCTTCCTGCAACAGCCACGCCTCACTTCTCGAATTCAGACTCACCCGATCAAATCCGACTTTCATGAAAAACTTCTACTGCGAGAATTGCGAATCCCGCGTCTTCTTCTCAAACACCGTGTGCCTAAACTGCGGAACCGCCATCGGCTTCGACATCGAGAGCTGCGAAATGGTGGCTCTCCCCGAGAATCCGCAATCTGGGCAATTCAAACCGTGCCTTAACTACACGACCCACTCTACCTGCAACTGGGCCATCCCAGCGGACTCGCCTGACTCCCTCTGCTGCTCCTGCAAATTGACCGAGACGATACCCGATCTGACATTGACGGAAAACCTAGTCGCCTGGGGTAAAATCGAAGAGGCGAAGCGGCGTTTGGTCTACAACTTAAATCGCTTGGGCCTCCGCCCCAAGCCGAAGACCGAAACCAACCCAGATGGCTTGCTTTTCAAATTCCTAGCCGATCCGGACGACCCGAATGCTCCTCCTGTCTTGACTGGCCATGCTGCCGGGGTGGTAACCCTCAATATCGCCGAAGCGGACGACGCAGAGAGGGAGCGCCGAAGAACCGCCATGGGAGAGCCCTACCGCACCTTAGTTGGGCACATGCGGCATGAGGTCGGGCACTATTATTTCGACCTCCTCGTCAAAGAGGAAGACAGGGAGGGGTTCCGCGAATTGTTTGGAGATGAGCGAGAAGATTACGGCGAAGCCCTGCAACGTCACTACAAGGAGGGACCGCCCTCAGATTGGGCCGATTCATTCATCAGCGCCTACGCTACCGCCCACGCCTGGGAAGATTGGGCGGAAACTTGGGCCCACTACCTTCATATGATGGACTCGATCGGGACCGCAGTGCATTCACACACTCTCATAGAACGAACCCGACAAGGGGATCCCACCTTCGACTACAAATCGATAGATTTGAACTCGTTCGATTCGATCATCAGCTCTTGGCCCGCCCTTGCCTGCCTGATCAACAGCTTCAACCGCAGCTTGGGCATGCCCGACGCCTACCCCTTCACGACCGCAACACCCGTGGCAAACAAGCTCAAATTCATCCACAAACTCATTAGCGACCACGCAACTCCGTGGTACGGCGGACAGAAAGACCAAGTGATACGCTAGGATACAAGCCGGCGGAAGTGCTTCCTAGTCCAAGCTCTGAAGCCGGATATTCCGGTAAAAGACTTCGGCCCCTTCCGCTTGCAGAAAGATTCGACCGCGATCAAGAGGCATCCAGCTCCACTCCGACTCATCCTCTCGATAACGCATGTGGATCGCTTCATTAACGATGTGGCCATTGACGATGTAGGTCGCATGATCGCCTTCCACAATTAGCTCTATCCGATTCCAGCCCTCTTTTTCGCGGCAATAACCCCGCGGGAAACGCTGCGGATTTCGGTCGACGCCCCGGGTGAGCAAATCGCCTCGCGGATCGTAATTGAAAGCAATCGGCTGCACGTAAGAGGAAGCCCGCGTCTGACCTACGATCCAAATATCTCCGGTGTCTCCTTCCTGAATTTGGCACTCGATGCCAGTCGGCCAGATAACAGGCTCACCCACCATGTGGAATATGATCCCGGCATCGCGGACCGAATCCGCCCGTGGTGCGAAGCGATCATCGCCCCATCGGTATTCGACGGTTAGCCTATAGTTCTCGTAGCTCTCTTCCGTAAAAATCCCCGCAAACGGCTGCTGGCTGCCATCCTCTGAATTTGGATACACATGGATCACTCCTTCGCTTACGGCGAAAAGTGACGCGCCATCGACCTCCGCCCCCTCCTCGACCACGATTTTCCAGCCACTCAAATCCTTGCCATTGAAGAGATCAATTTCTTGGCCAGCGGCACCTACCTCCGCGTATGAGCTGAAGAAAATGGAAAGAAGGATCTGAAAGAGAAGTCGGGGAGATTTGATCATAGCCGGAGTTTCCGACTGACAGCCGACTTCGCAAACAGAAGTCTACCACTTCCTAAGAGTTGGACGGTCTGTCTTGTTTCCGAATCCGGCATAAAATCAATTTAAGGTCCCTCCGACGCAAAATCGAAATACCCAGACAGCAGAGCCACGCGAGGACAGCCATGCCAAACAGCAATCCTCCATCCCCCTGAACAACGATCCCCAGAACAGTCAGATGCGAGAGAATGGCCACGCTGAGAATCGCCATTCCTCCTAAAGCACCCAGAAAAGCCGTCCTGGGAATGAGCAAAGCTAGGACCACAACGAGTTCCGCCAGAGCGGAACCGATTCGTCCCCACGGTTCAATTCCGAGACGATCGAAGATGTACATAGACTCATCCGCCCCAGCGAATTTGAAAAACAGAGTTTGCCCAAAAATAAATGCCGCCAACACCCGCATCAACAAGTCGCTGACTGACCAGAGTTTAGAGTTACCACTATTCATATTTTTCTCCTACTGGGCTCAGTTTGCCCCACTGTGCTTCCGATTGATCAAAGAGCGTCTGCTCGCCCAATTTTTCCGATAGCTTTACCCATTTACCGCGGGTATCGCCCCAGAATCCGTCGTAAAAGAGGAGCAGCCGCCCCTCGAAAACTCGATAGCTCAGAGGACCGACCTCAACGAGATCTCCCTCCCGCATTGCCCAAGCGCACCATCCTCCAAATGCGGGACCGTAACGCTCTGGCGACTTCAAAAATCGATCTCGGTTTTCTTCACTCGCAAACCTGTAAACCGCTGACTCCCAAGTCACCTGCCAATCGGCTTTGCCCAACTCTGGGCCACTATCGTTGAAGTAACTGACAGGATCATATCCCTCGAGGGCAAGGTTGCCTTCGCCAAGGTTTCGGCCCGTCTCTCCGGCAAAAGCAAGCGAAGTCAGCCATACCGCACCTATAAAGAAAAAGGCGATGTTCCTGTTCGGCAGAGGAATGATGCTAAGCCTTTTCGTCATACCCCTGAGAGATCGAGGCAGCTCGAAATATTCCGCCCCTCAGACTAAATGATCTATTTTCTCTGTAAAAACCGCGGTACGGATGAATTGCTCATTTATGCCGCGTGGGATCCCTCCTTTTATCGCCAAAAGGATATTTGAGAATTTTAACAAATAGTTGAAAAGCCGATTATCTGCCCTCTCCAAGCTCATAATGGAGAGGTGTTACCGAGTGATAATCTCCGCTAAAGCCACTTAGGAGAGCTCAAGATAACCGATAAGATACGTATTCAGAGACTCATAGATACTTGCCTAGGCACGATTCTGGCTGAGTATCGTTGTAGTATGATTTCAATACGCAAAGCGGGACTAGACGACATACCATACCTAGCGGAACTGCTGGGCTACTTGTTCGAGCAAGAAGCCGAGTTTACGGCAGACTACGATCGTCAAAGAGCCGGACTGGAAATGATTATCTCTGACCCCACAATTGGCAAAATCTTACTGGCCCAGAACGAGGCCGGAAAAGTCATTGGGATGGTTAGTCTCCTCTTCACCGTTAGCACCGCCCTTGGATCAAAGGTGGCCCTGCTCGAGGACATGATCGTGCACCCAGACTTCAGAGGAAAAGGATGTGGTAGCAAGCTAGTGGGAGCCGCCATGGAACTGGCTAAGGAACTCGATTGCCATCGGATCACCTTGCTCACGGATTTCGATGATTTGGCCGCTGAGAAGTTTTACCAGAAGCATGGCTTCAAGCTGTCTCCAATGGTGCCTCTTCGTCAATTGATCTAAGCCTATACCAAGCCCATAGAATCAAGCCTTGCAGACGCTTCTGCCGGTTAATTCTCCGATCGCTGCCTCCAAATCGAGAACACCAAAAGGTTTGGCCAAAAACGTACTGTACCTGTCCGCCCGCCAGAGCAGATCGTTTTCCTGATCAAGGAAATCTCCGCTCATGCGAATTACGGGAAGCTGCGGATGCGTGGTTCGAATACTGGAAACGACTCCGTATCCATCCACTCCCGGCATTTGCAGATCTATAAGAGCAAGATCAAAATCCGAATCTCTGTTCATGAATTTGGATACAGCATCCTGACCATCCTCGGCTACGACCACTTCGTAGCCTAAACCATCCAATAGGATGCGTATAGACAATCTCAATACATCTTCGTCTTCAGCCAGCAGGACACGAGGCCGTCCGCCTCTACGAGGCATTATTAACTGCCGACTCTCTGAAGCAATTACGATCCGCAGAGAGGTGCGGCCATTCTTGTTCGTGCAAGAGATAGTCATCCCATCAAGAGTGTTGAACAATTCCATCAGTGGCTTGGCATCAACCCTTCCGGAAAATTCGAACATGAGCTCCCCTGCCCCCGTTTCAGTCGCTCGTACATAGACCATTAGCTGGCACCCGATTTCGTTATCCACCGTCAACCCGAGTCGCAAAAAGGCTTCCGCCAGAACGCACCGCAATCTCGCTGGATTTGAGCTCCAGACACTTGCATTTCCTAACCGTCTCACTTGAGCCTTAAATTTTTGGGACAAACACACCGAGACGACTGAAAGCGATTCTTCCACTACCGCACCGAGGTCGACGTTTTGCTTTTCAGGGGAATTATCTTTATGCAAAGAGCCAGACATGTCGGCCAGTCGCTCGATAAGACGGGACTGTTTTCCGAGGAGGCTAAGCTCTCTAAAAATACCTGAATCACTTCGGAAAACCTCCTCGAAATCCGACAACACAGACTGTTGATCACTCAGCAAAGTGCGAATCCGACTTCGGAGGATCTCTTGCAGGTGAGCGTCAGCGGATCGCTTACCACCAGGCTCAGCTTGTTCGGGGTAAGGAACATTTACTCCCAGCAAGCCGGTCAAATTTCCGGAAGAATCGTGCGAACTTTCTGCGAGACAACGAATTCTTCGATAAGCCCCATCTCGGTGGCGTACGCGAAACTTCTCGTCAAAACTCGAGACGCTTCCCGAATTCACCTCCTCAAATCGCTTACGAAACCCCTGCCGATCTTCGGGATGAATAGCTTCGAAAAACGCATCCAAACTAGTGCTCTCATCTGGGCTCGAATATCCCAATTGGTCTAAACACTCTTTGCTGAGGGAAAGTTGATTGCGATCACGCTCCCAAGTCCAAATCCCAGCCCCATTAACTCGAGCCAATAGAGCTGACTTTCTCTGGCTCTCTTTCAAGGTCGCTTCGAGTCGCTTACGCTTGGAAATATCTCTCAGGGAAATCGAGACAAACTCAGTTTCTCTGGATACAAACTGGTTCGACTTCACTTCCACGAAATCCAATCCAAACGCCCTAGCATCGGTATCCATCGAAACCGACTCTGACTCCAAAATTCCAAATTCGAATAGTTCCTCGAGGAATGGCTTCAACTGATTCCCAATAGTGTCTTGGCAGGATGTATTCTTGAATACAATACGACCAGACTCTTTGTTAAGTACGCAAATCGGAATATCGAGAAACTCGAAATGCACGAATGCAGAGTCGTCCACTAAATCGTCAAAACCTGCCCCCAAAGCCTCAACAACTGCCTTATCTAAACTCTCCTCCGTCAACTCGGCGCAACAAACGAACCCGCTGGAGCCCGCAACGGCATCCTTTTGCCCTGGTCTTGATACAAATACGCTAGGCTTTTCACTTTCCTGAATCCGGGAAAGAAGATCGCTATTTCCCAACGAGGAGTAACTGGCGAAGACTATATCAAAACGCTCTCCATCCAGTTCTCGAGCCTCGCCGACCCAGTCGACCGCGACGTGGCAAGAAAACGAATAGCTTTTCGAGCGACTCAGGAGTTCGAGGATTCTACAGGCTAAGGCCGGATCGGGTTCGAGGATTATGCAGAATACGGTCCGCATGGCCAGAAAAGGCAAAGGAAGGACACTTTCGGCTTGGGAGGAACAAGCCTAGGGAATTGGTATTAACAACAGAGAGAAAACAAAAGACCCCTCCCTGATTGAGATGGGGAGGAGTCCGAAAAGGGGGAAAAGCTCAGCCAAGGTAGATTGGCTTGGAAAAATCCAATTCTACGGGCTTGGCTGACCAGGACTCTAGGAAGCTTTGCTTATCCGTAGCGAACAAGGGGGAAACTTCGATCGGCAAGTCGTACCCTTCCGGCAACTCAATACCAGCTGCTTCAAACCACTGCTTGAAGAGCTTGATCTGGTCCGCCTTGCAGCTTTCGGGCGAATCGATGCCCTCCGCATTTTTCACAGGGCTAAAGTCGGCAAGTCTTGTCGTTTCGATAACGATGGAAGTCTTCGCAAACGGGATCGCGTCGAAGACAAACATCTCAAACTTCACTCCATTTGGCGTATCCGCCTTTTGGACATTACCGTTTTCGTCGACAAAAGGAATCTTCTTGTCCGCGCGGTGGAATGGTAGGGAAACGGAACTTCCGGGCGCTACCAATGAGCGAGCGAAGTCTACAGAGATCACGTGGATAGCGATGCTTCCCGCTCTAAATGAAAGCTGCCCATCAGGATCGCGCAGAGCGCAAAGCTCATCTGGCATATCGCTGTATTCAACGACCTTGTTTATTCCATCCTGAACGCAGAAGTGGCCTAGCTTTTCTTTCTCGTAGGCTTTGGGAAGCATCTTGCTCGAGAGAGTAGAACCCGATTTTAGGTGAAAGCCTATGAAGTAAGGATCAACAGGCTGGACCAGCGGATTATCAACTTGGAAGTAGCTGAGCACTTCGATCCCTGCATCTACCATAGCCTGAAAAGAGCCGCTGCGGTCGAGGGCTCTCAGAGCGCCTCCATGTCCGTCTGGGCTCATGGCTATGCTCCCCTTGTCTTCTAGAATGATCTTACCATCTAGATCGACAGCCGGCATGCGGCCTTGGCGAAAGAAGGTAACGGAACCTTCAGCAAGTCCAAAATACGCGTTCTCCTCAAAGAAAGCCACAGTCGCCGTATGATTGATGTCACTCGTCATGACGAACCATGGCAAGGCACATGAGTAGCGAACGCGGGCGGCTTGTATTTTCTCCGCGAATACTTGGAACAGTGACTTACTCTTGATCGGAGTCACGGGAAAAGTCCCCTTCGGCCCGTCGTAGCCCAGCCGGGTGCCTTGTCCACCCGCTACCGTGAAAGCGGCGACCTTGCCTGCTTTCAGAGCTGCCTCTCCAAGCTCCTTGGCTTCCTTCCACTCTGGATCAGTATCCAAATTTTCTGGAATGGAAATGTAGGGAGCTGGCTTGAGGGTCGAAAAATCTTCCTCGTCGTGGCCGCCACCGCCCTTCACCAAGGTGGCTACGAGATTCTCGAGTTCGTCGAGGTCGATTTCGGAAGCTTGCGAACTCAGGTTCGCTTGCTGCGTCTCATCGAGTTCGTCCCAGAAACGGAACACTTGGCCTTGGCCGTGGGATTCAAAAAGTTGTTTTAATTCCATAGTTCACTTATACCGAGGCCATAGGTTTCGTCCCACGCCGGGAATGGCAACATTCTTCTGTCAACATTCCAGCGCCTCGGCGCCATAGGAAGCGCTTTAACGTTCAAAGCGGAAGATAACTTCCTTCTCTTTGGCGTAATTTAGCTTGGTCCGGATAGCCCTTTCAATGAACTCGGGATCGTTTTTCAATTTTTCCACTTCGTCTTCCCGACGGGCCGATTCCTGCTTGAGCGCTTCATGTCGCTTCGCCAGCACAGTGTTTTCCGATCTTAGATTATCGTAGTGTTGATAGTCTCGATACAAAAACACCGCAGCGAAAAGCCCTGCTCCGATGAACAGCAAAGCAAACAGCAAATTAGTGAAGCGGCTAAGACTCATTTTGAAAGATACGCAGCAAATAGAGGTCCACCTCCAAATATTGCAAAAAAATAATTGTAAGCCCTAATCAATTAGCGGAGATTTCGCACTAATGTACCAAAGTTTCTACGGTCTCCGGGAGATGCCGTTCAACATAACTCCCGATCCAAACTTTCTGTACCTGAGCCCAACTCACCAAGAGGCGCTGCAACATCTGAAATACGGCATTTCAGAGCGCAAGGGTTTCATCGTCCTGACCGGCGAAGTCGGGTGCGGAAAGACGACGCTCTGCCGGCATTTCATCAATGAGGTCGACGACGACAAATATGAAGTCGCTCTCATTTTGAATCCAAGAATCACGGAGTCCCAACTCCTAAAGACCATCTTGTCTGAACTCGGTGAAACCGGAACCATGAGCCGAAGCCGTGGCGGTCTCGTCCAACAGGTCAACGACCTGCTTTTGAAGAAGATCGAAGCCGGCAAGGATATCCTGCTGATCATCGACGAGGCGCAAAACCTGACTTTCGAGCTTCTCGAGCAGCTCCGACTCCTCTCCAATCTGGAAACCGACAAACAAAAGCTCCTACAGATTATCCTGATGGGGCAGCCTGAATTTAAGGAAATCCTCGCAGAGGAAAGACTTCGTCAGCTCCGCCAGCGGATCCTCGTCCACACAGAGCTTCGCCCGCTCAACCGCCTGCAGATCGAGCAATACATCCATCACCGTATCGCCATGGCCGGCGGCCAAGGCATCCCCTTCTTCACCAGTTGGGCGGTGCGGCTAATTAGCAGGAAATCGAAGGGAATCCCTCGTATCGTGAACAACATTTGCGACAAAGCTCTGCTATCCTCCTACATCAGGAGCAGCGAAGTCGTGCAGTGGAAAGACGTGCGAGCCGCCTTGAAAGAGATCAAAACTCTCGATTTAGGCTAAGCCCACGCTAACGCCTGCCTTACCTAGGGTCATAGCGGATTCTCTCCACTATAATGGGGAAGAGAGCTTAACTGGAGGCTACTCCTGTCGTTTCATAACTGGACGCGAATTTTCCGCGTCCGGATTGAACAAAGAAACGGAAAGCGATGAGCCTCATATCACAAGCCCTCAAGACCGAGCAACAGAGACGCCAAATGAGCAGCGGTCCCGTACCGCCCATGGTCACGCGTCTACACCGTCAAGCCTCCAGAGATCGCTTTCCTCTAATCCTGACTGCCCTGGTGGGATTGGGCACGGTATCGGCGATATGCCTAACTCTAGTCTTGGTTTTGATTCCTGAAAAAGGGTCTTCGCAGCTTGCGGCAAGCCAGGATAGTCCTCCCCAAGAAAACACCACAGCGCCTACGACAGCCGAGCCAATAGCCACGGAAAAGCCGCCCGCTTCAGCAGTCGAGCAACTGTTTACGGGGCTTTCCGACGAGGAATTGTCCGCCGTCAAGAAGCTCCTTCTCGAACAAAAACTGGCAAATCTCGCTGCAAGTGAGGCAGCGAAAAAAGCTGCCGCGACACAGGTACCTACGATGAGTCTGGAAGAAGCCGCCAAAATCCAAGATATCGTAGAGGGATTCGCATTCCAAGGGATTCGCAAGGCCGGTCTCGAATCAAAGGTATTCTTAGACGGAAAGATTCGCAGAATAGGCGAAGTAGTAGACTTCGAAAGCCAGCTAAAACTGGTAGGATTTACTGAGACAGATCTGGTTTTTCGCACCCCAGATGGATCTACATTTCGCAAGTCGATGTAAGACTCGCTAGGGCGGACTAGCGCCCCTTATCATTGTTTTGTGTAGACAACTAGACCTCGGACTCTATGACCCGTAGGTATTGAACGTAAGACGCAACTCAGTTAAAGCCTGATGCCGAGTTGAGGGAGTCCATGTAATGGTGAGTAGTGGTCACAAATTCGATTGCGCTACTACCCAGCATAAAGGATACTGTTTACGTCTTTTTTACACCTGACGTAAGATGCTTAAAAACCGACAAGAAGGAATCCTAAATCTGCACGGCCTGTGGCAGGCAGCCTGCCTCTTAATTTTATTCCTAGTCACTCGCGAGGTCTTCGAAATGAGCGGCTATAGGATAAGATTGGACTATCTGAGCCTATACTTAGCGAGCATAGTAATCGGATCCATCGCCAGCGTCCGAATTCTGAAGCGATACGCGGAGCATTTTCTGGAACTCGGCTGGACACGCACCTTCCAGCTAAGCTTCCAACAGCTGATACGGGTGATGCTTCTTCAGCTTGCGGTCGTCTTCGCCCTCAAAGACGTAGAAATCAGCCGGGCATTTCTTGGCACATACTTCATCGTGTCTTTCTTGGCCTTGTTCACTATGAACAAGATTCTGCCCAAGCACCTCTGCCGCCTTTCCTTCAAGACTCAGGTAATCCCCACGATCATAGTTGGATCTACCAAGTCTCTGAAGAGCCTAGATAATTGGATAACGAACAAAACCAACTACGGTATCGAATTGGTCGGCTACGTGAGCGAAGACAATTGCCCGCCGAAAAAAGAACAACCAATCCCCTGTTTGGGAACCATCGACAGCCTCGAGGAAACGTTGAACGAACACCGTATTTCCCAAGTAGTTGTCATCGATAGGGCTCTAAGCTCTGAGGCCGCAAAAAAAGCGATGTCTATCAGCCAAAAAGCTGGGTGCCGCGTGCGTATCTACAATAACTGGCAGGCTGATTTCCAACAGCGCATCATGGTCGAGCACGAAGGAGACTACACCTTCTTGACTTACGAGGACGAGCCGCTGGAAAACCCAATCAACCGCATGGTAAAGCGAGGCTTCGACATAGCTGTTTCGCTCCCAATCGTGGCTTTCGTTCTCCCGCCTCTGACCTTGTTTGTGTGGGCTTTCCAAAGGAAGCAGTCCCCAGGACCCATTTTCTACGCTCAGCCTCATACTGGCATGACCAAACGGACTTTCCACATCATAAAGTACCGCACCATGCACGTTTCGGACGAAAACCAGAAGAACGTGGCGAAACAAGCGACCAAGGGAGATTCTCGCATCTACGCCTTTGGCGCTATCCTTCGAAAGACCAGCCTAGACGAGCTCCCGCAATTCATCAACGTACTGTTGGGCGAAATGAGCGTATCCGGTCCCCGTCCTCACTTGATCGACCACGACCGCGAGTTTTCCGAAAAGCTTCAAGTCTACTACACGCGTCACTTTGTGAAGCCAGGTATCACAGGCTTGGCCCAATCCCTCGGATTCCGAGGAGAGATCAACGAGCCAGAGCACCTCAAGGAACGCATCGCCTACGATATCAAGTATATCAATACGTGGTCCTTCATGCTTGATTTAAAAATCATGCTGAGAACCGCCAAGGCCGTCGTTTTCCCTCCGAAGAGCGCCTACTAGTTTACTCGCTAGAGTTTCAGTTGCTTCCCACCAAAATAGGAGGCAACTTTCAATCCTAGTGTGCGTTGACTACCTTGATACACCCCTAGGGATCCTAAAGCTTACAGCCACCTCCAAAGGCGTTAGCGGAATCGTTTTCGCTGATGAGCGTGCGGAAAATCATCGATGCGCCGGCAAAGGCTCCGAGATCCTGGACCGCTTGAAGGAAGAGCTAGTCTCGTATTTCGAAGGGCGATTGATTCGGTTCACTTGCCCTATTTCAGTCGAGGGAACCTCCTTCCAAAAAAGAGTTTGGACTAAGTTGGCGGAAATCCCTTTCGGCACCACGAAGTCCTATGGGCAAATAGCTACTGAACTCGGCCAACCCACAGCGGCAAGGGCAGTCGGCGGAGCCAACAACAAAAATCCCATACCGATAGTGATTCCCTGCCATCGAGTCGTAGGGGCGCAAAAAGTACTCGTTGGGTTCGCCGGAGGTTTATGGCGCAAACAATGGATGTTGGAGCATGAAGGCATCCATCTGCCCCTAGGATAAATGAGTCCGAAACTCCTCTTCGATTCCGTTTTGCCTCACCTCGGGGCCATCATCGGCCTCGGTCTCGGCGTGATCTTGATCGCTCGCCTGATGAGAGAAAAACGACGCCCCAGCAACACCTTTGCATGGCTCTTGTTAATCGTACTTGCCCCCTACATAGGTGTACCTCTCTTCCTTCTTTTTGGCGGAAGAAAAATACAGCGCCTCACTCGCGACAAAAAATCTCTCCGGCTCCATCAGCTCACCCCCAACGATGATTCCATCTCAGTATCCCCTTTTGGTCTGGTGGCAAAAGGCAACTCTACCCAATTCATACCCAACGCCACCGAAGCCTATCGGATCCTCATCGAATCTATTCAAAACGCAAAAGAGTCGATCGACATAACGACGTTCATCCTGAGCCACGACGTCGTGGGACGACGAGTGGTCAAAGAGCTTTCCAAGAAAGCGAGGGAAGGCGTGAAAGTGCGACTCCTGTTGGACGCCCTCGGATCTTGGGGCAAAAAGACCTTGTACATTCTAGACCTCGAAAAGGCAGGAGGGAGAATTGAACGTTTCATGCCCGTCTTTCCCATCGCATTTCCGGGCGCTTCAAATCTGAGAAACCACCGCAAGATCGCTTTGTTCGACAAATCATCCGCTATCATCGGGGGAAGGAACATCGGCCGTGAATATATGGGGCCCACTCCTTCCCAACGACGCTGGGAAGATTTCGGCGTCAAGATCGAAGGGCCAGCCGTATCCGCGCTCAACACCATCTTCGAAGAAGACTGGGCGTTCGCGTGTCGTAAAAAAGGATACACTGCAGAGAAGCAGCCCACCATCCCCCCTGCCCCGACCGGAGATTCGACGATCGAAATAATGGCGAGCGGACCGGATACCCCCGGAGACCCTCTTTACGAAAAGGTACTGGCGAGTATCCAAGATGCGGAACATTCCATAACCATAGTCACACCCTACTTCATTCCCGATGAAGTTCTGCTCCGCTCGCTCACCGTAAAGGCTCGCACTGGTCGAAAGGTCACCATCATCATCCCCCTTCGATCCAACCACAAAATAACTGACCTCGCCCGCAACGCCTATCTGCGCGAATTGCACGAAGTCGGAGCGACCATACTCGCCTACACACCCAAAATGCTTCACGCCAAGGCTATGCTAATCGATGACCAGATGGCGATGACCGGCTCCGCCAATATGGATCTAAGAAGCCTGTTTGTGAACTTCGAGGTAGCGGCCTTCTTCTATTCGCCAAACGACATCAGAGAAGTTAAAAACTGGATACAGTCGATCAAAAGAAACTGTATCGAACAGAGCTCGGAAGTGCTTTTCCACAAGAGACACTTTCGCGGCATTGCCGAAGATTTAAGCCGACTGATCGCTCCTTTGCTTTAAAACAAAAAAGTCCGCCTCGTGTGGCGGACTATATTTTAAAAAGTGAAGAGCTTACTTCGTATCATCGAGAAGAATCTTATAATCGATCGCGTCTCGAATGGCCTGCCAGCTCGCTTCGATTATATTGTTCGAAGCTCCAACTGTACCCCAGAGTTCCTCACCATCTGAAGACTCGATAAGCACGCGCGTCTTTGCTTCCGCTCCTTCCTTCGAGTCCAAGATACGAACCTTGTAGTCCTTTAGCACCATATCCTTAAGGTTCGGGAAAGCATCTCCCAAAGCGACTCTCAGAGCTTTGTCGATCGCGCCCACCGGGCCGGGATCCTCCGCCACCACATAGCGAGGTTCTCCGTCCACCTTGACCTTAATTGTGGCCTCGGAAATTGGATCTTCTTCTTTGCGACGCTTTTCAACGATAACCCGGTAGCCTTCGAACTCGAAGTGAGATTTGCGCTTGCCGGTGAGCTTATCCAAAAGCAAACGGAGCGATCCGTCGGCAGACTCAAATTCGTATCCATTAAACTCCAGCTCCTTGAGCTTCTCAATGATAACCTTGGTCTCTGGAGAATCACGATCGAGATCGAATCCCAATTCCTGAGCCTTCATGAGCAAACTGCTGCGACCCGCCATGTCCGAAACAAGTACACGCTGCTTGTTTCCAACCTTGGTGGGGTCCACGTGTTCATAGCTATAGCTCACCTTCTTCGTTGCATCCGCATGAGCTCCCCCCTTGTGAGTGAAGGCGGACAAACCGACAAACGGAGCTTTTCCGTCGTGTTCGAGATTGGCCAAATCGGCGACGAACATGGAGAGTTCACGCAAACGCTTCAAGTGCTTCTCGCAATTGAGTGGGTTCCCCATCTTGAGGGAAATGTTTGGGATGATGGTAGTTAGATTCGCATTACCAACGCGTTCTCCGTATCCGTTGAAGGTGCCTTGCACCAAAGTCGCTCCCGCTTCGACTCCACCAAGCGAAAGAGCCACACCTAAACCAGAGTCGTTGTGGCAATGCACCCCTACCGCTACTTCAGGGAAACGCTCGACCACCGCTTTGGTGATCTCTTGCAATTCACTGACGAGCTTGCCCCCATTGGTATCGCAGAGAGTTAGATTATCTGCTCCACCGCGAACAGCCGCCTCGAGCGTCTTCATCGCGTAGTCAGGGCTATCCAAATATCCGTCGAAGAAATGCTCGGCGTCGTAAATTACCTCACGCCCACTCTCCTTCAGGAAGCGGACACTGTCCTCGATCATAGCAAGGTTCTCCTCCGGAGCTACTCGAATAACCTCTGTAACATGGAGGAGCCATGTCTTACCAAAAATGGTTACGACTGGTGTGCACGCATCGATCAATGTCTTGAGTTGGGGATCTTCCTCCGCCGCAAGATTCGCCCGACGAGTCGAACCGAAAGCCGCCAGCTTAGCATGCTTGAGTTTAAGCTTTTTAGCCTCTTCGAAGAAGGCCATGTCACGAGGGTTGGATCCAGGCCATCCGCCTTCAATGTAGTCGATACCAAACTGATCGAACTTCTCCGTAATTCGGAGCTTATCCGTCACAGAAAAGGAGACGCCCTCGCCTTGGGTGCCGTCTCTCAACGTGGTATCGTACATGAATATTGTTGGCTTGCTCATAATAAAAATCGTTACGCGACACAGCTGTCAGGCCCGTCGTAGTTAAAGTTGATCCGTCCTGCAGGGCTTATTGTTTGGACCGAATGAATGCCTTGATCGACGCTTCGTCGGGATCCACGGAGAACTTCCGAATCTCTTTAGACTTGAGCGCTTCTAGGCTGGGATGAGTCGGTTCGACGCCGGTGCAATTTGCCACCACGTCGGGGAATTTCGCTGGATGAGCAGTCGAAAGCACCACCGCTGTTTCAAGTTTATCCAAATCCTTAAAACCACACGCAGTATGAGGATCAGCAGTGTAACCGTATTCGCGATACACTTCGGAAATGGTCTTGGCGATTTCCTCGTCGTCCATGCGAGTACTGGTCATGAACTCCGTGATCGCCATTCCACCAACCTGGAAACTTCCGTCTTTCTTGAAGCTTTCCATGATCTCACGAGTCATTTCGGCATTGCCGCCCAATGAGAAATACAAGAATCGCTCGAAATTAGAGGCCACTTGGATGTCCATCGACGGCGCGTGGCTGGGGAGTACTTCACCTAGCGAATAGTCTCCCGCATCAAAGAAGCGGTGCAAAATATCGTTCTGATTCGTGGCGACACGGAAGCCGTCCACAATCATCCCCATACGAGAAGCCATCCAGCCTGCCAATACGTTGCCGAAATTGCCGGTCGGAACTACAAAAGTCGCTCGCTCGCGTCGGTCAGCTGGCAACTTCAAGTAAGCGTAAATGTAATACACGCACTGGGCCAGTATGCGGGCTAGATTGATAGAGTTAACAGCGGAGAGATGAACTTCCTGACTAAACTCCTTGTCTCCAAAAACGTCTTTGAGAGCAGCTTGGGCATCGTCGAAACTTCCTTTGATGCAAAGCGGGAATACGTTTTCCTCCTCCAAGCAAGTCATCTGCCGCTCCTGCAAAGGCGAAACACGGCCATCTGGATACAAGATGAAAATGTTTACGCCCTTTTTGCCGAGCAACCCACTTATCGCAGCTGCACCGGTGTCTCCAGAGGTGGCTCCAAGCACATTGATGCTCTCGCCGCTCATGGCGACCTGACGTTCATACAGGCAACCTAGCAACTGCAGTGCAAAATCCTTGAAAGCTAAGGTAGGACCATGAAACAGCTCCTGCACATAGAGCTTATCACTCAGCTTAACCAACGGTGCGTGCTCTTTGTGGTCAAATCGGCTATAGGCCTTCTCTACCAAAGACTTCAGCTCATCCGCTGGAATATCGGTGGCGAAATGCTTGAAAAACTCGTAGCACAGTTCCGGATACGATAGTCCCTCCCAGGTAGGAATCTCCTGACTCAGGTCCGGCATTGATTCGGGCACGAACAAACCTTTGTCCGGGGCAAGCCCGATTTTGACCGCTTCCGAAAAAAGATGCGGCTTAGTCTGACCTCTGGTGCTTACGAATTTCACCGCTTTTTAAGCCTCCGCTTTATCCAAACCAAACGCGGTGTGAACGGCGCGAACCGCTTCTTCAGCGCCCTCTTCGTCAATAACGACGGAGATCTTGATTTCAGACGTACTGATAATCTGGATATTCGACTTAACGTCAGCCAGGGAAGCAAACAGCTTGCTCGCTACTCCTGAATGGCTCCGCATACCGATGCCTACTACGGAGAGCTTAACGACTTCACCAAAAACCGCGACCTCGCCGCCACCCAACTCGTTAAGCACTTTCTCGACCGCGTCGAGCGAGCGCTTCGAATCGTCACGAGTCACGGTAAAAGTCAGATTCGCTACGCCGTTGCGACCGATGTTCTGTACGATCATGTCCACACAGACGTTCGCTTTGCCAAGTGCTTCGAAAATCTGGGCGGCAGAACCAGGCTTATCTGGAATGTTGCTGACCATGATTTTGGCTTGGTTGCGATCGAGAGCGACGCCGCGTACGACGACATCTTCCATTGAGCTTACTTCCTGTTTCACGATTGTGCCTGGGATTGAGGTGTCAAAACTGGATCGTACTTCGAATACGACATTGAACTTGTTGGCAAATTCGACCGAACGGGCCTGCATCACCTTGGTACCGAGACTCGCCATCTCGAGCATTTCTTCATAGCTGATCTCCTGGATCTTGCTAGCCTTGGGAACGATACGCGGGTCAGCCGTGTAAACGCCATCCACATCGGTATAGATTTGGCAAAGGTCAGCATTCAGGCCGCTGGCAAGAGCGATGGCCGAAAGGTCAGAGCCTCCTCGTCCCAAAGTCGTTGTCGTTCCCTCATCGTTTACGCCTTGGAAGCCTGCCACGATCACGACGCTGCCCTTGCCCAAAGCGGCTTCGATCCGCTCGCAATTCATGCTGACGATGCGAGCTCTGGTATGGGCGAGGTCGGTTTTGATACCGGCCTGAGCTCCCGTCATCGAGATCGCCTCAATGCCGAGCGAATGAAGAGCCATGGCAGTCAACGCGATAGTCTCTTGCTCGCCAACAGCCAACAAAACATCCATCTCGCGCTCGTCTGGTTGCTCATTGATGGCCTTGGCCCGAGCGATTAGCTCGTTGGTCACACCCGATCGAGCGGATACCACGACAGCGACTTGGTGCCCTTTCTCGACATCCTCTCTGATGATGTTCGCTACATTCTTGATGCGGTCTACATCCCCTACAGAGGTCCCGCCAAATTTCTTTACTATCCGAGCCATTTCAGTGCGCTTCCAATAATTGAATACAGCTTAGCTTTCGAAGCTGCTGATGGGCATGGTGAATGGTTTGCCCTTCACGTTCGAGCTTTCCTCCAACGCTTTAACGGCGTCGAGAATCGCTTGTTCCGTTGTCATGTGAGTGGTCATGATCAAGGTCGCGTGGTCAGCGCTTTCGTCTACTTCCTTTTGCGTAACACTCGCTAGACTCACTTCGAATTTTGCCAACAAGGAAGCAACCTCGGCCATGACACCCGGCTTGTCCTCCACTTGCAGCCTGACGTAGTAGCGGGATTGTATTTCCTCAGGTTCCGCGAGTTCGATCAAATCACCTCCTTGCGGTGCCGGATCGACAAACTTAGACCCTCCTTGCACAAGCGATTTAGCTCCGTCCACGATATCAGCGATAACAGCGCTGGCTGTAGCGTCCCGACCGGCCCCTGGGCCAATGTAAACCGTTTCTCCAACTACATCGCCGATGATAGACACTGCGTTGAAAACACCATCAACACTTCCAAGTACATATTTCTTGGATACAAGCGTTGGCAGAATCGAGATGTAGAGTTTGCCGGAGGCATGAGCCACATCGATTACCGCCAGTAGCTTGATCGCGTAGCCGTTCTCCTTGGCGAAGGAAATGTCCGCCTGAGTGACCTCTGATATGCCCTGCACAAGTATGTCCTTGTACGGAACCCAGCGGCCGTAAGCGAGGTAAGCGAGCACCACTGCCTTGTGAGCCGTGTCGATACCATCCACATCGAGGGATTCGTCTGCCTCCGCATAACCCAACTTTTTGGCCTGAACGAGGATGTCCTGATAGGATGCTCCCTCTTTCGTCATCCGAGTGAGCATGTAATTGCAGGTACCGTTTAGGATCCCGTAGATGCTGCTGAAGCGATTGATCACCAAGCCATCCTTGATCGCTTTGATCACCGGAATTCCGCCGGCCACACTAGCTTCGAAAAGCAACTGGCCGTTTCCTTTTTTCGCAGCTGCGAAAAGAGCTTCACCATGATCGCAGATCAAAGCCTTATTGGCGGATACGACAACCTTGCCCGCTTCGAGAGCAGCCATGGTCACATCAAGAGCGAGCCCAGTGCCACCCATCAGTTCGCAAACGACATCGATTTCCGGATCGCGAGCGATCGAGAGCGGGTCGGTCGTCAGAGTAGATTCGTCGAAATCGTAATCGCGCTTCTTGCTCGTATCACGAACTGCGATACGAGTCACTTTAACCTTCGCGCCTAACTGGACGCCGAGATCCTTTTCTCTTTTCTGCAGGTGGTTAAATACCCCCTGCCCCACGACACCAAAGCCGCACAGTCCCACTGATATTACGCGGTCACTCATCTACTTCTTTGCAAATTTATTTTCTTCGCCCTTCAGAAGGCGAACGATGTTTTCCTTATGCCTCACCACCACAAGTAATCCGAGTGCGAGAGAGACCCAGGTAAGTGTCGCTGGAGAACCAACGACTAGATTAGTGATCGGCAGGCTGATCGCCAAACAGATGGATGCGAGCGATACATACCGGCTGGAATAAAAAACCGCCAACCACACCAAGACGCCTACCAGTGCAGCAATATACATTAGGGCTACGACTCCGCCGAGCATTGTCGCAACTCCCTTGCCTCCTCTGAATCTTGTGAAGAGAGAAAACGAATGTCCTAGGACCGCGAATACAAGTCCGATCAAACCATAGTGGAAAGACTCGCCTGCCAAAAGGATTGGCCAACCTGTCGCCACGAATCCCTTGATCGCATCGAGCAAGAAAACGATGTTGCCCGCCTTCTTGCCCACGCATCGCTTCACGTTGGTAGCGCCTGGGTTTTTGCTGCCGACACTGAAGATATCGACCCCATTCGCTTTCGCCACCAAATAGCCAAAAGGCAGGGAACCAATGAGGTACCCTGCTCCTGCGGCGCTGAGCGCGACTATTAAGTCGATAGACATTCGTCCTATTCGATAGATTCCTACAAGTGGACGATTTTCGCCTGCTTGATGGCTTCGATGGCTTTGATCTCAGCGATCGCTTGAGCACTTGGTTCACTATCCAAGCAAGCGATGTTCAAAGCGATACCGCCGACTTCGTTGCGGCTGAGGGACATAGCAGCGATGTTAACGCCATCCTTGCCAATGATGTTACCGATCTTGCCCACGATTCCAAGCTCGTCGCTGTTGGCGATAACCAGCATGCAACCGTGTGGCTCGACTTCGACTTCGCGACCGTTGATTGCCACGATGCGAGGAGTATTGCCCTTGCCGATCAAGGTACCTTCAGCAGACACCTTTTCGCCATTTACGCATTCGGCTTCGACCTTGATAAGCTCTACGTAGTCGGTCTCTTCCGAAGACTTGAGAACATCAACCGGCAGACCGAGACGCTCCATGATAACAAGCGCGTTAACGAAGTTAACGTTGCTGCTAACATCCTTCAGGAAGCCCTTCAAAATGCCACGAGTCAAAGAGTTGGCGTCGAGATCGACGACCTTGCCCGAATAAGTGATCTTAACCTTGGACACCTTTTCAAGAGCGAGTTGGTGTACCAGCGAACCGAGAGCCGAACAGAGCTCGAGGTAAGGGCCAACCGTCTTCAGAGTCGCTTCGTCGAGAGACGGCATGTTGATCGCGTTGCGGATTCCTCCACCACGCAAAACGCTGGTCACGCTTTCTGCGATTTCCAATCCCACGCTTTCCTGAGCCTCTTCAGTGGAAGCGCCCAAGTGCGGAGTGAGGTTAAGATTCTTTTGTGAACGGAATGGGTGATCTTCCGCAGGAGGCTCGCTAGTATACACGTCCAAACCGGCTGCCGCGACCTTGCCGCTTTCGAGGCCTTCGAGCAGAGCGTCTTCGTCGATGATTCCGCCGCGAGCGCAATTGAAGAGGCGGACACCGTCCTTCATTGTAGAGATCGCATCCTTGTTGATCATGCCGCGAGTCGCATCGGTGAGTGGCATGTGAACGGTGATGTAGTCGGATTCACGGAAAAGCTTATCGAGCTCGACTTGCTTAACGCCCATGGCTTCCGCCTTGGTCGCAGACAAATAAGGATCGTAGGCCAAAACCGTCATACCAAAAGCCTTGGCACGCTTGGCTACTTCAGCGCCGATACGGCCCATACCGCAAACGCCAAGCGTCTTTTTGAACAGTTCGCTGCCGCCGTAGATTTTACGGTCCCAACGACCTTCGCGCATCGACTGGGCCGCTTGAGCCACGGGACGTGCTCCGCAAAGCATGTGAGTAAAAGTAAGCTCCGCGGTGGCAATCGTGTTGCCGCCCGGAGTGTTCATCACGACCACTCCGTAGTCTGTAGCCGCTTCGGCATCGATGTTGTCGACCCCTACACCAGCACGACCGACAGCCTTCAGAGTCGGGGCAGCCGCTTCAAATACTTCCCGATTTACCTTGGAATCGCTGCGCACGATGATTGCGGCCGCGCCCTTAGCGAGCTCGAGGAATTTGGAATAGTCTTCTTTGAAGGTGCCGTAGGCTTCTACGACTTCAAATCCTTCCTGTTGCTTCAGGAAGTCGACTCCAATTGACGAGATTTTGTCTGCTACTAGGATTTTCATCGGAAAAAAAGAGTGCCCATCAAAAGTGATGCCTTTCAAAAAGCAAATATAGAATAGACTGCTTTTAGTCCCCCATTTCCGAGGGGAAGCGAGTCGTGAGAGCCTATCAGAGATTAGCCAAAAAGCTACGAATCGCGGCCCAATACTCGGAACTGGCTTTGACCACTAGATCGTTGTGCCCAACCCCATCTACCCAAACGGTCTTAACATCATGGCTGCCAAGAGCCTGCGAAAGCTCGAGCCCCTGCTCGAAGGGAACCACTCGATCCTCCCTGCCGTGGATCACTAATGCGGGAGCGCTTACCTCTGGAGCTTTGTCTTCGTTGACGAACTTGTCACCCGGCACCCAAGACAGCGGGAGATAAAGCTGGTAAATGCTCAAAAATGTGGACTCCAGGATCACGGCGAGAGGCTGAAACTCCGTAGCGAGCTGCACAGCGACGCCTCCTCCCAGCGATCTTCCATGCAAAATCAGCCAATTTCGGTCAACTCCCCACTCCTGAACCGCGTGCTCAATAACATCGCGAGCGTCCGAGTAGCAATTTTTCTCGCTGGGAGTTCCCTCCGACAGTCCATAGCCACGGTAATCGAAACTCAGAACATTTACCCCTTGCAGGGCGTAATTCTGCAAAATGAAAAGCGTTTGCCCGATATCCTCCCCATTCCCGTGCGTATAGAAAACCGTCTTGGTCGCCCCGGGAACCTTTTGCCAATAGACCGAAAGGACAATTCCGTCGTCGGCGACCACCTGCTGGATGAAATCATCATCAGCCTGATAGGTGGAAGGTCCAGGCACGAAGAGAAGCTGCTTCGTCACCATCTGGGCGAAGAGATAAAAGAAGAGCACGCACAAGGCGACGAGCACCAGAATGGTATTAAACCCGTTGCGTCTCTCCCGTTCGCGCATGCGCCGACGCTCCGATTAGATTAGCTCTCGCACCGCTTCTAGCAGTTGAGATCTCGGAATGTCCTGTTCGGAACGATCCGCTAGATTGCGAAGCTTCACGATCCCCTTCTCCAATTCCTCGGAACCGTAGATCAAAGCAAAGCGAGCTCCGGATGAGGTCGCGGCCTTGAATTGCTTGCCAAAGGCCTGGCCTTTAAGCTGGTACTCGACCGAATACCCCGCCTGCCGCAGCAAAGCGATATCAGCCAGGGCCACAGGCTTTTCCTCGTCGCCACCGATCACTGCGAAAAAGTCGACCGTATCTACAAACGTTGGCATCTTGCCGCGAGACTTGAGCAGCTCGCCCAGAACCACGTCGCCCATGCCGAATCCAACGGCTGGCATATCCGGACCGCCCATTTTCTTGACCAAGGCGTCATAGCGACCGCCTCCCGCCAAAGCGCGGAACTCGCCCTTCTTGTCGAAAGCCTCGAAGACGAAACCGGTGTAGTACGCCAACCCACGAACGATGCTGAGATCGATCTTGATGAAAGCTCCTAAGCCCATGGCCGACAGGCCTTCGAGCAGGACTTGCCAATCCGCAAGACGCTCGGACAACTGGGACTTGCCTTCCTCATCCGATTCCAAAGCGGCGAAACAATCGCGAATGCCTTCCACAGAATCGAGCTTCAGAAAAGCGTCCACCGAAGCTTTTAATTGATCCGCCTTGTCACCGGCGACTTCCGCCAGCTGGGCGATCAGCTTGTCCTCCGGCATGCGTTCCCATTTGTCCACCACACCGAGAATTCCCGCGATCGCTTCGCCTTCGTAACCGAGGGCCGCGAGGTAGAGCATCCAGAGATTTCGGTCGCTCAAGCGAACGTAGAAATCCTCTTCGTTCAGGCCAAATCCCAGCAAACTCTGGATCAGCAAAGCGATGAGCTCCACTTCCGCCGCCGGACCTGGCTCGCCGAGCAAATCCACATTGAGCTGAGTGAAACAACGCAAACGCCCCTTTTGTTGACGCTCGTAGCGAAAATTGTCGCCAATGCTGAACCATTTGATCGGTCGCTTCAGTCCATTGGCGCGGGCCGCTACCATACGGGCCAAGGTGGGCGTTAACTCTGGACGCAGGGAAACCTGGCGGCCTCCCTTGTCTTCGAAGCAAAAAAGCTGGCTCTCAATTTCCGGACCAGACTTCGCAGTAAAGAGCTCCAAGGACTCAAGTACCGGGCCATCAAATTCCTGAAACGCGAAACGACGGGCCACCTGCCTCCAAATCTGGAAGATGTGCTTCCGCTGAGCGTAATCCTCAGGGTAAAATTCACGAAAACCGGGCAATGTCTTAAATGTGGCCATCTCTCTAAAAATAAAACGCGGGACTATGCCCAAGCCCCCACTGCCAATGCAACACAAAGGTCAAGCAAGAGCAGCCGCGGTCCCGACAGCCCCCCTCCCCGCCAATCCATGTACTTTGGATATCGCCACAAAAAAACGCAAAAACTCCTGCAACGGATCCTGCCTTGTAAGACAGGTTTTCGTGGTGCAGATTTTTCGTGCCTTTTAGTGGCCAAAGAAAAAGGAAGCACATCTTCGTTCTTCTAGGGACAGGCTAATTATCAACCCAGCCCTACGGTCGCTCAGCCACCCCTACTTGGCCAAAGAAAAAGAGAAGAGAGGTCAGGTCGACTGCGTCGAATAACAGGTGCGGACTCTTTTCACGAATGCGGACACGCCGAGAGTCACATCGAGGCGGCTTCCAGCAGTTCCTTGGAAAAGGTGGGCCGGATGCGGAAGAAGCTCTTCTCGGGTCCGTTGGCGGAGTCGCTCCCCCGGAATTCCCAGTAGGCGTCCTCCTCCTCGAAGCGAATTTCGGGATCCTCTACCACATACCAGGTTTCTAAGTCATAGCTCATTTCTATCTGATAACCGACTTCTGAGCGGCGGCTGATGGGGACCTTCCAGCGGAGTATACCGCGGCCACCAGATATTTCTTCTATTTTCGTAGGAAGAGTGGCGAGCACCACGGAGTTGTAGAGGTTGAGGTGCCCCCAGCCATGGTACTTGTCCCAGCCAAGAGTGTCGTTCTCGTCGCCAAGCATGTCGTCGCAACCTGCGTAGAGGAAAAGTTTGAGGTCGCGGCGGGTGAAGTCGGGATTGATGGAAAGCAACATGGCGGCCGCAGCGGACACCTGAGCGGCGGCGAGCGAGGTGCCTCCCGAGTAAGTCCACCACTGGTTAACCTTGCCGTAAGTAGGGTACAGGGCGGGCACGAGGTCGCCGGGAGCGATGAGGTCGATATGGTCTCCGTAGCAGCTATAGTAGACCCGCTTGCGGTCCTTGCCGGAAGCACCCACCGCCACCGCCTCGTCTACTACTGCGGGCCACGACACGAAGTCGTCTCCATAGTTGCCCATCGACGTCACGAAGAGGCAATCCTGCCGGCCGGCCTCGCGAACCGCTTCTGCGAGGAGATCGTCTGGTCCACCACCAGCAGAATAATTGAGAATCCTAACCCCTCGTGCTAAAGCATATTCTATGGCGGCCTCTTCTGCCCCATAAGGGGCGAAGGTCATATGTTTCCATTTGAGGGGCATCACCTTGCAGCGCCACGTAACGGCTGCGAGCAGCAAGCGGTTGTTGGTAGCCGCCGCGATGGCGCTGGCCATTGCAGTTCCGTGTCCATATGGATCGTCGACGACTTCCTCCGGTATGCCAAGAATCTCGCTGTAGGCGAAGTTTTTCCCATCGACAAGTCCGCCGAGCAAGTCGGGATGTTCCAAATCCGCTCCCGTGTCGATCACTCCCACCACCACATCCGAGCTACCCTTTTGGAAGCGCCAGGCTCGTGGTGCTTCTATAGCGGGAAGGTTCCATTGAAGATCGTACAGCAGGTCGTCTGGGACGACGGGAGACGCGTCGAAGTTGCCGAAGAAGTTCTTGAACACTTCGTAGAAATCGACGACTGCGATTTCGGCGAGCGTTTCACGGAGCCGCTGCCGATGGTGGACGATGTGCTTGGATTGTGCCGGATCGAGATGAACGCTCAGAAGCGGCGACTCCTCGAAGGGTTGGCTGAACCGGTAGCCGAGCTGCGAAAGCCGCTCCTCCAAGGCAGACAGCTCGAAACCTCCAATGGGGCGCACCCCTATCTGGTCGGCGGCGTAGAATCGCGTGATCGGCCCCACGTTCTCGGAAGTCGTGAGCGCCATGATCGATTCGTAATGGCCGATGGCTCCGAGAAATACGGGCTGTCCAATCTGAGCGTCGGCTGCGTCCGACGGCAGGGGCTTCTCGATGGGCGGGACGCTGTCGGAGCCGAGACGCGCGTGCGGGAAGGCCAGCTGCAAGGCCTTTGCCCCGGTGGCGGCAAAGGCCGGATCGTTTTCTGTGGGATGATCCTTCGGTCTGGAATCCGAATCAAGGAAGTAGGCAAGAAGACAGAGCCCGCCGGCGGTTATCCAAATAATTGTCCGTTTTTTCACAGGTTTCTGCTGTGGAGTATGATGAAAACGAGCACCCGGCAATACTCCGGGCACTCGGCAAAGGGAAAAATAGTAAGCTATTGCCAGTTCAAAACGACCTCTGCCCATGCATAAGGGGCTCCTCCGTTTGCACTATATGCGTTATAAATTACTACGAGGGTATAGGTGCCAGAAGTTCCACCACTAAACGATTTACTCTGGAATCCTGACAATCCAGAACCAGATCCTGAAGAGACATTTTCATCGACACCGGGACCCCCTACAATCGCAGCTGCATACGCATATTCGGGTCCGGTTTGGGAAGTGTTAGCCTTCACAGTGCCACTCGCTGTCATACCAGCAGGAACCTCAACTTGTGTAGATTCGGAAAAGTAACCATTGGAGTGAACTTCGCCCGAAAGGGTTTCGCTGCCCGGTTCGGGTGCCGTACCAAAAGAAGCGTAAGCGGAATAGACAAGAGTCGAGCTGCCGTGGCCGACGGCTCGGATGCGGAAGAAGGAGGAGCCTCCGGAGATCGGGATCGAGTAACTTTCCTGTCTGACCGAAGACCAAACTGACGAAAAAAGTCGTGAGGCTAGGTCGACTACGCGTAATGGGGGTCTTCTTCTCGGTTTCGTTCCTCTTCCAAGATTGCGGGCACGCATCAGCATGCCCCCCCCGAGTCTTGAGCCTCAACGAACCCAGCCCCTCTCGCCAATCCACAAAAAAAAGACGCCTCGCGGTTGCGAAGGGCGTCTTTCGGAAAAGTCTATCTTTGCTTGGATCAATCGAGACCTTCGAGGTCGATATCCTTGATCTTCGCCTTGAGCACCTTGCCCGCCTTGAACTTGACGACAGCGCGAGTCGGAATGACTACGTCTGTCTCCGGGCGGTTCGGGTTGCGACCTACACGGGCCTTGCGCTTCTGAACTTCGAAAACGCCGAAGTTGCGCAACTCTACGTTTCGACCTTCGGCCAACGCATCCAGAATGATGTCCAGAGTCATCTGGACCGTATCCTGAATCTTGCTCTGAGGGATATCCTTCGTCTTTTCAAAAATTCGTAGGACAATATCGCGTTTTGTAAGGTTGTTGGACATGGCAGCAAAATGAGTTGGAAACTCGTTACATAGTTGAGGCTAAGCTACTTCCACAGTTTGGGTTGCGTCAACCTCAAAGCCATCAAATATCCGAATCCAATGAGTAAAGACGATCAGCCTAAAGATCCACTAGAAGAACTCCAAAAGAACCTGCAGGACCTATTCAAACAGGGAAAAGCCTTCATGCCCTTCGGCGGTCCTACCGGAGGACCCACCGGCGTTGCCAGCCCTGGTCCGGAATCCACGCCACCACCCGAAGAGGAGGACCAAGAGCGAATCGAAGCCCTCAAACGCATCGAAGCCTTCAACCTGAAGCCTCGCGAAATCCGAGACTACCTAGATCGCTACGTGATCCAACAGAATGAAGCCAAAAAGGTGATTTCCGTAGCGATTTGCGACCACTTCAACCACATCCGCCGCTGCCTCGAAAAGCCAGAAATCGCGGATCAGGATTACGCCAAGCAAAACATTATCCTACTCGGCCCTACCGGCGTCGGAAAAACCTACTTGATGCGAAACGTGGCCAAGCTGGTCGGTGTCCCCTTCGTAAAAGCCGACGCCACAAAATTCTCCGAAACTGGGTACATCGGGGGCGACGTCGAGGACTTGGTTCGCGATTTGGTCAAGGCGGCCAACGGCGATACCGAGCTTGCCCAATACGGAATCGTCTACATCGACGAAATCGATAAGATTGCCAACAAGATGAACGGCAATGGCGGCGGACGCGACGTCTCCGGACGCGGCGTGCAGATAAACCTCCTCAAGCTGATGGAGGACACGGAAGTAAACCTGCAAAGCCAGACCGACATGATGGGCCAGATGCAGGCCATGATGGATCTGCAACGGGGAAAGAAGAAGAAACGCAGCGTATCGACAAAACACATACTTTTCATCGTCAGCGGGGCCTTCGACCAGATGGATGGCTCCATCAAAAAACGTCTGACCAACACTTCCATGGGCTTCGGTGCGAGCCAGATCGATGACGATGAGGGCGACGCCAACTTCTTGGACAAAGCGGAAACGCGCGACTTCATCGACTACGGCTTCGAGCCTGAGTTTGTGGGCCGCCTTCCCGTGCGAGTGGCCTGCCAACCGCTCAAGCCGGAGGATCTGTTCCAAATAATGACCACTTCCGAAGGAAGCGTCTTGCGACAGTACATTTCGGACTTCGAAGGCTACGGCATCTCCCTCGAGATGGACAAAGAATCCCTACAGGAAATCGCCGAGCGCGCCTACAAGGAGAAAACCGGAGCCCGCGGCTTGATGACAATCCTTGAGCGGGCCTTCCGCGGATTCAAATTCGAGCTGCCTTCCACCAATATCAAAAGTCTGCAGGTCAGCCGCGAGACAATTGAGGATCCGCAAGCTCAGCTGAAAAATATGCTGCACGAGAACCTCTCCGACCAAAGCACCCTGCTCAAAAAGGAGGTCCACGAGTACGCGGCCCGATTCGAGCAGCAGTACGGCTTCAAGCTGGATTTCACCGAGGACGCCATTCACGCCCTCGTAGAAGAATCACTGGAAACGGACAAAACCATCCGCGGACTCTGCGAACGCAAATTTCACGACTTCAACCACGGATTGACCCTCATCAACCGCAACACGGACCAGACCACCTTCGTCATCGACGAAACCGTTATCCAAGACGCTGAAAAAGCACTTTCGAATTGGGTGGTCGCCAGCTACCGCAAAGAAGAAAGCGAGCCCCAGTAGCCGGAGCGCATTTTGCGAAACTTCCCTATCGCCACGCCGCGTCCAGCACTCCATGACTCTCGATCCGAAATCAGAAAGCCGTGCCCGATCCAGATAAAGTCAACTCCATGTTCAGCCGCATCGCGGCCAAATACGATCTCGCGAACAGAGCCCTCAGCCTCGGCATCGACACGCTTTGGCGAGACCGTTTGGTCGACGAGGTTTGGCTGAAAAATCCGTCCAATATCACGGATCTTGCTACTGGAAGCGGAGATGTCGCATTCGAACTGCGCAAAGAGTTCGCCCCGAGCATCCGCATCGATGGCCTCGACTTCTGCGAACCGATGCTAGACGAGGCCCGCAAAAAACAGGCCAAAGCTGGTTATCGAAACATGAGCTTCGAGGTCGGCGATTGCCTGGACCTTCCACTCCCAGACAACAGCACCGACGCGGTAACAATCTCGTTTGGCTACCGCAACCTAGGTGATCGGCACCGCGGCCTGCTCGAAATGAGAAGAGTTCTACGACCGGAAAATGGATACCTTTTCATCCTAGAGTTTTCGCAACCGGCGAAAATTGTCCGCCCGTTCTACTACTTTTACCTCAAGACACTTCTGCCCAATATAGCCGGAGCCTTGACCGGCGACGTAAGCGCTTACCGGTATTTGAGCGATTCCATCGAGGCATTCCCGCCTCGCGAAGGAATCACCCAAGAGCTGGAAGACGCCGGTTTCAAAGACATCCGAGCAATCCCCATGACATTTGGCATGGTGGCCCTGCACATCGCCAAAGCCTAAAAAACGGCCACCCGCAGGTGACCGTAACAAAAGGACTGGGCAGCTCAACTAAAGGACTTACCGCAGCCGCAGGTGCTTTCAGCATTTGGGTTTTGAATATCGAACCCCTTCCCCTGCAGGCCATCGTCGAAATCGATAGTGCTGCCGCTCATGTACGCTAAGCTCGCTTCGTCGATCAAAAGACTGACACCTTCGCTCTCGAGAGTTTGGTCGTCCGCTTTCGCTTCGTCGAAAGACATGCCGTACTGGAATCCGGAACAACCTCCGGATTCGACGAAAACACGGAGAAGCTTGCCTTCCCCAGCCTCTTTCTGAAGCTCTTCAATCTTTGCTGCTGCTCTCGGTGTAAGCGTGATCATGCGGCTATTTAAAGGCTGCGAGGCCACTCCTGTCAAACACAGCGTCTGCCTGAAGGGGCCCCTGAGAGTACCTACAGCATAAATCATGCTCAAATCTCGCTAGCAGCTTGCATTCCATCAAAAAAAGCTCTTTGCTGCATTTCGGAAACAGGTCCTGTGTCGCTACGGAGGTCCTTTTTCCACCTCCTCTCAACCGATAGACAAGCACCAGATTACCTTATGGCCGCGCAAGGTTTCAACCAAGAGCTAAGACAGAAACAAACCCAGTCCCTAGTACTTGCTCCTCAGCTCCGCCAGTCTCTCAAGATTCTGCAAGTGGCTCAGATGGATCTCCGCACTACCATCCTCGAAGAGCTGCAAACCAACCCTTCTCTCGAAGAGATGTCCATGGAGACTCCGAGCCTGGACGAACCCGTTCCAAGCGAAAGCGAATCGAGTAACGATCCTAAAGACGAGCACTCCCAGAGCGAGGAACTGCAATTCGGCGAAAACTTTGAAATTCTCAACAAGCTGGACGAGGACTGGCGCGACTACATGTCGCAAGTGGGCGGCGCTCAAAATTACACCAGCGAAGACGCCGAAAAACGTGAACATTTTTTCAACTCGCTCGTATCCGAAACTTCGCTACAGGAACATCTTCTAGACCAAGCGTCCCTCGCGGACCTCGAGCCTAAGCAAAAAGAAGCCATCGAGTATCTGGTTGGCAGTATCGACAATAGCGGTTTCCTCACAACCTCGCTCTCCGACCTCGCCCTCCTCTCAGGACTCTCTTTGGGCGAAATGCAAGAGGCTCACCAAACCCTGAGAAGCTTCGAGCCTGCCGGCATCGCAGCCTTCGACATCCAGGACTGCCTCTCAATGCAATTAGAGGCAAAAGGTAGGCGCAGCTCCATCGCCTACGAAATTATCCAGAAGCACTTTAAGCTCCTCTCCCGTCGCCGGATTCCAGACATCGCGCGACGCATGAGCATCGACGTCGAAGACGTGCAAGACGCCATAGCTGAAATCGCCTTGCTGGACCCAGCCCCTGGACGACGTTTCGCAGAGGATACAAATCGCTCCATCATGCCAGATGTCATCGTGGAATGGGACGAGGACAAGTGGAAGGTTTCCCTCAACTCCGATTATATCCCAAGGCTACGCATCAGTCCTACCTATAAAGAGATGATCGCCAAAGGCAGCGTCTCGAAACAGGAGAAAGAGTACATTCAAGAAAAGATGCGTTCGGGCAAATTCCTGATCAACTCCATCGAACAGAGGCAGCAGACGATCGAGCGGATTTCAAACGAGATCATAAAACTCCAAAACGACTTTTTCGAGGAAGGCGTATCCAAGCTACGCCCCTGTACCATGACGCAAGTCGCTGAAATCGTGGGCGTGCACGAAACCACCGTGTCCCGTGCTATCGCCAATAAGTACATGCAGACTCCGCACGGAATTTTCGAAATGAAATTCTTCTTCACTCCAGGCTACAAGGGCTCGGACGGAGAAGCTATTTCAAACACCAGCGTTAAGGACATGATTCAAAACCTGATAGCTGCCGAAGACACCTCCAAGCCATTGAGCGACCAAGAGATCGTGTCTCGCCTGCAAGAAAAGGATTTGAAAATCGCTCGACGGACCGTCGCAAAGTATCGCGAGGAACTGGGAATTTTGCCCAGCAACCTCCGTCGACAGTATTAGTCGGCCAACTACGTTCGTGCCGCTAACGACACAAAGTCTGGTCTACTACCTAGGTCTTGTAGGAGTAGCTGTGTTTGCCATCAGTGGTGCCCTCGCAGCAGATCGCAAAGGGTCCGACTGGGTTGGGGTTCTTTTTCTGGCAAGTGCCACCGCCCTCGGTGGTGGAACACTGCGTGACGTACTCCTGAAACGTGAGGCGGTTTTTTGGATAGCAAATCCAACTTATCTCTGGGTGGTTATCGGAGCTACCGTATTCACAATCATATACGTTCGCTACTTTAAGCCTCCGACCAACGCCCTAAACTTCGCTGATGCCATCGGGCTCGCTATGTTTTCAATCGTTGGAGCCAAGATCGCCGAGGCTGAGGGCATGACTCCTCTGATCGTAGTAACCATGGGAGTTTTCACCGGTGTAGCCGGCGGCATCATCCGCGATGTGCTGGCCAACGAAATCCCACTTATCTTCCGATCTGGCGAACCGATTTATTCCGTTTCCGCAGCTTCCGGGATCATCGCTTACCTGGGCTTAAAATATCTCGGAGTCCCATCCCAAACCGCCAGCCTCTCCGGAGTAGCAGTCATCGCAGCAACTCGCTTTGCTGGCATCTTCTGGCACATAAAGTTGCCGGAGTTCTCGGTAAGAAAACATTAGGCAGCCACAATGAGCAGAGAAAACCTAATCAAGCAATTGGAAGCCTACCGAGACAACTGGGAGGCAGAAAACGCCACCGCAACTCGCTTCATCGACTTCGTATCCAGAAACCCAAACTGTTTCGAACGTAGCCTACAAGAAGGTCACGTAACCGGATCAGCCTGGATCGTGGACAAATCCGGCAAGAAGACCCTACTCACCCATCACCGAAAACTCGATGCATGGTTTCAACTAGGCGGACACGCAGACGGCGAGCAGGACGTATTCAAAGTCTCCTTAAACGAAGCGATAGAAGAATCGGGTATCCAAAATTTCACCGCTCTTCAGAAAGAAATTTTCGACATAGACATCCATCTCATTCCTGCCCGTAAACAGGACCCCGAACACTATCACTACGATATCCGTTATCTGCTTCAACCTACAGATTCAGAGGAACTCTCCATGAGTTCCGAATCGCTAGACCTCCAGTGGGTCGCCATAGAGAATCTGGAAGATTACACCTGCGAGGAGTCCATGCTTCGCATGCGCAGGAAATGGATTAGCTCCGCCCAGTACGCCCAGCTGGGTTGAAGCCTGAGGGTAATCGAAATGGCACTGGCACTTCGCTTGCTAAACGCCATTACTTGAATACGCCAGCCGAAGCACAACCATGATAGACCCACGCCTCCCTTTTATCGACTTGCACCGGCATCTGGAGGGATGCGTGCGACTCGAAACCATGCTCTCCCTAGCCGAACAGCATGGCCTCCGACTACCAGGAGAGACGATCGAAAGCCTTACCCCTCACGTGGTCCTTTCTGGCCCTCAAGCCAACTTGATCGAATTCCTGTCCAAGCTACAGTGGATGATCTATGTCCTCGCAGATTTGGATGCCTGCCGCCAAATCGCCTACGAAAGCGTACACGATGCGGCCAATGAAGGCCTCGATTATCTAGAGTTACGTTTCAGCCCCTTGTTCATGGCTCGCCCTCATCGACTCAATCCAGCAGACGTAGTGGCCGCGGTCATCGATGGAGCAAAAGCGGGAGAACGTGACTTCGGAGTGATGACTCGATTGATCGGAATCCTGAGCCGAACGTTTGGACCGGAGCTTTGCCGCGAGGAACTCAACGCCTTGCTGGCTCACAAGCACGAACTTCGCGCCCTCGACTTGGCAGGCGACGAAGCAAGATGGCCAGGCGAACTCTTCCAAGACCATTTCCGACAAGGCAGAGATGCGGGCTGGCAGATAACCGTTCACGCGGGCGAAGCGGGTGGCTCTCACAATATCCGCTACGCGATCGAACAACTCGGAGCGACTCGCATCGGACACGGCATTAAGGCTTCGGAAGATCCGGAGCTAATTGATCTGATTCGCGAGCGCGGCATCGGTCTGGAAGTAAACCTGACCAGCAACGTCCAAACGAACACCGTATCCAGCCTGCAAGCGCATCCGTTGGCCAAGTTTTTAGACCACGGGCTTCTGGCAACCATCAACACCGATGACCCAATCATCAGCGGGATCGATCTAAAGTTCGAATTTCATCAAGCCGCCCCAGAAGCGGGAATCAGCGTAGATCACGCCCGCAAAGCTCAGGAAAACGCACTAGCCACCGCATTCCTCTCTACCAGCGAGAAAGCCGAACTGCTAACGCGCTTTCAAGAAAAGCAGTCGTAGCACCTTCAGCCTAACGATTAATCAGTCTCGGGCTTAGCGACATACGGTGTCACCAAAAGAGTGATACCCATCAGAGCATAGCCCAAAGCGAATTCCCAAGCGGGGAACAAACTCTGCCCCTGTTCAAGATTTCCCACCAATGCTTGGACAAGCGGAAGATCGATAATGGAGTCGGAGCCGGTCAATCGATAGGAGTGCATTAAGCCCAATGCCGCTAGGACAGCTCCCGCAAAACTCCAGTACGCGGCGACTTTGAACTCCCGTTCCACAATGTAGACCACTACCGCGGACCAAATCATCGCCGAGTAGAGAAAGCCTTGCTCCAAAGCAAAACCGCCTCCGATGAACGAACCGGATAAGTGAGCAATATCTACCGTTTCCGCGATCACGGCCGGATCAGTTCCGTACTGACTGGAGACCGCATTCATCGCTGCCTTCACCACCAGCATCACCCATGCAGCTAAGCCGGGCATAATTCCCACCACAACAGCCACGCGATGCTTCACTTCGGTTGCTTCAAAGGCTTGGGATGAGATGATTATCCCGATCCAAAGGATGATCGCCAAACCTGCTTCTGCCGGAATAGCCCACGTTAGCAGCGACATTGATCCAGTGATACAAACCAGTGTGATAAACGCTCCATTCAAAACTGAATACCCAGCCCGAGCCCCCATTGCTTTCCAGGCAGGATGCCCAATGTAGATCGAGGTCGGAAACGGAGAACCACAAAATGCGGCCGCCATGGTTCCGAGTCCGTTGGTCACCAGACTGGGTCGGACCGGGTAATCATCACCCGCCGCGGCAGCGGATTCGATGTTTTGTAGTGACGCAACCACACCCAAAAAACTGATCGGCACAATGACCGAAAGGTAGGGCAAGATGTGCCCTTCCGTCAAAGCTGGTATCAGATCACCCAATACAAGCTTCGGAAAATAGAAGCCGAGTTCACTCCAAGGAGCTTCCGTACTCTCCCCTACTGGAGCAATACCAACGAGCCAGCTCAAAGCTGTACCCACCAGTAAAACGATCAGCGTAGCTGGAATTTTTCCCAGAAATTGCACGCGTCCAAAATAAGCGATAAAGACAAGCGCTATCGTCACGATTCCCACAACAGGTGAAGCGAAGGCTTGAAACAGAAACGCCAAACCGAGGAAGCCCATTCCAACACCCGCCAAAGTTGCCAACATCGCAGGACGCGGCGTCAGGCGACGCAACTTATCGGCGAAAAAGGCTCCGGAAAATTCCACCAGTCCGCCAGCCAAGGTCGCCACCAAACCGGCCTGCCAAGCCACGTATTCAGGATCCGGTAGACCTTGACTTATCGCTAGCTGCTTCGCGGGCAACATAACCAAGAATATATGGGCGAAAATGCCGGGCGTGCTGATGCCGTAAGGCAATGCGCAAACATCATCGCGCCCTTCCTTCTCTGCCAGCTTTTTCGCCTGCCACGCGTAAAACAGATTTCCCACCAAAAACGAAATTGCGACCCCTGGCAGGATAGTTCCGAAAATGAGGGAGGCGGAAAAACCGAGCGCCATCATGCACAGCGGAGCCAGTATCAGCAGCTGGACTAAGTTGTTGACGAAAGCGGCGAAAAAGCCTTCCCAGTCGCCTCGCGTGAAGAGCTTCATCGACTGCTTTGGTTTCCTAGAAACTCGACGAAGTGAATCGTCCAGCGAGCTGCAGCAGCAGCCGCAGTTTGGCCTAGCTTCCGGTAGGCGGCTCCGGGGTCGGACTGCGTTCGATTGCTGCCTGCCCTAAAAACGACATGCGGCACACCGAGCTGGTGGCAGACCTGCGCGATCGCGGCGCTTTCCATTTCCATTAGGTCGGGGTTTAGCTTGGCTTTCATATCCGCGATTTTGGCGTCGGACACGCCAAATAGATCACTAGCGCTGACCACGCCGGGCATAACTTTCGGGGTATAAGTTTCGCCCTCCACAGTCACCGGTTCTGGCTCGTAGCTCGACACCGCTGCCTTCGCCAAGCGAAACAATTCCTTGTCAGGCGGGTACGCCCAATGCGTCATCTGACCGGGCAAAGGCCCCCTCACCTTGCGGTACACCATACCATCATCGGTCAAGCTTCCAGCGGCATGATGAATAGTCTTTTTGGATATAAGCGTATCGCCCGTCCGGATACGTGGGTTAAATCGAGAACCCGTTCCGGAAACGACCAGTTCCGAGGGTTTAAAATGATGGGCAAACAAAGTCGCCACCATCGCGCCATTGGTCACCCCTACGCCAGTGACCGCCACCACGACCTTTCGCTTGCCAATAAACCCAGAGTGATACGGGAAGCACTCGAGTTGCCCATGTGTCTTTCGAGTAAGCCGGTCGTTGATCAGCCGGACTTCGGAAGGCATGGCGCCAAGGATCAATGTGATGGGAGACTTGGAGGGAGGCATGTGGCGGCCTAGAGCAAACTTCGAGCCACTTCTCCTCACAAAAAAGCAGGGTCCGGACGCCGCCCCGGACCTAAGCCAAACCTCCCCCTTCGCCCCACTCTTTAAACGAGAGGTGAAGGTCGCGTTTTCTAGGAAAACGCTTGCGACTCTCGAAGCGGAACACCTGCCGCCTACCTTGATCGACCACCGCCGTGCGCCCAGCTAGATTTCTTCCAAATTCGACCCCTTGAGCCCGCGAGGGTTGCGTATCTTCGTCCAGATATCTACACCCGAGGCAAAAACTGTTTTGTAGACTCATGCCTGATAGTTCCAACCGACTCGCCCAGCAAATGGCCTTCATTATCGAAGCCGATAAGCTGAAGAATATATTTCGCCAATCGTACATTAGCGACGCCTCTCGCCGGGAAAATGACGCCGAGCACTCTTGGCATTTGGCTCTGATGGCGATCACGCTCTACGAGCACGCCAATACCCCGGAGCTCGATCTGCTGAAAATCCTCCGCATGGTTACCATCCACGATATCGTGGAAATCGACGCGGGCGACACCTACATCTACGACGAAGTGCATAAGCAGGACCAAGAGGAACGCGAGCAACGGGCCGCGGATCGGCTTTTTGGCATGTTGCCAGACGACCAAGCCCTCAGCTTTCGGGCGATCTGGGACGAATTTGAGGAAGGAGAAACGCCGGAGGCTCGCTTCGCCAAAGCGATCGATCGCCTGCACCCGATGCTTCTGAACTACTTGGCCGAGGGGAAAACCTGGAAAAAGCACGACGTGGCGGCTAGTCAAGTGCGAGCCATCAATTGCAAGATCGACAAGGGCAGCCACGATCTCTGGACCTTCGCCCAAGATCTCATCGAAAAAGCGGTAGCGGAAGGCTTGCTGCGCGACGCCTAAAAGCAGACTCCCTGCATTTGCGCTTTCGTTCCCAGCAATTCCCTTCTAAGACTTAGTCATACTATGAAATCCCCTTTAGCAGGCCTTGGTAAACTCGATTATATTGGCATCCTTTTCTACCGCGTAGGAGTAGGAGCCCTATTGGCGTTTCACGGTTTTCCCATCATCACAGGCGGCGGTGACGTTTGGACGGATGTGGGATCAGCCGCCGCAATCGCCAGCTTGCCATCCGCATTTTTCGAATACGTCGGACTGGCCTCCGGAGTGATCCAATTCGCAGGGGGAATTTTGCTAGTCCTCGGTCTCTTTACCCGAGCGACTTCCCTGACTTTGAGCGTCGTAGTAGGCTTCGCACTGGCCAACCTCATTGTAGAAAGCTCCTTCCACTTGAGCTTCATGGTACACTTGCAGGTAACACTCGCCCTGCTCGGGCTGCTATTTATCGGCCCCGGACGCCTGAGTCTCGACCGCAAGGGCATCTAGTCCGCTTCTCGCTTCAGTCGCTTCAAAAGCCGATTGGCTACTCCCTTCGAGATGAATTGGCGGATCGAGAAAGGAAATGGCTTCTTCCTGCCTGCTATCGGCTGGCATCTGGATGCCCGCAAGCCCGTCCATCGGTCCTTCGTATCTCACGCCCATTTCGATCACATGGGCGCGCACGATACCATCCTCTGTAGCCCCGCCACAGCTAAGCTGATGCAGCGGAGGATTTCGGGGAAACGGAATTGGATCATCCACGACTTCGGAGAGACCTTCGAACTGAAACCGGGAGTCACCGCCTGCTTCTATCCGGCCGGACACATCATCGGTTCGACCATGCTTTGGCTGGAGAAAGAGGGTCGCAGCTTCCTCTACACGGGCGACTTCAAACTGACTCGCGGGATTTCCGCCGAAGTCTGCCAGCCTGTCAAAGCGGACACGCTGGTCCTGGAATCCACCTACGGTTTGCCTCGCTACACCTTCCCGCCGGAAGAGCAGGTATTCGGCGAGATGATACAGTTTTGCCGTGACACCTTGGACAACGGCGATACGCCGGTGATTTTCGGATACAGCCTCGGCAAAAGCCAAGCCATCCTTAGATCCCTAGCCGAAGCGAAACTGGAGGTCATGCTTCACCCACAAGTCCTGAAGCTCACTCGGTCTTGCGAAGAACTGGGCTGGGAATTCCCGCCCTACTTCGCCTTCGCAGAGCGACAGCACGAAGGGAAGGTGATCATTTCTCCACCCATGCCCAAGGACTCGGAATGGATGCAAAGTATCCGCAAACCAAAGACCGCCATGATCTCGGGCTGGGCCTTGGATCCGTCCTCCACTTTTCGCTACCAGTGCGACAAGACTTTCCCGATCTCGGATCACGCGGACTACTTGGATCTGCTCAGTTTCGTAGCCAAAGTAGACCCGAGCGAAGTCTACACCGTGCACGGATTCGCCAAGGAATTCGCCGCCACACTACGCGAACAAGGTTATCAAGCCTTCGCCCTCAACCAAGAAAACCAGCTGGGCTTAGACCTGCCCGCTGAGCCTGTTGTGGAGAACGATCTGCCCCAAACGTCGGAGCCAAAAATCGAATCGGTGGACGACTCCAGCTACGCGGCGTTCGCCCAGCTCTACGAATCCCTCTGCCAAACCGATAGTATTCGCAAAAAGCAGGATCTGCTGGATTCGCATCTTGCGAAGCTGAGCGCCGAGGATTGTAACGCCTGCATTTCCCTTCTTGATACGCCCGATCCGGCGATCGCCACGGACTTCCCGCCCAAACGCGTTCTGCAATCGCTGCTCCTGGCCACCGGAACAAGCGAAAGCGAATACAAGCAGCTACACCAGCAACTAAGAAATACTCAGACGACTGCAGCTAAACTCCTCGGCCAGCAGTCAATCACATCCGGCAAATCGCTTCGGGACCTTCAGGCCTTCCTCAAGGCTCTTGCCGCCGCACCTAATCCCATTTTCAAGCAATCCCTGCTAAGCGAACAGTTTCGCAAACTATGGCCAGCCGAAGGCGTTCACCTGCTGGCCTACCTAAGCCACTCCACCTCCCACGAACTGAGCGACGAGATTTTCTGCCAAGCCATCGCCCAACGCTTCGGGCAAAACGTGGTGGAGGTGCGGGCTGCTTACCTGAGAAACGGGCGACTGCTCCCCGTGCTGCAAGCCGCCGCAGACCACCGCTTGGACTCCATCCGCATTTGCTATTTTCAGCCCATAGCTCCATTGCAGGCGAAATTGGAGTTCAGCCCTGAGGCTGTAATGGAAAAGCAAGGCCTCTCGCTCTGGGCAGAACCGGAACACGACGGGATGCGCTGTCAAATCCACAAAAATGGCGAGCACGTGGACCTCTACGACGCCAGCGGGGACCGCATCACCCACCTTTTCCCAGAGCTAGTCGAGACTGCCCGGTCCATCCCCCAGCACTTTATCGCCGACGCGGCGGTCGTCCCCTGGGGTTACGAAAGTCCGCTTCCCCGCAGCGAATTGGATAAACGCCTCACCCTTCGCGCCGAGGACCTTTTCTTAGGCGAGGATGTAGAGGTAACGCTTTGGCTCTTCGACCTGCTTTGCCTCAATGGAGAAGACCTGCTGGACAAGCCGTTGGAGGAAAGACGCCAGAAACTGGACACCTTTTCGGTGACCCCAAAAATACGGATTACTCCCGTTTCCCCGCTCATGGGAGTCGACCAGGTAGAAGAAGCCCTCGAGCAAACGACCTCGCGCGGAAACAAGGGACTCCTCTTCAAGGACCCTCAAAGCGCCTACGATCCTCTAGCCGAAGCGGAAAGCTGGCTAAAACTGAGATAGTCCCCATAAGCCGGGCCGCACAAAAAGGTGGAACTCTAGGCGACATCTGCGCATCACATTTCAATTTCGGTAATACCCGATCCTATTTCTAGCGCCATGTATCCAAGCTTTTCCAAACTCCCCGCCCTTATTGTCGCCACGGCATCCTTATTTTTGGCAACCTCGCTGCATGCCGGCTTCGGCAACGATGCCTTCGAGGACGATCCCAAGTTGCGACAGGAGGACAATCTCGATTGGCCCGAGGTCGAATTTCCCTCCGCCGAAATCCGTGGCCGCGGCTTCCACCCGGGCGAGTCCTTCGAGTACCGCGCCCAATGGGGTTGGTTTCGCAAGGCGGGTCGTATCGCCTTCTACACCGAGCCGAGCGACGACCCGGACCAAGCGGCCTTGATCGTAAAAACGGAAACTCGGTCCGACGGCCTGATACGGAAATTCTATCCCATGACGCTGATGGCCACCACCGTGCTCGACGCGGAAAATTGGCGTATGCTCCGCAACGAGACCGAGGGCAAGGTCCGCTCTGACGAGACCTCGACTCTCACTCTTTTCGACTTCGACCGCGATTTGATGAACTATCAGGACCAGGTCGAGCCAGAGTACAGCCGCATTCGTGAGCTCCCTTACGACTGCCCGGTCGACTACTCTTCCGCCTTTCTTCAGCTCCGTGGCATGGACCTGAAAGTAGGATCTACCTACCCGCTCTTCGTCAGCACCAAGGGCAAATTCTACTACGCAGTCCTAAAGGTAATCGAGATGGAAGAACTCGACACTGAAATCGGCGACGTGGAGTGCTTCCGCCTAGAGCCGATCAGCTCCTTTCCAGAGAGCAAGGTCTTCCGAGAAGGTGGGAAAATGTCGGTCTGGATCACCAACGACGAGCGCCGCATCCCCGTCCGCTTCGACGTGAAGACCTCCGTGGGCAACGCTTCCATCCGATTGGAAAAATATACCCTCGCGAACTGAATCAGCCCTCTCATAGGCTGCCAGCTTCCACACAAATCCCCTGCCAAAGGCCTCGAAAGCAACGAAAACATAACCCATGCTTTTAATCTTTGGCATCTAAGGCAATTTACTTGCTTTATAATTTAAGAAACCTAAAACCGCCCGAATCATGAGTTCCGGAGAAGCCACACCAAAGCTCGAAAAAAACGAGTACCTGAAAGAGGAGAGCAACAATCTCCGCGGCACCCTAGTAGAGGAATTGGCCGACAACAGCACTGCAGGCATCAGCGCCGACGCCTCTCAGCTGACCAAATTTCACGGCATGTACGTACAAGACGACCGCGATATCCGCGGGGAACGCCGCGCCAAGAAGCTGGAGAAAGCGTTTTCCTTCATGCTGCGCGTTCGTCTGCCGGGCGGAGTTTGCTCCCCGGATCAGTACCTCATGATGGATCAGCTTTCCAGTGATTACGGAAACGACACCATCCGCCTCACTACCCGCCAGACCTACCAGCTGCACGGGCTACTGAAGGGAAATCTCCGCAATGTGATTCGCAAGATGGACGACGTCCTTATGGACTCCATCGGCGCTTGCGGCGACATCAACCGCAACGTGATGTGCCAGCCGGATTTCAAGAAGACCCACGCCCACGCCAAGGTCTACGAAATCGCCAAGAACATTTCCCTGCACCTCCTCCCGAAGGGTAAAGCCTATCGCGAAATCTTCATCGACGGAGAAAAGTTCTCCGGTGAAGTCGAGGAAGAGCCCATCTACGGCACCACCTATCTGCCGCGTAAGTTCAAGATCGGCGTCGCGATTCCACCAACCAACGATGTCGACGTCTTCTCCCAAGACCTTGGTTTCATCGCTATCTTCGAAGGCGAAAAGCTGCTCGGCTTCAACGTGACCGTTGGCGGTGGACTCGGCACTACGCACGGAAACGACAAGACTTACCCACGCGTCGCGGACGTGATGGGCTTCTGCACTCCAGAGCAGGTTAACCAAGTCGCCGAAGCCGTCGTGCTCGCCCAGCGCGACAACGGTTCCCGCACAGACCGCAAAAACGCCCGCTTGAAGTACACCATCGACCGCATGGGGCTGGCAGCCTTCAAGGCCGAAGTCGAAAAACGCACTGGCTTCCCGATCGCGGAAGCCAAGCCATTCGAATTCACCACCATTCAGGACGACTACGGCTGGAATCAGGACATCGAAGGCAAGTGGTACTACGTGCAGTTCGTTGCCTCCGGTCGCATCATCGACAAGGACGGCGTAAACCTGCGCACCGCTTTCCGTGAAATCGCGAAGATCCATAAGGGCGACATTCGCCTGACTCCTACTCAAAACCTCGCGTTCTGCGGAATCGACGAGGCGGATAAGGAAGCCATCCAAAAAATCCTGGACGAAAACGGAGTAGCCGGACCGGAGAAATTATCTGGACTTCGCAAAAACGCCATGGCCTGCCCTGCTCTTCCTACCTGTGGACTGGCTCTCTCCGAATCGGAACGCTTCATCCCCGACCTTCTCGACGAATTCGAAAAGGTCCTCGACGAAGCGGGTCTCTCCGACGACGCCATCAGCATCCGCATGACCGGTTGCCCGAATGGCTGCGCTCGCCCTTACTTGGCGGAAATCGGCCTCATCGGTAAAGCCCCCGGCAAGTACAACCTGTACTTGGGAGCCAAGTACAACGGCATGCGTCTCAACACAATCTACAAGGAGAGCATCAAAGCCGAGGAGATCGTACCTTCCGTCGAGCCGCACTTGAAAGCCTACGCCAAGGAACGCCAAGAAGGCGAAGGCTTCGGAGACTTCTGCGTGCGCACTGGAGTGGTCACTCCTCCGAGCAAATACACCGTAGGACAAGACTAGTTGTCCGGACCGATAACACTGAAATTTAAAACGCTTACACCACAGGCGGATCGCAGCAGCGATCCGCCTTTTTCATGTTCGGAGAATAATGCGGGATCGCCAGCTTTCGCATCCAAGCTCAGCTCCGAAACGTACTTCTACACATGCGATCAACCAACTTGGAAAGAGCACTACTGAAACCGATCATCGCTTTCGCCAGTCTGCTGGCACTTTTCGCGAGTCCACTCGTGCGGGGTGAGAGCGATATCCGCCTTTCCGATTGGCCATATCCGTTCCCCGAATACACTTACGATTTCGTCAGTCAGGAGCAAAACCTAGAAATGGTCTACATGGACCTAGAGCCAACCGGCCTCGCAAATGGCGAAACCGTTGTCTTGCTGCACGGCAAAAACTTTTCCGGCTCCTATTTCGAAGAAACCGCCAAAGCCCTCAGCGAAGACGGTTTTCGCGTCATCATGCCGGACCAGATCGGCTTCGGAAAATCGACCAAGCCGGAACACTACCACTATACTTTCCAACAACTCTCCATCAACACGATGGGACTGCTGCAATCCCTCGAAATTGAGAGCGCCCACGTTTTGGGTCACTCCATGGGAGGGATGATCGCCACGCGTTTCGCTCTCATGTATCCGGACTACACCGAATCGCTTACCCTTCTCAACCCGATTGGTTTGGAGGACTGGAAGGCCCTCGGAGTGCCATATCGCCCGGTCGAAGCTTGGTACGCTCAAGAACTGGGCAAGACCGAAGAGAAAATCCGCAACTACCAGCTAAACTCCTACTACGACGGAAACTGGAATCCAGAATATCAACCTTGGGTGGACCAGCTCGCCGCCTACCTCGATAGCCCGGACTATCCGATCATGGCCTGGAACCAAGCCCTCACTTACGATATGATTTTCACCCAGCCGGTCGTTTACGAATTCAGACAACTTTCCATGCCCACTCTTCTCATCATTGGAGATCGGGACCGCACCGCTCTGGGAAAAGACGCCGTAAGTCCCGAGGAACGAGCTAAGCTCGGCAAATATGGTGAACTCGGCAAAGCGACCCAAGCCGCAATCCCGGGGTCCAAGCTAGTGGAACTGCATGGGCTCGGCCACATGCCGCACATCGAAGCCTTCGACCGCTTCATTGGCCCATTCCTGGAATTCCTCGAAGCCCAGACAAACTGAGCGGCTAGCTCGTCTGTTAGACTACACTTCGGAGTTGGCGGGGCGATCGCCTTGGGCTAAGGATAAATGGGTATGAGAATCACGCCCCTTGCCCTTTGTTTCACATTCGCAGCGACCCTTGCCCACGCGGACGAGTCGGCCTTCCACTGGCCGCACGGAGCGGGAGCTGCAGTCTGCCTAACCTACGATGACTCTCTAGCGTCGCAGATCGATGTCGCCTATCCGCAACTGGAAGCCGCAGGCTTGAAAGGGACGTTCTTCCTGCAAGGAAATGGCGGCACCATGGAATCTCGAGTCGACGATTGGCGACAGATCGCGGAAGCGGGTCACGAACTCGCCAGCCACTCACTCATGCACCCATGCCGCAAAGGCCTACCAGGCCGAGATTGGGTGGCAGACAAGTACGACTTAGACCAATACAATCTGGAACGGCTCGAATCCGAAATGGAGGTAACCAATATCCTCCTACACGCCATCGACGGCCAAACCGATCGCACTTTCGCCTACCCTTGCGGCGACACGGCCGTATCAAACGGCACCCAACCATTCCTCGAATTCGCTCGCGAGTTCTTCGTCGCCTCTCGAGGCGTCTCGCCAGAGCTCGGATCCATGCGAGACTTCAAGTTCAGCGATACGCCCGCCTTTTCGCCAGATACAAAAACCTTCGAAGAATGCGTAGCGTATTTGGAAGATTGTTACGCCAAAGGAACCGTAGCGATTTTCCTCAACCATGGCGTGGGCGGAGACTATCTCGTCACCGACGCCAAGCTGCACGAACAGATCCTTGAATACCTGGCGGAGAACCAAGACCGCTTTTGGATCGACACCTTCAAGAACGTCACCCTGCACGCCAAATCCGAATTCGACCGCCTAGACTGGCCCATCGAGTAGCAGCAAGCTGGATCCCAAAAATTAAACAGAGGCGCTCAAGATCCCTCTGAGCACTGTCAAAGCATCCAGCATCTTGGACTCTGAAAAGGAAGAGAAGCCAAACATGAGACCGTCTCGGCCTTTCGTTTCTATCGCGTAGCTAGATAGAGCCCTAAAAGCATACCCTTGCTCGCTCCCTGACTTCGCCAAAGATCGGATATCGACAGGCTTTTTGAAGAAGCCAACGAAATGCATGCCGCCGTCCGTTGGCCCCAGCTCTATCCAATCGCCCAGCATTTCCAAAACCTTATCGGCCAGCCAGTGGCTGCGCTTCGCATAAAGTTGCCGCATCTTTCGAACATGTCGCAGGTAGTGTCCTTGGCGGATAAACTCGGCCAAAGTCGCTTGGATAGATATAGACGGATTCATAGCGCCAACTTTCCAAAGAGTCAGAAAATCCGGATACGCATGTTTGGGCACCACCAAATATCCTATTCTCACATCCGGAAACATAGAACGGGTGAACGTGCCCAGATAGAGGATACGATCGTAACCAGCCAATCCTTGCATGGCAGGAAGCGGTTTTCCGCGAAATCTAAACTCGCTGTCGTAATCGTCCTCCAGGATCCATGCTCCCTTTTTGCGAGCCCATTCTAGAAGCACTGCCTGTCGGCCGACCGGCATAGCGGACCCGATCGGGAACTGGCGCGCGGGAGTCGCGACCACAAGCCGAACCGAGCGTTTTTGAGCCAGCAATTCCTCCACCTTCATGCCTTCCAAATCCACCGGTACCGGAAGCACTTCAGCTCCGCTCATGCGAAACGCGTCCGCCACTCCTTTGAAACACGGGTCTTCCACAGCAACTCGATCTCCACTTTCCACGAGTGCTCGTGCCACTAGGTCCAAGCCCGGTTGGCTTCCGTTGAAAATCAGGATCTGGTCCGCACTGCAGCGAACGCCCCGATGTGTCCGCAGGTGCCCCGCGATCGCCTCGCGCAAGCCGAGATAACCGCCCTCCCCGTGTCCATAGGTGTTGAGGGAATCCGGCGACCCTCGCAATCGCCTGCTGTACAATTTGAGCCAGGTTTCGATCGGGAAAGCCTCCAGATCCGGGCAACCCGACAAAAACGGAGGGAGCTCAATGTAGGGTGCCAAATTTGAGCGAATTTCCGTTTCCTCATCCGTACTCAAGGCCCTTCGGGCTCCTTCGGCTTTGAGGAAGCCATCCGGCAGCAGCTTGGTCACGAAGGTGCCGGAGCCTCGTCGCGTTTCCAAATAACCTTCCGCTATCAGCTGTTCGTAAGCCTGAGTCACCGTGATACGCCCCACTCCGTATCGAGCAGCCAATTCCCGGCTGGAGGGAACTCGCTGCCCAGTGGTCAATTGCCCCGACAAGATCGCATCACGAAACGCCTCGTATAGCCGTCGGTAGATCGGCTGCGGGCCGGGGCTGAGTTGAGGGCAATAATTGGCTCTATTATTTTTCACACTAGTGGACCTATCTACAGATCCACTAATTAGCTATCATGGCCATCGAATCAACCTAAACACCAACAGACTCAAACAAACCTATGTCTTGTCCTTTTGCCTCCACCGAACGCTCGCGTCCTCAAAGATCACCTAAACGGGTCGGATTCGAGCGTGAACCGATCTACGCCGTCGTCGACGAAGCTCCCATCTGCCACGTCGGCTTCACGCAGCCAGACGGGCAACCCTTTGTCATTCCGACCATTCACGCTCGTAAAGGCGACACCCTCTATTTCCACGGCTCCACCCAAAGTCGGCTCTTACAGGCCATCGCCTCAGGCAATCCGATTTGCTGCACCTTCACATTCCTCGATGGAATCGTGGCCGCCCGCTCCGCCATGCATCATTCCATGAACTACCGCTCCGTAGTCGCCTTCGGTAGTGGTCATTTGGTGACGGATGAGGCGGAACGCTGGGAAGCCTTTGAACTGACGGTAGAAAAGCTGATCCCCGGACGCTGGGAAAACTGCCGGCAGCCCAACGAATCCGAAGCAAAAGTCACCGCCATTGCTGCCTTAAAAATCGAGGAAGCTAGCCTGAAGGTCCGCAGCGGGCCGGTAAGCGATATTGCGTCCGACTTAGATGGTCCTTATTGGGCCGGCGTAATTCCGACTGAAATGAAGGTCTTAAATCCAGAGCCCGACCCTCATTTGCCTCAAGGCTCTACCACACCAGATCACATCCAAGCGCTCGTTAAGCCATGCTAGAGCTCCGTCCCTCCTGCGAACATTGCCAGAAACCGCTTCCTCCCGAATCGCTGGAAGCTCGGATCTGCTCCTACGAGTGCACCTTTTGCGCGGACTGCGTAGAAACGATTCTACAAAACGTTTGCCCCAACTGCGGCGGAGGGTTCGTTCCTCGCCCTATACGTCCAAGCCGCGATTGGAAAAACGGAAATTGCCTCGGCAACGATCCGGCCAGTACCCAAGTCGTCTTCAACCCCGTCTCCACCACAGAGCACCAGCTGTTTTCGGGAAAACTTAAAAGTATCCCTCCCGAGCAGCGTTAACCTATGGCGAGAAGACTATTCGCGTTCCACGCCACCGATCATCAACTTGCTAGTGGATTCGGTTTTGCGGAGAGACGATTCGTTGTGCGAATAAAGGTCGGCCGATACGAGGCCAGGTTCGAGTTGAGAAAGGGCATCCATCACGAGACGATAGCGGATCTTTGCCTGCAGCAGTTGGGCAGATTCCTCCGCCACGTTCACGTTGGGCATACGAAGCATCCCTTCATTGTCGGCATGCGGATGTCTGGGAGCGTAGACCAAAGGACCCGCAGTTGGATCAGCTTGCACCACCACATTGAAATCATCTCCCAATTCGACGATCTTGCGGGCATAGGGTCCACCGTCGGCGGTGCGGGTTGTGTGGACGTTGCGAATGTTCTCCCGCATCTGGTCGATCGTCGCCTCCATAAAAAGCGAGTAGTTGGCCAAGGCTCGGGTTAACTGTTCCGACTCTTGGAACTCGGCAAATGGGTCCGCTTCCGAATATTCGATGTCGGCGGATTGCAGGTAGGAGATGATCTCCTTGGCATGCTTATCGTTTATCAGGAGTTTAAAGCCCTCACCAGCTTGAGCGAGTGCAGCGAGGGAGACGAAAAGGAGGATGAACGGAACTTTCTGCATGGCTTTAACGCCTAGCAACGCGAGCGCCAGAAAAGCTCGAAACCCGCGGGTTTCCGTTTTGAGACAGTTGCTTTACAGTTCTACTTATTGCACGACCTCTCGTGTCTCACCTCAGATTTGGCGCTGAAAAAAATTGCCTCCCAACCCGGGCAACCTATGCCTGCATTCTTAACTTATGACTCCTTCAGAAATCGCTTCTTCCACTCTGCAATCCCACGTGGCCGCCAATCCCTATCCTGGCCGCGGACTCGTCATCGGCAAATCCGCTTCTGGCGACGCTTGGCAACAAGTCTACTGGATCATGGGCCGCAGCCCCAACTCCCGCAACCGCCAGTTTTCCCTCGAGGGAACGACCCTCAGCACCGAACCCTTCGACCCATCCAAAGTCGAAGACCCGAGCCTCATCATCTACGAGGCCATGCTGGAGCTCCCCAAGCAATTCCTGGTCTCAAATGGCGACCAAACCCGCACCCTCTGTGACGGACTCGCCGCCGGCAAAACCGCGAAGGAAGCCCTCTCCACACGCGACCGCGAACCAGATGCCCCAAACTACACACCTCGCATCACAGGCCAGCTAGACTTGACTGGAGAAACGGCCGAAATCGGCCTCTCCATCCTGAAGGCCAATAAGATCGACCCTACGTATTCGGACCGCCACTACTATTATCCGCAAGAGCCAGCGGCCGGTATTGGCTACGGATTGACCACTTATATGGGCGACGGAAATCCGCTGCCAACATTCAATGTCGACCCACTTCTGCTCCCAATCGCCGCAACTCCAGAGGAGACGCTCGAACTCTACTGGAAGGCTCTAGACGAAGAAAACCGCATCTCGCTCGCCGTGAAGGAAATCGCCCTCGACGGCGCTTCCTCCCGAGTCGTGCTACGCAACAAGTACGTCTAACAGGCGAGCAAATCGAATTTAGCCAAAAACGCTAGCCCGGCAGGGTTAGCGTTTTTTTGGGTCTCAGACGAACCGAGCTAAGCGGATTTTGGCCCAAGCGATGTTTCTCGATTGGAATCCGCTTTGAACCCATTAGCTTAGCGAGCTATCCCCTCTGAACCCACCCCATACCATCCAAGTTCCTATTCTCTAAATTCACGGGTCGGGCTTAACTTGACACTTAATTTATCGTTAAACTAACCTCAATACCATGAGACTCCCCATATCCTTACGAACCCTGATCGTAGCCCTATCGCTACTGGCCATTCCAATTTCCTGGGCTCAAATCCCAGCCCAGCTCCTCGACGAGGGTTGGCTTTTTCATGCTGGAGACCTTGAGTCCGTAGCCGACGCTCAAACGCCTGCTACCTTCGCGGGCGAGCCGGTTCACATGCCGCACGACTGGGCCGCAGCCGGCCCCTTCGATCCTGAAGAGCATGGAGGCACGGGCAAGCTGCCCTGGAAGGGTATAGGCTGGTACCGCACCGAGTTGGATATCCCTGCAGAAGCGGAAGGCCAACGCGTCTACCTCGATTTCGACGGAGCCATGGCCTTCCCGGTCATCTATCTCAACGGTGAGGAAGTCGGATCATGGGACTACGGATACACGCCCTTCCGCATCGACATCACCGACCACGTGAAAGCAGGCGAAAGCAACGTCCTCGCAGTTAAGCTGGATACCCAGAAGTGGTCTTCTCGCTGGTATCCGGGAGCCGGGCTCTATCGCAAGGTCACGCTCGTTTTCGACCAACAAATCCACTTCGCGAACTGGGGAGTGGGCGTTTCCACCGATGGTGACGAGCTGCTCGGCCTGCCCGCGGAAAATGCGATTCTCTCCATCGAGGTTGAAAACCACACCGACGCGGAAACCGCTCTCGTAATTGAAACGGAGATCCTGGATCCAGCAGGCAAAACAGTTGCCACTGAAACATTGGAAGCCTCCGCCCTTTCAGATGCGACCACCCATCTCGGTATGGAGCTGCATGTAGCCAATCCAGAACTTTGGGATGTCGATTCGCCAAAACTCTACGCGGCCAAAGTGAAGTTGCTCGATTCAGAAGGAGAACTGCTCGACGAGTACGAAACGAATTTTGGATTCCGCACTTTCGCTTTCACCGCTGACGACGGCTTCCACCTAAACGGTCGCCGCGTACAGCTAAAAGGAGTCAACCTTCACTCCGACCTCGGGCCGTTGGGAATGGCATTTAACTACCACGCCCAAAAGCGTCAGCTAGAGATCATGATGGAGATGGGGGTCAATGCGATCCGCACCTCCCACAACCCTCCAGCCAAAGAACTGCTAGAGCTCTGCGACGAGCTCGGCCTCGTAGTATGGGACGAAGTATTCGATAAATGGGGATGGACCGCGGGACGCGACGATTTGACACCACCGCTCATGCCATTTGCCCATCGCCAGATCGAGAACACCTTGAAGCGTGATCGCAACCATCCATCCGTGGTGATCTGGTCTATCGGAAACGAAGTACAAGGCGGCGACGCGGGAGACGGCATCACACCGGAGCGTACCGCCATGCTAGCCGGATTTGCCCGCACGATCGACGCCCATCGGCCTATCGCCATGGCCTGCCATATTCCTCCCCTCACCAACGGGGAAAACTTCGCTTCACTCGACCTCGCTGGCTGGAACTACGCTCGCCGCTACGCCCGCTTCCGCTCCGTCTGGCCTGAAAAGCCGATCGTATATTCTGAGTCGGCTTCCGCTTTCAGCACACGAGGCTACTACGATCCTGAGCTCGCAACTCGCAAATCCGACTACGGAAAGCCGTATGAGATTTCCTCATACGACGTCACCGCGGCCTATTGGTCGGACGTTCCCGACAAGGAATTTGAGTTGATGGAAAACGATTCCTATGTCGCGGGCGAATTCGTCTGGACCGGTTTCGACTATATCGGCGAACCAACTCCTTACGACGCGCAATCCCGCTCCTCGTACTTCGGCATCGTCGACCTTTGCGGCTTCCTCAAGGACCGCTTCTTCATCTACCGATCCCATTGGCGTGAAGATGTGGATACGACTCACATCTTGCCGCACTGGAATTGGGAAGGTCGTGAGGGCAAAAACGTGCCGGTATTCGTCTACACAAACGGCGACTCCGCCGAACTCTTCCTCAATGGCGAATCTCTCGGCATGCGTCGCAAGGGCGAGCGTCCAGAGCGTGGCCCCAACCTCGCTGCTTCAGCCACCGCCACCGCAAGCTCGGGCGAATCCGCCGCATTGGCTATCGATTCGGAACTCTCGACTGCCTGGATAGCTGGCGAGGAAGACCAGCCAAGCCTTACCATCGATCTCGGCCAACTCCACCCGATCAGCACCATCCAATTGGAAACAAACGGCAAAGAACACTTCTACGCTTACGTCATCGAGACCTCCAAAAACGGAAAAAAGTGGAAGCAGATCGTCGAGAAAGGAACCGAAGACCTAGAGGAATGGCAGGGCGTCACCCGAATCCTACACCAGGTCGAGGCGGAAGGCCGTTACCTGCGTATCTCCTTTGCAGAGAATCTCGGGGAATCGGAAACTGGGTTGAGCGACGTAAAAGTTTTCTCCAACCCTACGACCAACGACTACTACGACGTAACTTACGACTACCGTTTGCGTTGGGACGAAGTGACCTATCAGCCGGGCGAGTTGAAAGCAGTTTCCTACAAGGATGGCGAAGTGATCGGAGAAGCTACCGTCGAAACGACAGGCAAGCCGGTGGCTCTCCGCTTGACTCCGGAAAAGACCGAAGTCGCTGCAGATGGACAAGAGTTCGTCTATGTCACTGCTGAAGCAGTCGACTCAAAGGGACGCGCTTACCCGCTGGCCGACAACGAAATCACTTTCTCCGTTTCCGGAGCGGGCGAATTCCAGGCAACCGGAAATGGCGATTCCTACTCCTTCGTCTCCTTTAGTTCACCCGTTAGAAAGCTATTCTACGGCAAAGCTCAGCTCATCGTCCGTCCATTGGCTGGTAACGGCGGCACCATAACGATCACCGCTGAAGCCGAAGGCTTGGAAAGCGCGACGATCGAAGTCCTCGCCAAGTAGGCCAATTCAACAAGCTTTCAAGCTTCCTCCTGCGGGTCGTAATCGGCCATGCGGGAGGAAGTTTTTTTGTATCCGCCTAGCGGGCCGAGGTGGAATTGCGTTCGATCAGCTCGGTTGGAAAAACGATGTGCTTGGGCTTTTCCTTTTCCGAAGATTCGTCGGCGATGCGCTTCATGAGGATCGAAACCGCTTCTGCCCCCATCTCATTCAAGGGCTGTCTTACGGTGGTCAAAGTTGGCATGGCAACTCTGGCGACGAGCGTATCGTCAAAGCCACAAACTGAAACATCTTCCGGCACTCGGATACCCACATTGGAAAGGGCTTCTATACAACCGAAGGCCATATGGTCATTCGCGCAGAAAATCGCGTCGGGAAGCTGTTCCTTACTGTGGTTGGCCAGCCATTCCGTAGCCACACGCTTGGCTTCCACATCCCGAAATTCCATGGACTTGAGCAAGTCTTCTTCGAAATCGATACCGCCTTCTTCGAGTGCTCGCAGGTAGCCCTTGATACGACGTTCCGCGCCGATCAATCCGCGCGGACCGCTGAAATGCATGATGCGGCGGTGCCCTTTATCAACTAGGGCCTTCACCATTTGGTAGGCTCCCTCTTCTTCGTCTGATTCGAGGTTTAAGACACCGTCGATCAAGGCGTTGGCGTGCAGGCTCACACACGGCATATGAGGATCGAGGCCTTTGGCGAATTCTTCGGTTACGACTGGAGCGATCAAAATCATACCGTCGATACGGCCATCGAATGCCCGCTCGAGCTGCTGTATCGCGTCCTTCCAGGTTTTCAAAGTGAAGACCGTGACGTTCTGGTTGTGAAGATTCGCCCCTTTGACGATCCCATTGAAAACCTCTAGGAAATAGTGGTTCAACTCCTCGCCTTCCATAACGATGACCGCACCGATCGCGTTCATCCTGCGATTGACGAGGGCACGTGCCGCAACGTTAGGACGATACTTGAGTTTGGCCGCAGCTTCTTTGATTCGGCGTTTGGTATCCTCGGAAATCCGCACCGATGATTTGGAGCCGTTGAGTACAGAGGAAACAGCCATAGCGGATACGCCTGCAATTCGTCCTACATCAGCCAGTGTCGGGGGTCTTTTACCTGATTTTCTTGGGGAGGAGGGCATTTAGACCACAAAAACACGACTCCTACAGTTTCTTGCAATAGGTTTTTACAAAAACGCCTAAACATTTTCACCAATCCACTCTTCACCCCGAACAGTGGAGCGTCCCACACCCGAACTTTATAAGCCTAGCTAAACCATGGCTTTACGACTCATGCTCGTGGATGAGCCTGGTCGAATGCCTGTTTGAGCCGCCCAATATTTACATGAGTGTAGATCTGGGTGGTGGAGAGCTTGGCATGCCCGAGCAACTCCTGCACAAGCCGCAGATCCGCCCCATTATCAAGCAAATGGGTGGCGTAGGAGTGGCGGATTTTGTGGGGCGTCAGATCGTGCGGCAAATCAGCCAAGGCGAGGTACTTCTTGAGCAGAAGCTGGATTCCGCGAGGGCTCCACTTGACTCGTTTGTTGCTCAAGATCACTGGATCCAAATAAGCCGTTCCCACTGCGAACTCGCGTCTCCACTTCTCCAATACCGCAATCGCGACCCGACCCAGAGGGCAAATCCGCGACTTCCCGCCCTTCCCTACGATACGGGCCACGCCCTCATCAAAACTAATCTGCCCATAGGTCAAATCGCACAACTCGCTGACTCGGAATCCCGCTCCGTAGAGCAACTCTAGAACCAGCCGATCACGCCAAGCTTGATAAGGCGTTATCGATTCATTCTCCAAAGCCAGCATGGGACCGTCTAAAAGGCGTTTGACCTGCTTTTCGGTCATGAAGGCAGGCAACTTTTTGGGGAGCTTCGGTAGCGAGAGCCCATTGAGCGGGTTCGCTTCCAGCATCCCCTGGCGTATCCAGTATTTGAAGAAAGTACGCAGCCCGGATACGTAGTTGTGAACCGTGCGACGCGAAACGCGGTTTTGCTGCTCGATGACGAAGTCTCTCGCTTCACGCAGGTTAACCTTTTCCAGCTTTCCCTGCCATTTACCGCAACTATCCAAAAACTCGAAAAACGCCTCCAAGGCGGTTTCGTAGTTGCGAACTGTATACGCGGAAAGACGACGCTCGCCGGATAAGTGACGCAAAAAGGGAGCGACCCATTTGCTTCGCCACTTTTCGGATTCGCTCATCTTCGCGCTTGGACTTCCTAGATCTCGCTCGCCGCAGCGGACACGATTCAAACGATCTTTTCTTCCTTCGTGTCTTCGGTCAGCTCTTCGCTTTCCGCCATGACTCTTCGGGCAAATTTCCGCACCGCGCTTTCCGGATCGATCCCTTTCAGGCGGCAAGCGGCAGCGATTTCGAAAAGGATATGTCCGGCCGCTTCTTCGTCCAATTCCGCAGCCATGGCTTCGATAGCGTCCATGTCTACACTCTCTCCGACCGGGATGGCCTTTTTCTTGATCTGCTTGAAGACGTCGTATGCGAAAAGCAAAGCAGGCAAAGCGGGTGGCAGATCCTTAAACGGCGAGGAGCTCACTGGTTTGCCTGCCTTCTCAGTCGCTTTGATCGCGTCCCATTGCGTCAATACTTGTTCGGAATTTTCAAGATCCACATCTCCAAAAACGTGGGGATGCCGGCGGATCAGCTTTTCGTTGATCTCCGCGGCAACCGCTTCGAAATCGAAGTGACCCTTTTCCTTGGCCAATTGGGCGTGAAACACGACTTGCAGCAGCACGTCACCGAGCTCCTCCCGCATGTGGTCCATATCGAGCTTATCGATCGTCTCCAGCAATTCGCTGCACTCATCGACCAGGCACTGGGCCAGAGACTGGTGGTCTTGTTCGATATCCCATGGGCATCCGCCCGGTCCGCGAAGACGGGCCATCGTTTCCTGCAATTCTTCAATTGAGCTCACGGGTGGCATGAAGAACACTGCTCCTGCCCATAGCAATTCCCGATCAAGCTCCGCCCGCATCAAGGGCCAAAAAAACATTCGCCATCGGCGATTGGGCCCGCAACTTCCCCAAACACGCTAGCAAAGCCAAAGGATGGACAAACTCACAGAAATCATGAACTGGAAGGCCCAGGAGATCGCGGATCGCATTCGCGAGGTGTCTGCCAGCGAACTCGAAGCATTCGCCGGACAAGCGGCGGCCCGTGGCTCATTCATCGAAGCCCTGAGAGCACCGGAGAAATTAGCCGTCATTTCCGAGATCAAGCGCCGCTCCCCCTCTGCCGGGCAAATCAAAGACCTCGGCCCTTCCGTCGAACAGGCTGAAAAATACCTTTCCGCAGGCGGCGACTGCCTTTCCATCCTTACCGACCAGAAATACTTCGGCGGCGAGCTGGCCGACCTTTCTTCGGTCACCGAAATATTCAGAAACTCCGGAAATGGGATCCCCTGCCTGCGTAAGGATTTCATGATCCACCCCATCCAGGTTTTGGAAGCGGCCCAAGCGGGCGCGTCTGCCATCCTGATTATCGTACGCGCCTTGAGCGATTCGCAGATGATGGCCCTCCGCAAAGCCGCGGACCTCGCGGGGCTCGACTCACTCTACGAAATCCATTCCGAGCCGGAGTTAGAGCGTGCCGTCGCTCAGGATGCTAAAATCATCGGCGTAAACAACCGAGACCTCGCCGTTTTCAAAACCGACCTCGCCTTCTCCGAACGCCTCATCCCGCTTTTCCCGAAGGATGTGGTTGCAGTATCGGAGAGTGGAATTTGGACCAAAGAGGATGCCGCCCGAGCGCGCGCTTGCGGAGCCAAAGCGATCCTTGTGGGCGAAGCGCTCATGAAAGCTCCGGACACCGCCGCGTTGATGAACGATTTCCATCAAGCGTAGAATCACGACTCGGTAGCGACATCCTTCCAAACGCCAATGCCTCTCTCCCCGACACAGACTCGCGAATTACTCGAGCAATTGGGACACCGCCCGCGCAAGCAATTGGGACAGAATTTCCTCATCGACGGAAACATCGTTCGCAAGTCTTTGGAACTGGCAGGCGTGTCCGAGGGGGATCACGTGGTAGAGATTGGTCCTGGCCTAGGAACCCTGACTCAAGCCTTGCACGACGCGGGTGCCATTGTCCACGCCGTCGAATTCGACCCGACTCTCGGGGCCCATATCGAGAGACTTTCAGAAAATCTGCCCAACCTTCACCTCGTCAAAGGCGACGCATTGGATTTCCCCTTGGGCGATCTGCCTGAGGAGATTTCCGACTACAAAATCGTAGCCAACCTGCCCTACGCCATCTCGACTCCCTGGATGGCTTCCGTCTTGGAAAGTCGGCTTCCCAGCGTGATGACCTTGATGCTGCAAAAAGAGGCGGCCCAACGCTACGCCGCCAAAGCGGGAACCAAACAGTTCGGAGCGATCAGCATCTTCCTGCACGCAGCCTTTGATGTTCTGCCAGGACACGACGTTTCCGGTTCCTGCTTTTATCCCAAGCCCGATGTGGGATCGACTTTGCTGCATCTCCGCCGAAAAGCGGAACCCTTCCGCTTCAGTCCCGAAAGCATTCAACTGATTCGCGAAATCTTCCAACAACGCCGCAAGCAGATTTCCTCCCTTTTGCGCAAAGCGAAAAATGAAACGGCCTCCCGTTGGCTCGCGAAACTAGAACAGGCGGGCATCGCTCCCAATGCCCGTCCTGAACAAATCGATACCGAGAGCTGGATTGCCCTCGAAAAAGTTTAGGCGTCAAGACTCCCAGTCGGTCGCTTTCACCAGACAGCCGCTGGACCCGAGAAGCATGCGACGCTGGCGTCTCAGACGCAGAAAAAACGGGATCGAAATCAGGCGGCGAATCATATTCTCGCTGCGACTGTCGAGAGTCAGGATGGAACGATCTTCACTGCTCATTCGCTTGCGAGCTCCACGCTGAGGGTTTCCAAAAAATCGACCAGCTCTCCGATGGACAGGATGTCGGATTTCGCCGCGCTCTTGCGAGTCTCGCTTTCCTCACCACGCCCTTCCCAAGACTGAACTCGCTCGAAGTCCGCAGTATCGCTTTCCGACTCCTCCACTTCGCTGGCAAATCCAAATTCTCCTTGTAGGCCCATATCCCACTGTGGGGCCCATGCTTCTTCAAATCGATTGGTTGATTTCATGGGACCACTTTAGCAGCCTACCTTAGACATATCCTGTCCTACCCCTAACTTGATGTGAGAAAATCTGAAAAAAACGAAGAACACTCCGGCGCCTGTTTCGGTCTTCACTTTCGCGAAAGCTTCGCGCTTGCCCCTCCGACTTTGGAGCTAGAAACTCACCTCCGCATGAATTCGATTTCCAAGACTTGCTTCGCCTTTTTGATCTTCGCCCTCACCGGGCTGATGGCCTCCTGCTCTGCAGACGCATCCAAGAAAAAGGAAATGCCGACTCACCTCCAGGTGGGCGAAAAAAACATCACCATCGAATTCGCACTGACCCACGCCCAGCAGGCCAAAGGCCTCATGTATCGCGACGGCATCGAAGACGACCATGGAATGCTCTTTGTCTACAAGGCTCCGCAAAGGATGTCGTACTGGATGAAGAACGTCGATTTCCCCATCGACATCGGTTTCTTCACGGCAGACGGAGTACTTCGCGAAGTTTATCCGCTCTATGCCCAAGATACTTTGTCTCGTAAATCGATTCGCGACGACATGATGTACGCTCTTGAGGTGCGCCACAAGTGGTTTAGCGACAACAACATTCGCCCTGGAGCTAAGCTAGACCTAGAAACAGTGAGGCAGGCTGTCGCCGCGTCTTCGGGCAACTAAACGCGTTCCTCGACTAGGTATTACCGAAACTCTGCATGATGGAGAGGAACGGCAGAAAGAGGGCCAGAACGATCAGAACCACCGCCCCTGCCAGCACCACAATCATCAGCGGCTGAACCATGGCCGTCAGACTGGAAATCGAGTTATCCACTTCCTCGTCGTAGACGTCTGCGATCTGTACCAGCATTTCTGGCAAGTCTCCCGTCTCTTCACCGACTTCGACCATACTGGTCACCATGGTGGGAAAAATCTTGGTCACTTCCAAAGTCGCGGCGATCCCCTCCCCATCTTTAACGCGGTTTCGCACGCTCTCCACCGCATCCATGACGTGCTTGTTTCCGCAAGCGTCTCGAGTGATCCGCAGAGCCTCCAATATCGGTACGCTACTCTCGATCAAAGTACCCAAAGTTCTCGAGAAGCGGATAACGTAGATCTTCGTGCAAAGCTCCCCCACTCCGACGAAGCGAAGTTTCAACCAATCGTAGAAACTCCTCCCCGGCCCCGTCGCCCCAAACGCCTTTTTGCCCACGACGAGACCAATTATGGCGGCCAGCACCATGTACCAATAGGCGACTAGGAATTCGCTAACGAACAAGACATACTCCGTCAGCTTCGGCATCTTATCCTCGCCGATTTCATCGATAAATATCTGCTTGAAGCTGGGCACCACAAAGATCAGTAGCCCGGTAACAATCATCACCGAAAGGATCATGACTACGGTTGGGTAAGTCATGGCGGAGGCGAGACGACTTTTCATACGTTCCGTCTTTTCCAAATAGGTCGCCAAGCGAGCGAGCGAAGTTTCGAGCATCCCGCTCGCTTCACCGGCCCGAGCCATATTCACGTAGAGAAAATCAAACTCTTTGGGGAAGGCAGCCAGAGCGTCGGAAAAGGTACTGCCCGATTGGATACTCTCGATTATGCTTCCGAGAATCCAGCGAAAGACCACGTTTTTCTCTTGATCCTTCAGCACCTCTAGCGAGCGAATCAAAGTGAGCCCCGCTTGCAGAAGCGTCGCCAGCTTCCGAGTGAATTCCGCCAAAGCTTTCTTCTTTACCGCGGAACCAAAGTACATCGGCTTCTTGCCGACTTTTCCGGTCTTGGAATTTTCCGAAGTTTCCGAACTGCCGGTAGAGCCTGGAGATTTGACGACGGATACTCTGGCAGGCGTTAGGCCATAGCCGCGGATTTGTTTTACCGCCGCCTGTCGAGACGGTGCTTCCACCAACCCGCTTCGCTCTTTACCAGCCTCGTCTATCGCTACGAATCTAAATTTCGACATACCTATTCGGATCACACAGGCATTTCGCCTTACGAGTAACGTATCACCTCATCCACCGTAGTGACACCGGTAAAAATATTCCGCAGCCCATCTTCCCGCAGGGTACGCATCCCGTTGTTGATGGCCTGTTCGCGAATGGCTACCGCTGGCCTACCTTCACTAATTAATTCGCGAATGGACTCCGAAATGGACAACATTTCAAATATCCCTAGCCGGCCGCTGTAGCCTGTATTGGCGCAAGCGGTACAGCCAGTGCCTTGAAAGAACTCCTTTTGCTGCAATATCGCAGGCTCTAACTCCAACTGCTTTAGCAAGGCGTGATCTGGCAGATAAGCGCGTTTGCAGCCGGGGCATATCTTGCGGAGCAAACGTTGAGCAAGAACTGCCTCCAAAGAGGAGGAAATAAGAAACGGCTCCACTCCCATATCCATTAATCGCGTTACGGCGCCAGCGGAATCGTTGGTGTGTAGAGTGCTGAGCACTAAGTGTCCGGTCAGGGAAGCTTGGATCGCGATTTGAGCCGTATCCAAATCACGGATTTCCCCTACCATAATGACGTCCGGATCTTGGCGTAGAAAGGACTTCAATGTACTGGCAAAAGTTAGCCCAATGTTGGGATTAACTCCCACCTGCATGATACCGTCTATCTCGTACTCGATCGGGTCTTCCGCCGTCATGAGCTTTGAATCGACTCGGTTCAGTCGCTTCAAGCAGCTGTACAAGGTGGTGGTTTTTCCCGACCCGGTGGGCCCCGTCGAAATGAAAATGCCATTAGGACGGCCGATACCTGCTTCGACTGAGTGCAAAACGTCCTCAGGCATACCAAGGGAAGTCAATTCGAGCTGCGTGGTTCCTTGGTCCAAGACGCGGAGTACCACACTTTCCCCAAACTGTGTCGGAAGTGTGGATACACGTAGATCAACATGCCGTCCTGCCACTACAAGACGGACCTTACCGTCTTGGGGGACACGTCGCTCCGCTATGTTTAGATCTCCCAAAATCTTTACGCGGGAAATAATCGGCACCGCGAGCTCACGCGGTGGTGGAGACATTTCGTAGAGGGCTCCATCGATCCGGTAGCGGATCTTGAATTCCTTTTCGAAGGGCTCGAAGTGGATATCCGAAGCCTTGTCCTTGATGGCTTGAGCAAGGACCAAATTGACAAAACGGATAATGGGCGTCTCGCCTGCCATTCCAAGCAGATCGTCTGGACTGATGTCGTCTACTCCAGCGACCTCAGACAAGTCGATCTCCTCGAGGATACCGGTGTAGTCGACGTTCTTCGGCCGATAGTAAACATCCAGTAATTCGTTAACCGTCTTCGGATCGAGCAAGCGAAGACGCACATCCCGATTCACCGCAAAAGCGACATCATCGATCACCGAAGTGTTAAAAGGGTCGGTGGTTACGATGGTAATTTGCCGCTCGTTTCCATCGACCGGGACGACTCCATGCATCCTCGCCAAGGCCGGATCGATCAAATCTATAATCTCAATCGGGATATCGTAAGGAGCATCTTTCAGTCTCTCGATTCCGAGGTAGCTCGCCACCGTATCCAAAAAGACAGACCGGCTAACCTTCCCTTCTCCGATAACGAGCTCCGCAAGCGAACGATCTTCGGCCCCCAGCTTTGCCTGCAAGCGATCCAGGGTAGGACCGTCGATCAGACTGTGGATTTGGCATAGGTCATAGACCGCTTGATTGTGGTACCGATACATGAGGTGGAATGGAAAAGAAAGTACCGGCCCTCCCGATTGGCAAGCAATCGAAAAGAACCTTCACAGACGGCGAGCGAAAAAAGGGCGAACCTACCGAATCGGTAGTCGCCCCTATATATTTCGATACGCCCTATTTCAAAAGCGTCTCAAAAGGCTAAAAATTCGCAAGCTTAGTGATGCATGGAATGAGAGCCTTCTTTGGATGCGGGCATCTTGCAGCTTTCGCCATCACACGATTCGCAAGAACACTCTCCCTCGGGACATGAGCACCCAGACGCATCCTTAGCAGAGATCGTTTCGGACACAAATCCGCAGGTCAGCATCATGGAGCCGTAGTAAGGGTTGCGAAGATCCTTGGAACCTTGGATCCAGTCCGCTCCTTTGTTCTCGAAGGCCATGGGACAGTGCATCTTGTAAGCAACTCCTTCGCCTAGTCCGGATTTCTCCAATTTGCCCAGCAGTGCGTCGGACCAATCTTTAAAAGCGACTCGGGCCGCTGCGATGTCGGAGGCTCCGGATATTGTAGAAGCTGCGTCCATTTCAGTTGAACAACAACTATCCTCGCCGCTGTTACATCCCATGGTTTCCGCATGGGCCAGAAACGCGTCCGCACCCTTTTTCGCTGCGGCGAGGTCATCGTTCGCAAGTCCCTTTTGAGTGGCGTAGTAGCCCTCCAACTGCTCGGCGGGGCAATTTTCGCAGGAGGCGGCATGCTCGGCGTCTCCACCCACACCGCAACTTCCGCAGTGAGCTTGAAGACTGGATACGGCAGCGAGAGCCGCCACGAGTGATAGGATTAGTTTTTTCATATACGATTGGGTTACTTTTTTAGTTAGTTTCAAAAAGAGAATGTTCAACTCGCGATAGCTTTTCGTGATAGTTTCCACTCCTCTAGCGAGCAGTAGAGAGCGGGAACGAGGAACACGGTGAGCAAAGCGAGGCACATACCTCCAAAGACAGGAATAGCCATGGGTATCATCACATCCGCTCCTCGCCCCGAGGAACTGAGGACGGGCAGAAGAGCCAGTAGCGTAGTCGCACTAGTCATCATGGCTGGACGAATACGCTTCATACCCGCCTCCACCACTGCCTTGCGTAGCTCCTCCTTTGTTTCAGGGCACCGCTCCTCCAGAGAGGTCTTCAAATAGGAGCACACGAGAACCCCGTCATCGGTGGCTGTTCCAAATAGAGCGAGAAAGCCTACCCAAACCGCAACGCTTAGGTTAATGGTATCCACCTGAAACAGATCGCGTAGATCCACCCCAAATAACGACAAGTCGAGAAACCAAGGCTGCCCGTAAAGCCAGAGCATGATAAAACCGCCCGACCAGGCGAAGGCCACCCCCGAGAAAACGATAAAGGTGGTGATCGTTTTCCGAAATTGGAAATAGAGTAAAAGCCAGATCAACAGCAAAGCGACAGGAAGCACGAGCCGCAGCGTTTTGGCCGCCCTAATCTGCCCCAGATAGGTGCCGGTAAATTCATAATGCACACCTGAAGGAATCGTAAGCTCACCGGACTCCTGCCGTTCTTGAAGAAACGAGCTGAGGGCTTCCACCGCATCCACCTCTGCAAGACCGTCTACTGGCTCAAATAGAACGTAGGCCATGAGAAAGGTATTCTCGCTTTTGATGACTTGGGGGCCACGTCGATACCGAATTTCAGCCAACTGGCCCAAAGGAATCTGCGTGCCGTCCGGAGCCGCTATCAGCACTCGCCCAATTGCCTCCACCGAATCACGCATTTCCCGCTGGTACCTGACTTGTATGGGGTACCGTTCACGACCTTCTACAGTGTAGCCCACGACCTTTCCTCCGATCGCTATCTCAATCACGTCCTGCACGTTTTGAATGCTGATTCCATAGCGGGCGATCGCTGACCGATCGATATCAACCTCCACGTATGGTTTTCCCACTACGCGGTCCGCGAACACGGTTTCGGTTTTAAGAACCGATGATTTTTTGAGTACGGATTCGATCTGCAGAGTCGACTCTTCAAGTGTATCAAGATCCGCCGCAAAAACCTTCAAGCCCATTGTCGCTCGCAAGCCAGTTTGTAGCATAATCCTACGAGTCTCGATCGGTTGAAGCTTAGGGGCTTCAGTGACTCCCGGAATCCGCGAAACGCGAGCGATCTCCTTCCAAATATCATCCGCCGACTGAATCTCGTCACGCCACTGCCTGACCTGGTTTCCCTCCTCGTCCTCAGCGTACTCCGGCTTGTAGGTGATGACTGTCTCAATCATCGAAACAGGAGCGGGATCGAGTGAGCTTTCCACACGCCCGATTTTGCCGACCACTGTCTCCACTTCTGGGATACTCTTAATCGCCATGTCCTGCTTTCGTAGCACATCCATAGCCTCCCCAATAGAAGCATGAGCCATAGTAGTTGGCATCGAAAGAAAGGAACCTTCGTCCAAGGCCGGCATGAACTCCCTCCCTAAACCGGGAAATGCCTCGTCCGCAGCCTGCCATGCTCGAGTTTCCTTCACCCAATCTGGAGCGAACGCAGTCAACTTGGAAGCCCCCAGCCACACAGCGAGACCGCAAAGCAAAATCAAAAGACAGCCCGATAGAAAGAGTCCTTTTGCCTGAAGTATCCAGTTTAGGACCACCGGATAAAGCCGGATCATCAAATGAGCCGCTAAAAGCAGGGGCCCAAGGACGAGCACTACAAATACGATGTTGCTTAGTTGCGCCCCCGGCCCGATGGGCTGCCAGTCCTGAGCTAAGTACAAGGCCAAAAGCAAGGCCGCGCAGATCGCGATCCAATCCTTACCACCAAAACCTTTTTTCTTCTCGGTTGCTACTTTTCCTCGACGATAAAACAGATGGACAAGGGCTGGGACCAAGGTGAGAGCGACCAAAATGCTACCGAGCAAGGTAAAGGTTTTGGTGAAAGCCAAAGGCCTAAACAAGCGTCCTTCTTCCGCCACCATTGTGAAGACTGGCAGAAAACTCACCACGGTCGTAAGGACGGATGTTAGGACCGCTCCACCTACTTCAGAGCAGCCCTCGAAAATAGTTTCCAAACGCGACTTACCGGGGGGTGCCGACTCCAATCTGCGGAGACAATTTTCAACCAACACAATCGCCATGTCCACAATCGTGCCCACCGCGATCGAGATCCCCGAGAGGGCTACGATGTTTGCATCGACTCCTACCAGACTCATTCCGAGAAAGGCGCTCAAAACTGCTAAAGGCAAAACACTGGAGACGAGGACCGCGCTTCGAAGCCGCAACAGCATGACGAGTACAACAATCACCGTAACCAAAATCTGCTGACGCACTGCGGTCTCGAGAGTGCCTAAAGTTTCGTCGATCAATCCTGACCGGTCGTAGAACGGAACGATCGTCAATTGGCTGACTCTACCATCTTCCAATTCCTTGCTGGGCAAGCTACTCTCCAAAGCATCAATTTTCTCCTTAACACGGGAAATGACAGCCATCGGGTTCTCGCCAAAGCGAGCTACCACGACTCCACCAACTGCTTCCGTACCTTCCTTATCGAGTGCGCCTCGACGCAAAGCTGGACCGAATTCCACTTTCGCCAGTTGTCCCAAGGTAATGGGTACATTGTCTTTTTCGGCGACGACGGCCTTTCTAAGATCTTCCAGGTTTTTGACAAAGCCAAGGCCGCGAACCAGATACTCAGCTTGATTGATCTCGATGGTCCGAGCCCCTACGTCCACGTTGCTAGCCGAGACTGCTTGGGCCACATCTTGCAAAGTAACTTGATAGGCCCGAAGCGCGTCCGGATCTACTTCGACCTGATATTCCTTCACGAACCCGCCGATGGATGCGACTTCCGCGACCCCTTTTACGCTCTGCAGACTATAGCGAACAAACCAATCCTGCACGCTGCGAAGTTCCGCGAGGTCCCAACCTCCAGCCGGATTTCCTTCCTTGTCCCGACCCTCGATGGTATACCAAAAGACTTGTCCCAGCGCGGTCGCATCCGGGCCCAATCTCGGTTGAACGCTGTCCGGCAAGGTCCCACTCGGCAAGCTAGCCAGTTTTTCGAGGATCCGAGTCCGCGACCAATAGAAGTCTACCCCGTCTTCGAAAATGATGTAGATCGAAGAGAAGCCGAAGCTGGAACTGCTGCGAATGGTCTGAACCCCTGGCAATCCGAGCAAGGCGGTCGTTAGCGGATAAGTTACTTGGTCCTCAATATCTTGAGGCGAGCGACCGCTCCATTCCGTGAATACGATCTGCTGATTGTCACCGGTATCCGGTATAGCGTCAACCGGTACCGGATGTCGCGGCAAGCCATCCAGCTCCCAATCAAATGGCGATACCACGAGGCCGGCCGTCACGAGAAAGGCGGCTAGCAAAAAGACAACCAGCTTGTTCTCTAAGCTGAATCGGATGAGGCGATCAATCATTGCCGTAATCCCTCACAACTTCTCCACAGGTTAGCATGGACGCCCCGAAAAACGGATTCCTCAGCTGATCGTTTCCTTGTATCCAATCCGCTCCTCGATCCGAATAAACCATAGGACAGTGCATTCTCCACAGGCTTCGATCCAAGCTTTCACTGTTAGACTCAAGACTGTCGATTACGAGAGCAGACAAGTCATCGAAATAAGGACGGCGCATCGACTCCAAATCCTCCGCCGCAGCCAGACCACCTAAGCTCGCCGCGAGCGAACCTGAATCAACAGCGATCTCCTGCAACTCAGAGACTGCAGACTTCGCCAACGCTAAGTCGTCTGAGGCGAGAGCGTCTTGAAGTTCTAAATACGTATCAAGGATCGCTTCGAGTTGCTCCGAACCCAAAAGTGATTCCGCCATAGGCATTTCAGAATCGGAACTGTGCTCATGCGGCGTATCCATGCTCATCATACTCGGCTTAGCCTGTATTTGCAGCGAGCTGTCGATTTTGAAAGCTCCCCTCGCTACGACACGCTCTCCTTCCGCAATTCCGTCCAAAGCGATGAACGAGTCGCCTACCCGAGAACCTATGGTGATCTCACGTCCCTCATAGTTCCGTTCAGGCCCGGTTCCCGTTTCCACATAAACCACGGAACGCTCACCCGTCCACAACACCGCGGAAGCAGGGATAAGGATCGGAGCAGATACCGCGGCTTCGTCCGTATACCCCAGTTCGCTGGCAGGTACGAGCGCCATGCCGCATACATCGCAATTGCCCGGCTCGTCCTTGACCACTTCCGGATGCATCGGGCTGATCCATTTTCCGGCGAGCTCTGGCGAGAAAACTCCGCCCTCTTCCGTGATCATCGCTTTGGCATACCCGGTAGCGAACATTCCTGGCTTCAGGCGGCCATCCGAATTCTCCACGTTTATCCGAACACTCGCCGATCGTGTCGCCGGATCTAGCTCTGGCGAAATGAAGGAGACTCGCCCCTCGAAACGCTCTTCTCCATAGCTATCCACGGAAAATGCCACTTTTTGCCCGATTCTCAGCCACGGGAGATCCGACTCGTAAGCATCAAGCATCAACCAGAGATGACTGTAGTCGGCGATTTCGAACAAGACACTCCCTTCCTGCAAGTAGTCGCCTTCTTTGACATGTTTCATGGTGACAACGCCGCCCATGGGAGCTCGCAATTCGAAGCGATCGGATTCGCCGCGGGTCCGGATCTCGTCAATCTGGTCCTCCTCCAATCCCCAGCGTCTCAGTTTTCTCCTGGCGGCTTCCACAAAAGTCCCATCTGACTCTCGCTCGTAGGCCAACAAAAGCTCCCGTTGAGCGCTCAAAAGTTCGGGGCTGTAAATACTGGCCAAGTGGTCCCCCTGCTGCACCCTGATACCTGTGTAATTGACAAACAGCTCCTCAATTCGAGCAGGAAAACGAGCGCTGATGGATCGCACTTTTGTTTCGTCAAGGCTGAGCGAGCCCACCAGCCGAATGGAGATTTCCGGCAAGTTCCTTTCGACCTCAGTTGTTTCAACTTCCGCAAGGGCTCGAGCCGCCTCTCCCATTTTGACGAGTACCCCTTCGCCTCCGCTGGATTGATCCGCCAGAATAAGATCCATTCCACAAATAGGACAATCCCCGGGTGCGTTTTGCCGGATCTGAGGATGCATCGAGCAGGTCCAGATCTCCTCTGGTTCCGCGCCATGGTCATGCGTTCCTGAATGTTCGGAGATCGGTTTCTCCGGAGAAAAGGTGCAGCGACCGACCAAAAAGGCCGACGCAGCGACAAGGATGTAGCCCAGATAAGCGAATTGCTTTTTCATCTGCGTAAAAATGTTGGAGCCAACAAAAATAAAGTCGGCGGGAGTGCTTGATTGATTGGCCAATGAAAGGACATTGGCCCAAGTGAGGATAGCCGCGACCCGCAAAGGGTCTCAAAAGCGGTCTAGTGGCGTTTGTCTATTACGAGCCCCAAAAGGGCTGACACCCGATCAATCAAAGCGTGTAGACGCAGCGCTCCTGTCTAGACAGATTGGCCTCGAGTGGAGGGCAACTGTACGGAGCACGCGAATAAGAAGCGTCGGAAACCAGAGGAGAAGCGACCAGCAGAGTGTCTGCCCATATACTGAAAACCGGTAAGAAGGCTGGACGCGCGAGGTGCGAACCAAAATCGGTTTCCAGAATTTTCGAGAGCCGATCGATCTGGTGCGGGCACTCATCGTGACCCGCGGATTGCTCCGCCTCCGAAGCCGCTTCATTTTGCATGGAACAACACGCATGCATCTCCTGCTTCGGAGCGTTATCGCCGATGTGAGCAAGCAAGCCATCAATGCCAAAGCAGCAGCACAGCGGATTCGCTAAAGCTGCTACGATTATTAGGGTGATGGCCTTAAAACTGCTCACGGTTCGATTTTCCTAAAAATGGCAAGCATCGGCTTCAAATCAAGCACGATTAGCTGACCTGAATACTGGATTTAATAAACCTTAACGTACGAACCAATCACAAGATTCCACTAAACTGAAAACCGGTCTGAACCGGACCGATTCTGCTTGCCGCAAGTCATGCTTCGATTTTTGAGAAGTATACCTTCCGAAAGGGAGGGCAAGAACCCTAACCTAGCGATCCCATCAAATAATGCGTCTGAAACGACACCTTTCTTCCATACTTTTGGCAACCTTCGCGCTGCTCACTATCGGCTGTGCAGACCTGCTCGCAGCTGGAGGCGGGCACGGGCACGGCGAGGCTGTCGAAAGATCATTCCCTCACCCAACCTCCGAATACCTTACCGCAGAGGCTCACAAAGCCGAGGAGCTTGGGCGAGATTTGACTCTGATCGAGACGCTGAAGGTCAGAGCGGGCGTAGATCCGTTCAACGTAGTCGTTTCGGTTATCTTCTTCCTGGCGATCTGCCACACCTTCGTGGCCGGCAAGTTTCAAGCCTTGGCCCACAAGTACGAGCACGAGCATGAGCACAAGCTCAAGTCGGGCGAAATCTCCCACCCAGGAGACAAGGAGCCGGTCAGCTTTAAAGGAACCTTGTTCCACTTCCTAGGCGAAGTGGAGGCGATCTTCGGGCTTTGGGTAATTCCGTTGATCATCGCCATCACCATGTCCAAGGGCTGGCACGAGGCCGAAGCCTACGTATCTGGGCAAAACTTCACCGAGCCTATGGTAGTTGTGGTACTGATGGCTATCGCTGGTTCTCGTCCGATCGTTCAGAGCGCCGAACGCGCCGTCAGCCAAATCGCTGGTATCGGAGGTCGCTCTCCTGGAGCCTACTGGTTCTCCGTTCTCACCATCGCTCCGCTACTCGGCTCTTTCATCACTGAGCCAGCAGCCATGACCATCGCGGCCATCCTTCTCGGACAGCAGTTCTACAAGCACAACCCAAGCTCCAAGCTTAAGTACGCCACAATCGGCCTCCTTTTTGTGAACGTTTCCGTCGGCGGTACCTTGACCCACTTCGCGGCGCCTCCAGTTCTCATGGTAGCCAGCAAATGGGGATGGGATCTTCCGTTCATGTTCACCCACTACGGCTGGAAGGCCATCATCGGAATTGCCACCGCCAACGTAGTTTACTACTCGATTTTCAAGAAAGAATTCGCCACACTCAAACAAGCCGCGAGCCAGGCCCCCAAGGGCGAAGAAGAGCACTACGCCCCTGTTTGGATCGCCGCCGTGCACGCCCTCTTCCTCGTCTGGACGATTTTGACCCTGCACTACCCGCCGCTCTTCATTGGAGGCTTCCTCTTCTTCATCGCCTTCACCATGGCGACTGACCACCACCAGTACCAAATCAACATGAAGAGCCCGATGCTCGTTGGATTCTTCCTCGCCGGTTTGGTTATCCACGGTGGTCTGCAAGGCTGGTGGATCTCTCCCGTGCTTAGCTCGTTGGGCAACATTCCACTCTTCATCGGGGCGACTGTTTTGACCGCTTTCAACGACAATGCGGCGATCACCTACCTCGCCTCTCAAGTACCACTCTTCAACGAACCAGGAGCGGTGTCCGACGCCCTACGCTACGCCGTAGTGGCCGGTGCGGTTACCGGTGGTGGTCTCACTGTGATTGCCAACGCGCCGAACCCTGCCGGACAGTCATTGCTATCCAAATTCTTCGAAGGCGGCATCTCTCCGCTGAAGCTCATGATGGGAGCGCTCTTCCCAACCATCGTCATGGCTCTTTGCTTCATGCTTCTGCCAGGCTGATCGTAGCTGCAAAAAAATTCCAATTCGAAGCGCGACTCGTAAGGGTCGCGCTTTTATTGTGCCCGCTTGCTCACAGCGTCGTTGCAAAAGCGAGCACGGCACTTAACTTGCTCAATCGTATTGCTCGTGCCGCAAATGTACCTGACCGAACTTCTTCCACTCGCTGCCTCCGCCCACTCCTCAACCATCCTAGCGGACCTTGCCTGGATCATGCTGGGTGCGGCCATCGCCGCGCTAGTGTGTGCCAGAATCAAGCTGCCTCCACTTCTTGGATACCTATTCGCAGGCTTCTTCCTCGGGCCAAATCTCGGGTTGTGGCCACCGCTTGTCACTCTCTCCAACGTGCAAGACCTGAGTGAGCTGGGAGTCGTCTTCCTGATGTTCTACATCGGTCTTGAGTTCAATATCGAAAAGGTCAAAGCGGTCTTTGCACCCGCATTCACCGCCTTGATCCTGCAAACCTTGCTCATGGTTTTCATAGGCCTGCAAGCAGCGAGCTGGCTCGGACTATCGACGATGGACGGCTGGTTTCTCGGCGGTCTTCTCTCGATCAGCTCCTCCATGGTATCCGTGAAGCTGATGCGCGAAAACGGATCCTTTAACCGCCAGCATGGACAACAAGCCGTCGGCATCCTAGTATTCGAAGACATCCTAGCTATCCTTTTGCTGGTTCTGCTAAACGGAATGGCTTCCGAGGGCAGCTTCGATTATTCCGCCCTCAGCAAGACCGCCTTCTTCATCGGACTCTTCATCGTGGCCGTATTCCTGATCGGCAAATTGGGGGCGAAGCGCTTGGTCAAAATTCTGGACACCCGCGGGACCTCCGAAATGGTCACCATGGCAACACTCGGGCTCATTTTCGGAGTCAGTCTCATCGCGGAGCAATTTCACTTTTCTTGGGCCTTAGGGGGCTTCTTGGCAGGGGCGATCCTGTCGAGCTCTAAGATCGCCCATCGCATCGAGTCTCTTACCGAACCGCTACGAGATCTTTTCTGTGCCCTCTTTTTCGTAGCGGTCGGCATGCTGATAAATCCTGCCGCCCTCTGGGAGAACGCTCCAGCGATCCTCATCCTATCCGTAGTGGTTATCCTCGGCAAATTCTGCGCTTGCTGGCTGGGCTTGTTCGTAGCGGGTCAGCACGCGGATGTGGCTGGTAGGGCTGCCCTTATAAAATCGCAAATCGGGGAATTCAGTTTCGTCATCACCGCGATAGGCGCAAAATACGGAGCAACCAGTCCAGAGCTTCAATCCATCGCTTCCGGAGTCGCTTTCGTGACAATTCTCCTCACGCCAGTCCTGATTGGGAACGAGGCCAGAATCCTAGGTGCGATCCAGAAGGCGTCACCCAACGCCCTCAAGGAATTCACCCTGCTCTACGCTCAGTGGCAGGACAACCTCGAGCTCGCCTTCAACCGTAGCTTCCTAAAGCTAGCTCGGGGTCCGATACTTCGAATCGTACTCTATTTTCTGATTATCAACGCCATCATAATCGGAGCCGCCATTATCTCTTCCCATGTTGCAAAACCGGAATTCATACCGGTAAGTCAGGAACATTTCGGACAAGGCCTCTTTCTTGTTTCCCTGTTGATCAGCCTGCCGTTCTTCGTGGATACCGTACGGAACTTCAACGTGCTCGTATTGCTTTTCTCCGACGCGGCACTGAGCAAAGGGCTGTTTCAGCAATTCTCCAAAGGAGCCTTTCGCAACGTATTCAATGGTCTAATACTTCTGATTCTTCTATTCGTCTACGGGACTGTATTCCTCATCGTTGCAGCGCCTTTCTTCCCGACCGGAGCGGTATTCCTAGCCTTCGTCGGAGTTGCCTTAATTCTAGGGCTCATCTTCTGGAAACGTCTCGTGCACATGCACAATAACTGGGAAATGGCTTTTGTGGAATCCATGGAGAACGAATCGCGAAGCCAAATCGAGAAGAAGATCGAGCAAAACCTGACTCAGCTTAAGGAGAAGAACCCTTGGCACGTTCAAGTCGAAGCGGTGGACATTCAGAAAACGTCTCGCTGGAACGGACACGAGATTAAGGAAATCGATCTCAGGCGCCAAACCGGAGTAACCATAGCTGGTATTGAGCGCGGCGGTTTCGACATGACTGACATCAAGCCGCATTCACGAATTTTCCCTCAAGATAAGCTATTCCTTTTGGGCGAGCCCTCGCAGATCGCTGCCGCTCGAACTTACCTTAACCAAAAGAAAGAAGGAGCGGAATTCCAGCTTTCGCCTTTCAGATTCTCAAAAGAGATTATCCCTCCTATGAGCACTTGGGAGGGCTTATCGATTCAAGATACGCACTTGAGATCGGATCACGGCGTAACTATCGTGGGCATCCAGCGACACGGTGAGCGAATCGTAAGTCCAAGTCCCGACGAAGTGTTGCACGAGGGCGACTTGTTACTGCTTATGGGATGCGAAGATCGCCTGGCTCGAATCAGCCAATTGTTTGTGACAGAGGAGTTACCGACTGCTTCCGCTTAGGAATCCGAGCAAGCGACAAGCTGCAAGACCAGCCCTTTGAGCAACTCCAGCTCTACCGGGTTCATAGCCGTAATCGTGAGCTTGTCCGCCCCCAGAACTACTGAACCAACGCGAATGGCACTCGGTTCTTCCTCCATCGGCTCGTCATCCTCATCCTCCCCTTCCAAGGCTTGTATCGGAGGGCCAAAGGAAGGGAGAACATGCACCTCGAAAACAGTATCCTCTAAGGGATCGTATCCGAATTCTGGAGCATCGACTTCCGAAAAGAATGGGTGTTTTCTCAACGATTCAACCGCACCTCCCTTTTCCACGTCTAGAACGAAGCTAACTTGGCAGGGGTCGATCATCACTCCGCCAGATTCGCCAGAGGGTTGATCTCGATCAACGCCGTCACGCTCATCTTGAATCGAGGTACAAATATTCCAGATTTCCGGCAAGGCGGTCTGCATGGCGAGCGGAATATCCTCTAAGTTCTCATCCAAGAACTCTTCAATATTGTCCAAGATCTGACTCAAGACGTCTGGAGTTCCCACAAACACGCCCGGGATCACGTATATGTTGGAATGATGAATAAGGAAGCGACCGAACATGAGAGCTCCGACCAACAAGGGCTCTTGATCTCCAAAGTCCACATAGGTGTAAACCTCCTCTGTGTAAACGTCCTTCACGGTGTAGAAGGGTTCTCCCTCATGCGCATCCACGACCTGCACCAACAAAGCCTGGCTCTGGGCTAGCTTTTCAAAAACAAGGCGAGCATCGTTTTTGAGCCCCGTATGCTCGGGATCCTCCAATACTTCCACCAGCTCGGGATAACAATGGCCATCTAAAGCCATTCGAAGCATCGACCACTGAGTTTCGAAGGAAATCAGAGGTAGATCCCGCTCCGGCGCAAAACGACGATCCATGGCATCAAGCCGGCGCAGCCATTCGTCAGAGCCCACCGACTTTTCAAGCCACCGAGAAGCAGCGGCCAAACCTCGGCCAACGATCGCGTCGAACGCCTTGGGAGCCGATGGATTAAAGGGGTTAAAGCCGCAGGACATCGGGCAATCCAGCTCTATGACGCGGTCCGAAACGCAATGCTCGACGGTTATCGAGGAGCCGAGGGCCGGGCAGAAGCGGCGATTGGGTGTGGAAATGGGTGAGACCATGATGCTATCGCTAGATCTAGGCCTAGCATTCCATAAATCGAGCCTCAAAAAAGGGAGCGAACAAACTCTCTACCGCTTTCTCCATCTGCACGATTTCAACCAAGGAGCATCCTTGACGCTAGCGACTCGCACAAAACGCAATATTTGCGTATCCATTTTTCGCTACCAGAAACAAATTCATCTCAGTTCGTGCGGTCAAAAACACTGACAATACAGCTTTAATGTTAAAGCAAGAAGCCTGCAGCCCAGCGAACGAACGCCCTACTTCGAACTGTCCGACCCCGCTTTTTTCGAAATACAAGGATAACTGCTGCACGTTGGAATCACTCCTCTTCTCGCCGAGACTAGAAGGCTTTACTAAAAGCCCGTCAAACAAGGCTCAACTCCAAGATAAATAGCCCCCATACGCACAAAATCGTTGTCCCACGCTAAGACTATGTCCTAGTCAGCATCGTAAACCAACCAAGCAAGAAAAAGTGCCCGCCGTACCTCTCGGATTGTAATGCCTTACGGATACAAACGACAGACTCAAAGGACTACCATCAAACCCAGTAAATAATCCCGCAGAGTGAGCTAGTTCACTAGCTGGCTCGAAAACTCCGATAAACCGCATTTACTAAAAGCAAATGCCGAATCGCCCCACCTTAAATCCCGACCTCAAACGGATATCCGTCGACATCGACGGGTACGATCCGGCAGCGTCCGAGGACCAAAAGGTTACGATAAGTCTCGAGCAATTGCAGGCCGCTTTGCAAAAAGCTCACCAGGCAGGTACCGAGAACGAAAAAATAGCCGCCACCGCGTACAATCCTGAAATGTTTTTCTGGCAGCTGATGGATACCCTGCCGGACCACGTCTATTTCAAGGACCGCAGGAGCCGCTTCACCTGCGTCAACCGGGCCCAAGCTAACTTTCTCGGACTCGAGGACCCGAACGACGCCATAGGCATGTCGGATTTTGAGTTCTTTCCGGAGGATTTCGCCAGCCTCCAATTCGAGGACGAGCAGGAGATCATTCGCTCCGGAGTGGGCTATAGCCTCCACGAAGAAAAGCACATACGGGCCAACGAAAACCAGAGGTTTCTCCTATCCAGCAAGTTGCCCCTCCGCAATAGAGAGGGCGAAATAGATGGCACATTTGGCATATCAAGGGACATCACCAATCGGTATCTGGCGGAACGAGAAGTCGAACGACAAAGGAACCTTTTGGAACTGATTATCCAAATTCTTCCCTGCCGCATATTCGTAAGGGACATGGAAGATCGATTCGCCCTCGTGAACCAAACTTATTTGGACGCCCTAAAACTGAAAAAAGCCGAGGATCTCCTTGGGAGAAAGCTTTCCGACTTCACCGACGAGGCGCGAGTAGAGCAAATCCACCTAGAGGATAAGCGGGTACGCGAGGGCTATCCCATAATTGGCAAAATAGTTGAGGATCTCGGTATTTTTAACGAGGATAGCTGGATCGTAACCTCGAAAATACCTTTGCGGGGTCGCGAAGGAGAAATCGAGGGCATCGTGGGCATGACCTACGACATCACCGAGCAGAAACGGGCTGAAGAGGAAGCTCGCGAACTCTCCAGTAAACTCATGTCTAAGAACTTGGAATTCGAGGCTGAGCTTCTGGTTGCGAGGCAATTGCAGGAAACCCTGATGTCCATGGGCTTCAATAAGCATCGCTCCTATACCAAGACCGGAACCGCTTGGGAGGTCGAAGCGAGCTACTTCTACAAACCAAGCCATCACCTAGCTGGGGACTTCTTCGACCTGGTTCAAATTTCAGAGAATAAGTTAGGCGTGCTTGTGTGCGATGTGATGGGCCACGGAGTGAAAGCCGCCCTAGTGACGATGCTTTTGCGTGGGCTCATCTCGGAGCTCTCCCCTTTGCTCGACCAGCCCGCCAAGGTACTTGGCCAGATCAACAAACGTCTCTGCTCCCTCGCTGAAGACCAGGAATTCCCTCGTTTCACGACCGCGATCTACTTCACAATCGACCTAGAAAACGGTTCAGCTCGTATCGCGAATGCGGGCCACCCGAGCCCACTCTGGAAAACCCGAGATACCAAAGGCAGGGAGATCTTTGAGCCTTGCCCAGCTGGTGAAATTGGCCCCGCCCTCGGCTTGATCCCCGACTACGAGTATACGAGACACGAATTTTCCATCGAAGAAACGACAGAATTCCTACTCTACACAGACGGAATCATAGAACAAAAAGACTCTGAGGGAACGGAATTCGGAATTCAGAAGCTTGAGGAAATTCTGCTTAACAATGCAGAGAGAAGCATCGCTACTCAGTTCAGAACCATCGAGTCCGCACTGAGCAGATCAGCGGGCAGCAAGGAATTTTCGGATGACATCTGTCTCGTCGCGGTAAAGACCTCGCCCATCCGCTGATACAGAGTCAACCGTAGGCCGGATTAACCAAGAACCTTCTTCACCTCTGCAGAGGCGATTTTCATATCCAAGGCAGTGCCATGATCGGCCTTCAGCTTGGCCATCACTGCTCCCATATCCCGCATAGAAGTAGCGCCGGTGGATTCGACCGCATCCGCAACAAGCTTAGGATAAGCGTCCGCCTCCAACTTGGCAGGCAATAGATCCCTCAGCAGTTCTGCACAGGCTTCGATTTCCTTCGCCTTGTCTTCACGGCCCACCTTAGCAAATGCCGCGGCAGACTCGGAGAATTTGCCCGCTTCTTTCTCGACTACCGCAGTAGCCTTAGCTTCGGAAAAATCTTCGTTTGCTCGCACTTCCCCTTCTTGGATAGCGGCAAGGGCCGCCCCATATGCCTCGGTCGCGATCGGATCGCGAGCGATACGGGCTTTTTGGTGAAGTTCCTTGAGCTTTTCTTTCATAGGGCGGCCATTGTCAGAGCGGGACTCGCATTGGCAATGGTTAACTTCAAAGACTCCCCCGACCCTAGTTAATCTCTGCAAAAACACTTGGGGCATTTGTGCGAAAAGCTGAGTTCGTTTACCCTAAAGCCCCTTGCTGGGAAGCCGATATTTTGAAGCTGTAACGACCATCCGCATGCGTAAAACGCACAAATCACTCTTTATTTCCGGGCTCGCAGTAGCATCCTACGTCAGCTCGGCATCAACTGTAGCCGACGAATTGGCAGACCTCTCTCTCGAGGAACTCTCTGGCGTACCCATCGTCGAATCGGCGAAAAAAAGCCAGAACCTATTCGATACGCCCGCCAGCGCCTTCGTTTTCGATGAGGAAGCGATTCAGAACCTGCCAGTAGATTCCATCCCTGAAATGCTCAGGTACGCGCCGGGAGTGCATATGACTCGTGCCTCAAACGGGATTTGGGGACTCGCAGTTCGCGGCATGAACTCTCGTTTCCTGGGCAGAACCCAATTCACCGTGGATGATCAAAACCTGTACGGAACCGTATTCGCCGGTTTGTACGGAGCTCAGCACGACCTCTTTTTGGACGACGTGGCCTCAGTCGAGGTCGTCTATGGACCAGGCGGCGGGCTCTGGGGAGTCAATGCGAACAACGGACAGGTCAATGTGATCATGAAGTCAGCCTTCGAGACCGAGGGAAACGTGCTTCGGACTCAAATCGGAACCGAGCAAAACTCCGTAGCCGGACGAGTCGGCTGGGCAATCGGCGAAAAATCAGCTATCCGCGTATTTGCCAAAGCCACCCACCGTAAGGCCAGCGAATCCGACCTGTTCGAAGATGACTGGGACATTTACCGGACAGGTGTTCAATTCGATACGCGGCCGTCCACCTCCGATCTTTTTACGATCAGCGCTGAAGCTTACAAGTCGGACCTTGGCTTCGCGAACAACAGTGCCGACCTCTCCACAGGAAATTACGGTCTGAGCGTCGGCGAAGAGCTGCACCAGGGCTTCAACGCGCAAACAAAATGGACCCATCAGACCGATTCCGAATCAGGCTTCACGGTACGGAGCTGGCTCGGGTATACGGAATTGAGAGCCGCGTATGGAAACTACAACTACTCAATATGGGGACTGGAATCGAGAATGCGGAAAAAGATATCCGACAAGCAGAGGTTAACTATCACCACCACAGCTTCGGTAGACCAAGCGGAACTCCTCGATAGCGTTAACATTATATTTCAGCCCGACTACGATGAGCATAGCTACAACGCCAACGCCGGAGCGGAGTACACCTACAGCCTCATCCCCGACAAACGTGAAATTTCCGCAGGACTCTCTTCACAGTACGATTCTTACTCGGACGAAGTCGAAATCCTGCCCTCCTTCAGAGTGATGGAACGTCTCAACGAAAAAACGAGAATTTGGTTCTCCTACTCGAAGTCTACCCGATCCGTTCCGAACGGACTTAATGATTTTAGTTATTTCGTATATTACGGACTGCCAATGGAGACAGTTCAAATTCCCACGCCGTTAGGAAATATTCCTGTTTCGACACAGATAGTCGCCGCTATCGAAGGGGGAAATATGCAAAACGAACAGCAGAATTCCTACGAAATCGGATTTCGTCATCAATTTTCCGATACGTCAAACCTGACCCTCAACACCTTTTATTACGTGTACCGTGATCTTTTGGGTGCCACCGACGCCCCGATAGAGCCTGTGCTCACAGTTCCGAACCCTTACCTGCTCACTCCTTCTTACGTCGAAAATTCGGCCGAGGGAGAAGCATATGGGTTCGAACTCAGCTGGGATGCGGCGTTGAGCAAGAAATTCGAAGTAAAATTGAACTACGCATTCCTGCAGGACAGTTTTCAAGCCATCCTCTCTGGCGTTGAGAATCCCGCCTATATTCTCTTCCAATTAGGCGACGTTAAGAACCTAGACAACAACGCTCCCGAGCATTCAGCTTCAGCCTGGCTGCTAACCAACCTATCGGAAGAGTGGCAATTCGATCTAGGACTGAGGGCTACCTCCTCCTACACAAACCCCGAATTCAAGCAACCTAGCATATTCCAATCAGATGCCAGACTGTCATGGAACCCCAACGACACTCTACGACTTTCATTAGTCGGTCGAAACTTGCTGGACCCTCGAACTGACGAAAGTCATCTGCGGCACAATATTGGATTCGGTACCGAACAAGCAAGAGAGCTCTCAGTAGAGCTACGCTACGAATTCTAGAAAGGAGGACGAAGCAATGAAATATCTTAAAAACACAATCCGCCTCCTGAGCCTGATCGCTCTTACGATCTTTTTTGAAAATACAGTATCCGCTCAGTCTCTACAGGACGACACAATTAGAGCAAACTATCTTATCCGATTCGTCGACTTCATCCGGTGGGAAAGACCACTGAATGAACCGGTAAGTATCGGAGTAATGGGATCTCCCTCCCTACTCCGCGAACTCAATAGTATCGCTGCTGAAAAACAGAAAAGCGGACGCGAGTTCCGCATCTCTGAGTTCACTGTGGAGAAAGACGAATCTACCTACGACCTCATCTACGTCGCATCAGGCCGGAAACAGGTCTGGCAAGAAATCATCTCCAGAGCTCAGGCCTCCTCAGTAGTCTCAGTCAGTGACGAAGCGGGCTTTTTGGACGCGGGTGGCTTGATCGAATTCTCGGTCCAGAAAAACCGACTACGCTTTTACCTAAACCTCGATGCCGCCGAGGACTACGGCGTTAACCTCAGCTCAAAGCTAATCCAGCTTTCAGCTAAATAGACAGAATGGCTATGAGTATACTAGATAAACGCCATAACACTGTTGCCTTCGCCTCGCTCGCTCTGCTCGCTGCACTTCCTTCAGTACAGGGCAATACTTCCGGCGAGGATCTAAGCGAACTCTCACTCGAAGAGCTCGCGAACGTACCAGTCGTCGAATCGGCTAAAAAAAATCAAAAGCTCTTCGACACACCAGCAGGCGCTATCGTCTTTAACGAGGAAGAGATTCAGTCACTTCCCGTGGACTCGCTTCCTGAACTTCTACGTTACGCTCCCGGTGTAAACATCGTCCGCGCAACAAATGGCGTATGGGGTCTGAGCATACGAGGAATTAACTCTAGGTTTCTCGGGCGGGCACAGTTTACCGTCGACGATCAAAATCTATACGGCAACGCATTTGGTGGTCTGTACGGAGCTCAGCACGATCTGAGTATGGACGATATAGCATCGGTAGAAGTCGTCTACGGCCCTGGAGGCGGACTCTGGGGGGCGAACTCCGCGAACGGGCAGATAAACGTAATCCTGAAATCAGCGCTTGAAACAGAGGGCACAGTCTTACGCACGCAAGTTGGCACCGAACAGTCATCCGTATCCGGGCGAGTGGGTTGGGCCATCGGAGACAAATCCGCAATCCGTGTATCCGCCAAATCAATGCACCGCACAGCAAGCGAGTCTGATTTTGTAGACGACACTTGGGATACTTACAGACTTGGCGTCCAGTTCGACACCCGCCCGTCGAGCGCAGACCTTTTCACCATAAGCGCGGAGGCTTACAAGTCAGATCTTGGATACACAAGAGATGGGGCCGATCCCTCGCAAGGAACCTATTGGATCGATCAAGGAGCTGAAATCCACCAAGGCTTCAACGCCCAGACAAAGTGGCTGCGCCAAATCGACGCGGAAAATGGATTCACCATTCGTAGCTGGGCTGGATACACAGAAATGCGAGCCCCCTACGGAGATTTCGATTTTTCCATCGTAGGTGTAGAGGGTAAAGCTCGTATGTCGATCAACGACAAGCAGCGTCTGGTTTTCCGAACTTCAGTAGCAGTGGACAATATCGAGTTCTACGAGAGTAGTTCAGTGCAGTTCAAATCCGACTACGAACCTCACACCACATACGCTAGTTCAAGTGCCGAATATTCTATCGATCTGACGGAATCCCTACAGGCATCAATCGGCTTGACCGCCCAATACGACACCTATTCGGAAGAGACGGAATTGCTTCCCTCTCTTAAATTGGTAAAACGATTAGAGAAGGACTCTAGGCTATGGCTTTCAATTTCAGAGTCCACTCGCTCCGTTCCAAACGGAATGGACGACTTGTCGAACTTCGTCTTCTTCGGAGCGCCAATGGAGACCATTACCATTCCGACTCCATACGGAAACGTTCCGATCTCCACTCAGTTCGTGACGGCTCAAACCGCGGACGACATTGAAAATGAACATCTCGATGCCTATGAAATTGGATACCGTACCCGCATAAGCAATACGAGTGACTTTGTCTTAAACGTTTTCTATTACGAATATCGAAACCTCATAGGATCCTTGGACGGAGGCGTATTTCCAGTCTTCACAGGTGCGATTCCCTATTTGGAAATATCCTCTACCATATCGAATTTCGCGCATGGACACTCCTCTGGTTTCGAGGCGACTTACTCGACTCAGATCAACAAGAAGATCGATGCGAACATAAGCTACTCATACCTAGCCGATTCCTATACACCGATACTAGCGCCCGGAACAACTTTGGCGGATTCTCCACTTCAGTTTTCTGACCTTCAAGTGTTAGACAATGGGGTGCCAAACCACATCGCCTCCGCGTGGATTTTCGCTCAATTGAACGACGATTGGCGATTAGACCTAGGCTTCCGTGCAAGCTCCTCCTTTACCAATTCTCTCTATAAGCAGTCCTCCATCTTCCAATCGGACATAAGACTTAGCTGGAACCCACGAGAAAACACCAGACTGTCCCTTGTGGGTCGTAACCTGTTGGATCCCAAAACAGACGAGAGCATGCTGCGCCACAATTTCGGATACGGAACCGAACAAGCAAGAGAGCTTTCCCTAGAGCTCAGGCTAGAATTTTAACGCGAGGATATCACCATTAAAACACGAGCAAAACTATTCCGCGTATTCGCTTCCATCCTGGTTCTGTTTATTTCGACAAACCTAACCTTTGGACAATCGCTTCAGGATGACAGTCTGAGAGCGAACTACCTTATTCGATTTGTGGATTTCGTTCGCTGGGGTAGACCCATGAACGAACCAACGACCATCGCAGTTCTGAACGCTCCCAGTCTGTACCGAGAACTTTTGTCAATCGCCGAAGCCAAAAGGTCTAGCAACCGCGAATTTCGTATCATTGAAATCCAAGCTACAGCTGACCTCAAAGGCGTAGACCTGGTATTTTTCGGAACGGGAACACAGACTAGATGGAACGAGCTTATTGATAGAGCACAACTGGAATCAATCGTCACCGTCAGCGATCAGACGGGCTTTATGGATGCCGGTGGATTGATCGAGTTTTCAATCCATAAAAACAGACTTCGGTTCTCATTGAATTTGGAATCTACGGAAACTTACGGAGTGGATCTGAGCTCGAAGCTCATCCAACTATCCGCACGATAGCGATGAATTGGACACCAAAGAAGCTATTAAAACCATTTTTGTCGCTCGGGGTTTCCAAGAAGATCCTCCTCGCAACAACTGTATCCAGTTTCATAACGCTTTCTCTGTTTACCGTATTCGAGGTATATCGAGTCAACTCGCTCTTCACAGAGAAAAAGATCGAGCAGATTGCTTCAATCGCTTCTATTCTTGAGAGCTACAATGAAGCGCCATTGGGCTTCGGGGATCCTTTTGCTGCAACTGATTACCTAGCGCAACTGGACAAGGAAGCAGACATCACCAACGCCATTTTGTACGACACAAACTCTGCTGTTTTTGCGAAGTATCAAAGAGAACCGTCAGAATCGACTCTCCCCTTCCCGGATTTCAAAGGGGCCAAAATCGGGTCTGACTATATTTTGTACGCGATCGAGGTGGAGCTGGAGGGCGAGATGCTCGGCACATTGCTGGTAGAAGCAGACACCTCGTCGATCAAGAAACAGCTACAGCAAACAATCACGGTCGCAGTCCTCTTGTTGATAGCCGGAACCGTCATCGCTTTCTTTATAGGTTTAGGTATACAAAAATTGATCACTGACCCTCTCAAGGAGCTGGAAACGATCGCGAAAAAGGTGTATCAAGATGGAGACTACACCTCGCGTGCGGTAAAACGATACAGCGATGAAGTCGGATCTCTGACCGATAGCTTCAACTTCATGATGGAGTCGGTGCAAACCCGCGACAAAGAGATTCAGGAGAACAACCGCGATCTGGAATTGGAAGTAGCGGCTCGTACCATAGAGCTCCGCACCGCCATGGAAAAGGCCCAGGCTGCCAACAAGGCTAAATCCGAATTCCTCTCTACCATGAGCCACGAGCTGCGTACGCCCATGAACGCCATCGTCGGCATGGCAAGCTTGCTGATGGGCAAGGATCTCGATGAAGAACGCCAGAGCTACGTTAAGATCATTCACTCAAGCTCCGACACCCTCCTATCGCTCATAAACGACGTTCTGGACTATTCTAAAATCGAAAGCGGAAACCTCGACCTCGAGAGGGAGCCGTTTGGCCTATTAAACTGCATCGAAGAGGCGATGGATATTGTGGCCGCTCCGAGACGCGACAGCGCGATCGAATTCATGGTCACCATCGATCCTAAACTTCCTGCCGTGATCGAGGGCGACGTTACTCGACTGCGACAAGTTTTGATCAACCTCCTTGGAAATGCGGTTAAGTTCACCAGCGAGGGTCACGTCTGGCTGGAGGCTAAATACTGCACGCCCGACGAAGGAGTTTCCAAATACGTGGAAATCGCTGTCCACGATACGGGCATCGGTATTCCCGAAGATCGCAAGCACCGCCTCTTCCAAACCTTTTCTCAAGTTGACTCGTCGATGACCCGCCGTTTCGGAGGCACAGGTCTCGGTCTCGCTATTAGCCAAAGGCTAACCAAGGCAATGGGCGGTCTCATAGAAGTTGAAAGCAAGGTCGGCGTGGGATCGACCTTCCGTTTCTCCATTCCGATCATAACTGATGAATCGACTCCACTTTCGAACTATCCGAGCCCCAATCCTAACAAGATCCCCTTCACGGTTAAGCTGGCGATTCCTTCCGAACACTTGAAAGCGTCAGTACAGGAAATCTTCGAATCCTGGGACGCGACTATCGTAGACGATCAACAAGAGGCAGACGTGGCCATCATCTACACGGCTCACCTTTCCGATCCTGAAGAAGCTAGCGTTTTTGTAGTCGAAGAGTCCAACAAGCTTCAGCCGGACTCGCACAAGGTGCTGATTTGTCATCCAAGATGCAGAGACTCCGGTAATCGATTCGTTGGCAAAACTGTATTTACCGCTCCCATACATATCAGCGACCTGCGCTCAATCGTCCAAAATATTGTTGGGCAGGAAAACGAGGAGGTTGAAAAGAAAAACAGCAAGCTCGGTCCGGTGGGTGCCATAAAGGACGCCAAAATCCTTTTGGCAGAGGATAACAAGCTGAACCAGAAAGTCTTCAAGCTGATCATGAAGCGGGAAGGCTATCAGATCGACATCGTTAACGATGGAGCGGAAGCCCTAGCCGCCATTCTTCGCAAGCCCTACGATCTCGTCTTTATGGATCTCCAAATGCCAGTAATGGACGGCTTGGAGGCTACTCGCACCATTCGCTCGACTGGAGACAAGATCGCACAACCGTGGATCATTGGCTTCACTGCGAACGTGGAGGCAGACGCCGCTCCGGCAATTAGGGCAGCCGGGATGAACGACTACCTCCCCAAGCCAGTTAAAGATAGGGACATACGTTCCGCATTGAAAAAATATATCGAAAGTCGTGGGACCTAAGGCGATTTGCCGCTCGCTCTGAAAGGGCCTTTCTTTTCAAACTATCGAGATGGAAAGCGATCCCTCTGCCCGTTCGAACAAGTCTTGGTTAAAGTTCATACTCCTCGGCATCGTCCTAGTGGGCGCTTATTTTCTAAACGTCGAAATTCAAACTCGGCTTGGCGAGAAGGCCCTCGCCGCAGTTCCAATCGAAAAGCACAGCTTAGACCAAGCATTCAACAAGGCCAGAGCGGAGAATAAATTGGTTATCGCTGACCTATCAGCCATCTGGTGCCCCACCTGCAGAAGTCTGGACAAGAATCTATTTTCGAACCCAATCGTCAAAGAGGCGATCGACCAAAACTATGTCTTCGCTCGCATCGAATACGAATCGCCCGAGGGCGAGGCTTTTCAGCAAGTCTATAACGTCCGCTCCTTTCCCACCCTTCTCATTCTGGCCCCCTCCGGAACTAAGATAAAAGAGCTGCCCATCACGACTGACCCCGACGAGTTTCTCGCTGAGATATAGCTGACTCAGTCATCAACGAAACGGTACGAGTCACCTCGAACCTTCTGTTTCAGGTTCCCAAATGGTGCTGAGGAACGTTCGGACAAAAAGCGCACCGCGGCTCTATCAAGCGCGTAAATATGGGCGCAGCCAACGCTCGTCCTGATCGCAAAAGAGCGTTTTTTCCTCAAAGTCCAGAAATCCAAACTATGGCGCGAGCGATGCTGAATCGAAAACCCAATCGTAATACCTTTATTTCCTTTTGTATTACCTAATAAACAAACCGAACGACCACAACCTATGAAGTTCACTCGCTTAGCGAAAAGCGCCCTCGCCACTGTAACCCTCCTTGCCTCCCTCCCTTTGACGCAGGCTGAACCTCTAAAAATCGGATATTCCGACTGGCCAGGATGGGTCGCTTGGGAAATCGGTATCGAAAAGGATTGGTTTGCCGAAGAAGGAGTGGAAGTTGAATTCCTCTGGTTCGACTACGTCGCATCAATGGACGCCTATGCTGCTGGCCAGCTCGACGCGGTCACCATGACCAACGGTGACGCCTTGGTCACAGGCGGTACTGGCAAGCCTTCTGTAGCAATTATCGCTGGCGACTACTCTAACGGAAACGACATGATCGTAGGAGCTCCGGGAATCGAGTCCCTCGAGGATCTCGTGGGCAAGAAAGTAGGCCTGGAAGAAGGCTTCGTTATTCACCTACTGCTTCAAAAGGGCATGCAGATGCACGGCATCGAAGAAGGAGCGATCGAAATAGTGAATACGCCAACCAACGAGACACCACAGGTGCTTGCTTCTGGTGCGGTAGACGCTATCGGAGCATGGCAGCCAAATTCGGGACAAGCGCTCAAGACGGTTGCTGGTTCGAAGCGTATCTTCAGCTCCGCGGACGCTCCTGGTATCATATATGATTTTCTTTCCGTCTCTCCTGAAAGCTTGGAAGCTCGTCGCGACGATTGGATGAAAGTCGTCAAAGTCTGGTATCGAATCGTCGAATACTTGCACGATGAGGACAACCTCGACGAAGCTCTTAGCATACTCGCAGCCCGAGTTTCCGTTAAACCAGAAGAGTATGAGCCATTTTTCGACGGCACCTACATCCTCTCCCTCGATGAAGCCCTCGCCGCTTGGGAAAAAGGACCAGGACTTGATTCAGTATACGGTTCTACCTTGATCGCCGATGAGTTCAACGTTGCTCAAGGCGTATATGAAGAGGCTCTCAATACCGAACAGTACCTCGACCCAAGCCTCACCATCGAGTACGCTGAAGGCCTCGAAAAGTAATCGAATCAAGGCCCGCCTGTAGCGGGCCTTCTTACTTGAAGAGAAGAGTATAAAAATTTAAGCGAGCCGGTTCAGGCCGGCTCGTTTACGACTCTCCATGTCCCCAGACAACCCTGTCTCCAATCCTAAACTACGGACGAACTCAATATGAGTGTAAGCAATAGGCCAATACGCCGACCATGGCTAGCGATCCGAAAGGAGCTCAGCAGCAAACGTCAGTTTCTGCTCACTCTCTGCTCCTTCATCCTGCCACTTGGCACGTGGTGTCTAGTCAGTTATACGCCCTTCATCTGGCACCCGGATATGAAGCTGGAGATCTCCGCCGATAGGGAAAACGTTACAGTTGTTTACACAGCGGGGGACCACGTGAGCAAAGAGTTCTTTCCGACTATTGTTCGTGAAGTCAGAGCTGAAAACGTGAAGATCCTGGAGGACCGAGAAGCAGGCGTCGAACCTTCAACCTCTGGCAGTAGAGTGCGGAGAGCCAACCAGAAACTACTACGTCACCTTGCCCCTTACGCAGTCGCGAAAAAGTGGCTCGCTTCCCAAGACAAGGAAAATGACGACGCGATCTACGAAGTTTGGAAAGGTTTAGCCACAGGAGAAGTTAAAGCCTCTTCCTCGGGACTTTCTTCCGAAAACCTTCAGGTAATCGAACGCAACTGGGAGCTGCTTTCCGAAAGGTCTGAAGTATTCGATTCCAAACTACTTCCAGAGACTCCTCTCGAAAAGCTTGTCCCGCAAGCGCGCCCGGCCAACCCCGTCTACCTACCAGCTCCGCACGAAGTTCTATTCCGCGGCTGGGAGATTTTCACCCAAAACACGCCAGAAGACGAAGTCAGTATGACAGATCGATACCTGCACTCGCTGCGGATCGTCTTCTTCGGATTTTTCCTTTCCTGCCTAGTCGGCATACCACTCGGTGTCCTCTGCGGAGCCTACGACTTTTTCTCTAAGCTCTTCGAGCCATTCATCGACTTCTTCCGCTACATGCCAGCCCCCGCCTTCAGCACCTTGCTGGTAGCCGTCTTCTTAGCCCACGACGCTCCTAAGATCGCCTTAGTCTTCGTAGGCACCTTCTTCCAAATGGTTCTCGTCGTATCCAATACAACACGACTTCTGGACGCCTCATTGCTTGAAGCAGCCCAAACTCTGGGAGCGAAAAACTTTTCTCTACTCCGTCGTGTAATAATCCCGGGCATCACACCAAACCTCTACAATGACATGAGAATCCTTCTCGGCTGGTCTTGGACTTGGCTCGTCATCGCGGAATTGATCGGCGTCAAGAGCGGCCTGACTGAATTTATCGAGACACAGGGACGCTGGCGGAATTTCGACGCGGTATTTCCGATCATCATTCTCATTGGCGTAACAGGGTTCGTCACGGACCAGATCCTCTCATCCCTTCGCCCCTATCTTTTCCCATGGACCCCGGAAGCCGCCGACAAAAAGCGAGGCCCCTTCGGACGCTTCTTCATGTGGCTCACAGACCGCAGTGTCTACCTTTCGCCTAAAAACTAGCTAAGCAAACTTTGCCATGTCTCAACTTCATACAGTAGATCTTCCATCCTACAAGGAGCAGCCAGCCGAGGTTAAGGAGCGCTTTAAAAAACTCTACCAGCGACCGGTTAAGCTGGAGGTTAAAGGACTGCGTAAGTCTTTCACCACTACGAAGGGCTCCGTCGACGTACTCAACGGAGTCGACTTCAAGGTACACCGGCGAGAGTTCGTGTCGGTAATTGGGCCCTCTGGCTGTGGCAAGTCGACATTGATCCGCATCCTCGCAGGACTGGAGGACGCCAGCGGCGGGTCGTTCCTCTTAGATGGCTCACAACCAGAAGGCCCTGGGGCGGACCGTGGAATGGTCTTCCAAGGCTATACGCTCTTCCCGTGGCTTTCCGTAAAGAAGAACGTCATGTTCGGACTTGAGACCGCCGGACGTTCCGGGCCTAGCGTTGAATCGGAAGCTCGTGAATGGATCGAGCTGGTGGGCCTGAGCAAATTTGCCGAAGCCTACCCGAGCCAGCTTTCGGGAGGTATGAAGCAACGCGTCGCCATCGCTCGCGCTCTGGCGAACCAGCCTAGCATCCTCTTCATGGACGAGCCGTTCGGAGCCTTGGACGCCCAAACTCGTTCCCAGATGCAGTCTCACCTACTCCAGATCTGGCGCAACGTGGACATCACCATCATGTTCGTTACCCACGACTTGGAGGAAGCCATTTACCTTTCTGACAGAATCCTAGTCTTGAAAGCTCATCCGGGTGAAGTTCAAGAATTCATCGAGGTTCCCGTGCCACGCCCACGTTCCTCAGAGCAATTTCTCAGTACCGAGTTTTTGGCTACCAAGAAACGTCTCGAAGAGCTGATACACCCTCGCACTGAAAAGTCGGGACCGGGGATCCAAATCACCCGTATGACTGAAGTGGGAGACGACGTTGAGTAGAAAAATGGATACGTCGCCAAGCAAACAGTGGGAGGAATTAACCTGGGAAGAGATCCAAGACCTGGTCTCTTCTGGGATGGACGCGGTCATCCTTCCTGTAGGGGCAACGGAGCAGCATGGGCCACACTTAAGCGTCGGCATGGATTCCATCCTTGGCAGGAAACTTTGTTATGAAGTCTCGAATACGACTGGAGTTCCCTGTCTGCCGCTACTTCCCTACGGCAGTTCGCTCGGACACTCCCATCGCTGGCCCGGAACTCTTTCCTTGAGTCCAAACACGCTCATTTCAGTCGTCACCGATATCGCCGACTGGCTCTATCCCGCCGGGATCCGGAAACTCTTTATCATAAATTCGCACGTCACCAACGAAGCGCCCCTAAGGTGCGCCTTGGAGATGATCAGATCCAAGTACGACGACTTCAGCGTCGCCCTTTTCAGTACCGGAAAACTAACGCCAGAAATTGCGGATGAGTTTTCCTCAGATGCCTCTGACTGGCACGCCAATGCAGCAGAGACGAGCCTCATCCTTCACTTGGATCCTTCTTCCGCCCGGCCAAGAAAGATCGCGAGTTCGGACGATCCCGATCGTACCACCGATTGCGTGTTCTCTCATCCGGTTAACCGAACAAGCCTCAACGGCGTTACCGGAACCCCAAGCCTCGCCTCCGCAGACGCAGGCGAAGCTCTATTCGCAAAGCTGCACGACTCCCTAGTGGAGTTAATCAACAAGGGACTGAGCGAAACACCGCCCCTTCCAAACTCATATTTCACCCCTCAAGACTAACCTCTCACTTTCGCGTCCATCGGTTTCGAAGCAATAACCGATGCTGACGGCAAATCGCATATCACCATGACAACACCATCTGACATTTATCAAACGCACAACACCGCTCGAGGCTTCGCGTACGACGAAACGTATCCATGGTCTGACGACCAGCTAAACGCCATCCAGACCTCCCTTCAAGAGGCGGGCGTTAAGTACTGCGTTGGCTCCTACGTCGACATCCACGGTACTCCCAAGGGCAAGTTCGTGCCCCTCTCCCACTTCAAGCATTTCGCCCACGGGTCCGAACTCTACACCGGATACGCTTTGGATGGTATCGGACAAGCTCCCAACGACGACGAGATCGCGTCCGTCCCAGATCTGGGAATGATCATCCCGCTCCCTTGGAATCCGGAAGTCGCATGGATCCCTGCTGACAACACGCTCCATGGCGAACCATACGAAGTAAGCGCCCGCGTCGCGCTTCAGAAAGTTCTCGCCCAAGCGAAAGAGATGGGCGTGGGTATGAACTTGGGTATAGAGGCAGAGCTATTCGTTCTCAAGCAGACGGAAGACGGTCGTCTCGAAATTCCAAATGCTGACGACAACCTGACCAAGAGCTGCTACGACATTAAGCGTTTCATGGACCGCTACGATTGGTTGGACAAGATGGCCACCGCCATAGACGACTTGGGCTGGGGCCTCTACTCTCTCGACCACGAGGACGCGAACTCCCAATTCGAGTTCGACTTCAACTACGCAGACGCCCTCACCATGTGCGATCGCTTCACCTTTTTCCGCATGATGGCGAAACACTACGCGGCCGAAGAAGGCTTGGTTGCCACTTTCATGCCCAAGCCTTTCGCTGACAAAACCGGAAGCGGAGCTCACTTCAACATGTCGCTCTACGATCTCGAAACGAAAGAGAACCTTTTCAAGCGACCACACGCCGAAGACCCTCGCGGGCTGGGAATTACCGAAATGGGTTACCACTTCATGGCCGGTATTCTGAAACACGGCCCCGCCCTCTGCGCCACCTTCGCACCTACCGTCAACTCCTATAAGCGATTGGTCAGACGAGGATTGATGGCCTACTACTCATGGGCTCCTGTATTCAATTCCTATGGACGCAACAACCGCACCAATTCCCTTCGCGTACCAATGTCCGGCGGTCGCGTAGAGTCCCGCAACGCCGACGCGGCTTGCAATCCTTACTTGGCCGCTACGCTCGTCTTGGCAGCAGGTTTGGAAGGCATTCGCGAAAAGCTCAATCCCGGCGACCCACAGGAAGTCAACCTCTACGAACTCTCGCCTAAGCAGATGGAGGAGCGCGGTATCAGCGAGTTGCCGACTTCGCTTAAGGAAGCCGTCGCTGCCTTCGCAAACGACCCCTTCACCAAGGCTACACTGGGCGAAACCCTCCACTCGGAATTCATCACCTACAAGTCTGAGGAATGGCGCCAATACCACCAAAGCATTAGCCAGTGGGAGGTGGATCGCTACGCCCGACTTTATTGAGAAAGGGCTTGAAGCATAGGCTCTATTCGTATTACTTTTCTTTTAATTCGTAATACTTTACTAATCATGACAAAAGCCATGGCCGATCCAGCCGAACGCGTAAGCGTCACTATTCCTCGATCCGTGCTCGCCAAATTCGACAGCGTGCTAGAACAACGCGGCTTCTCGAACAGGTCGCAAGCTATCGCCGAGATCCTGAATCGTGAAATCATCGATGCGAGTTCCGAGGAAGTCGATCAGGTCATGGCTGGCACCATCACGATTTTCTACAGCACGCTTCGTAACAACCTACAAAGCACCCTGAGCAAGATCCAGCGAAAGCACATCGCGGAAGTGATCAGCTCTCTGCATGTCCAACTGGAAAACGACCACATCATGGAGGTGCTGGTCGTGCAGGGCCCAGCTTGGAAGCTTCGGGACATAGCGAACGAACTCATCACCTGTAAAGGGGTTAAGACCGGGAACCTAAACCTCTCCTCTACCATCATTCCGCCGCTACATCAAAAGTAGCCAAGCAACTCTTATCCAAAGCGTCCGATGTCTATCATTCATCAAGAAAAACTAACCGGGGCCGGGATGTGGTCCAAAGTGATCAAACGGGGTCGCACCCTCAAGATGACCGACCTCGAAGGAGGAGCCAACGTCGGTATGCTTCTCTACAATGCCTACGAGAAGCACGAACGCTACAACATGCCGGATACGCTTAAAGGGCAGTACATCTTCAACTTGAAAGCGCCCTATTGCCTGCACTCGGATATGGGACGTCTCTTCGCTTCGATCGTGGAAGAAAGTAGTGGCTGGCATGATACGGTCTGCGGAGCATCCGATGCGAAAGCGGTTCAGGAAAAATACGGTCAGGGCGACTACCAAGAGCTTCGCAATGATTTCTACCGCAACGCCCAAGAGTGTTTCCTAATAGAACTAGCAAAGTGGGGACTAGGAAAACGGGATCTCGTACCAAACATCAACTGGTTCTCGAAAGTCGTATCTGACGAGGCTGGCAAGCTGAGCTTCGTCGAGGGACATAGCAAGGCGGGTGACTCGGTGACATTGCGGTTCGAACTCGACACCTTGGTTGTTCTAAACACCTGCCCTCACCCTTTCGATCCATCGACCGAATACACACCCAAACCCGTCGCCCTCGAAATAGGCGAAGCGGATACAGTACAAGATGACGACCCTTCTCTTCTGGTCCGTTCCGAAAACCAACGAGCGTTCCACAACACCAGCGTCTACAACAAGCTGCGTTTCTAGACACCCGCGATAATTTCAACCATTTCTACCGTGCTAAAAGAATCATCACTCGATCCAGCGAACGCAGTCTATCGACAAGTCGTCAAAGCCGGCGACCACTGGAGCCACGTCATAAAGAAAGGGCAGACTTTCCGTATTTTGGACCTCGAAGGTAACCAGGCGGCGGATACGCTATTTTACAACGCGCACGATCCAGTCGACCGCTACTCGGCCAGTGACACGATCCGTTGCCAACAGGCACTCTACCTGACGACTGGCAGTATGCTAATGTCCACTGGAGGCCACGCGTTGCTCGAGATCACGGCGGATACCTGCGGGCGCCACGACACTATCGGCGGAGCCTGCTCGCGAGAATCCAACACCATGCGCTACGCCATAGATAAAGAGCCCATGCACGCCTGCCGGGATTCCTTCATCTGCGGACTCCACTCTCACTCCGACGACCTCGGAAAGCGGGACATCACCTGCAACATCAATTTCTTCATGAATGTGCCCGTCACCCCCGAAGGTGGCCTAAGCTTCGAAGACGGCATCAGCGCACCGGGTCGCTATGTGGAAATGGTCGCCCTCATGGATGTGATCGCGCTCATTTCGAATTGTCCGCAGCTGAACAATCCTTGCAACGCCTACAATCCGACTCCCGTCGAGGCGATCATCTGGGACTAGCCTAATCCAATACCTAAAACGGCTGCAACCGAGACTTCCCAGCAGCAAAGCCAACACCTTTCTCGCCCACTACCGTGTTTAAAAAAGTTCTCATCGCCAATCGTGGTGAAATCGCCTGTCGCGTCATTCGCACCCTGAGCAAAATGGGAGTCCAGTCCGTGGCCGTCTATTCGGATGCTGACCGTTTCGCCCAACACGTGGACCTAGCGGATGAAGCGGTTCGCATCGGACCTGATCCCGTCAAGGACAGCTACCTGAACGTTGCAGCGATTCTCGAAGCGGCAGAATCGACCGGAGCGGAAGCGATCCACCCGGGTTACGGGCTATTGTCTGAAAATGCCGATTTCGCCTCAAAAGTTGAAGCTGCCGGTCTTGCCTTCATCGGCCCCACTCCGGAACAGACGATCAGCTTCGGCCTGAAACACACAGCTCGTGAAATCGCGATCGAAAACCAAGCTCCTTTGCTCCCCGGTAGTGGGCTTGTTGATACCATCGATGAGGCCTGTTCAGGGGCGGATAAGATCGGCTACCCTGTCATGTTAAAGTCTACCGCGGGTGGCGGCGGAATCGGCATGCGACTCTGTTGGTCGGAGCAGGAGCTGAAGGATGCCTACGAGTCGGTCAAACGACTGGGCCAAAACAATTTTTCCAATGCGGGCATCTTCCTCGAGAAATTCGTCGAAAAAGCACGCCATATCGAAGCCCAAATCTTCGGAGACGGAAAAGGCAAAGTCATCGCCTTGGGTGAACGCGATTGCTCAGTGCAGCGGCGAAACCAGAAAGTCATCGAAGAGACCCCTGCTCCAGAAATCAGCGAAACGCTTCGTAAGGACCTTTTGGATACCGCGGTCCGCCTCGCCAAATCAGTCAACTACCGCTCCGCCGGCACCGTGGAGTTCGTCTACGATGTGGAAGCGGCTCAGTTCTATTTCCTGGAAGTGAACACTCGCCTTCAGGTCGAGCATTGTGTGACCGAAGAGGTCACCGGGGTCGACTTGGTCGAATGGATGATTCGACAAGCGGCCGACGAAATGGACGATCTCGATTCCATCAAGGTGGAATCGAAAGGCTGCGCCATCCAAGCCCGCGTCTACGCGGAGGATCCCAACAAAAATTTCCAGCCGTCCTCCGGCTTGTTAACTGAAGTCAGCTTTCCCTCGGATATCCGAGTCGATAGTTGGATTGAAACATCCACTCAAGTATCCGCCTTCTACGATCCGCTCCTTGCGAAGATCATCGCCAAAGGCGAAACCCGCAAAGACGCTATCGACAAGCTAGCAACCGCGCTAGTCGACTCTCGCATCAAAGGTATCGAGACCAATCTGGAATACCTGGAAAGTATCTTGGCCGCACCCGAGTTTACGGCAGCTAGTCATACGACGAAGTTTTGCGATTCGCTGATCTACCATCCGCGCACCATTGACGTTTTGGAGGCAGGTACGCAAACCACGGTTCAAGACTACCCGGGTCGCGTTGGTTACTGGGACATCGGGGTGCCTCCTTCCGGTCCCTTCGACTCCTATGCCTTCAGGTTGGGAAACAAGATTCTTGGCAACTCCCACGACGCAGCGGGTCTCGAGATAACCGTAACCGGTCCGACTCTCGCTTTCAACCACGCCACCACCATCGTGCTAACGGGAGCAAAAACGAATGCCACGCTCAATGGTGAAACGGTGGAATTCTGGCGCCCGATACCGATCTCTGCCGGCGACGTTCTGGATTGCGGCAAGATCGTCGAAAACGGTTGCCGCGCTTACCTCGCGGTGCAAGGCGGCTTGGATCTGCCCGATTATTTGGGCAGCAAATCAACTTTTACCCTTGGACAATTCGGGGGGCACTGCGGACGGACGCTGCTCATTGGAGACGTTATCCACTTCCACCCTCAAACAAGCGACGAATCCTCTTCCGAATCGGAACTCCAAGCGCTTTCCAGCGTACTCCCGTCACAGATTCCCGAATACAGCAATCAATGGACGATTCGTGTACTCTACGGACCTCATGGAGCTCCCGACTTTTTCACCGACGAGGATATCGAAACCTTTTTCGCCAGCCGATGGGAAGTCCACTACAACTCCGCCCGCACGGGCGTCCGCTTGATTGGTCCAAAACCTAAATGGGCTCGCACCGATGGAGGCGAAGCGGGACTTCACCCTTCCAACATCCACGATAACGCTTACGCGATTGGCGCGATCGACTTCACTGGCGACATGCCAGTCATTCTCGGTCCCGATGGTCCGAGCTTAGGTGGCTTCGTCTGTCCGGCCACTATAATCAAAGCCGACCTTTGGATGATGGGACAGCTCAAGCCGGGCGATCAAGTGCGCTTCGAAAAGGTCGATCAAACGACAGCGACCAAGCTAGAGCTAGCCCAGGAATCGGTTTTCGACTCCTCCGTCGCGGAGACAGTTTCCCCTGCCCAATCTCGCTTCGGGCTCGAAGACGCAGTTTTAGAAGTCCTGGACGAGCAACCGATTTTCGATCGGCCGTCTGTGACCTATCGCCGAGCGGGCGACAAGTATTTGCTGGTCGAATACGGCGAGATGAAGCTCGAGCTAAACTTGAGATTCCGAGCTCACGCTCTCATGGAGGCAGTTCGAGAGAATGCGATTCCTGGAATCTTAGAACTGACTCCTGGCATACGGTCCTTACAGATCCACTACGAAAGCCTGGAAATTTCCTTGGACGAGCTCCTGACTCGCCTGAAATTAATCGAGCAGGAGCTTCCCGCAATTTCGGAGATGAAGGTTCCAACTCGAACCGTTTACTTGCCTCTATCCTGGGACGACGAGGCCACTCAACTAGCCATTAAAAAGTACGAGTCCGTTCGCAAGAACGCTCCATGGTGCCCATCGAACATCGAGTTCATTCGTCGCATCAATGGCTTGGATTCCATTCAAGACGTCAAAGACATCCTCTTCAACGCTTCCTATCTAGTAATGGGATTGGGTGACGTCTATCTCGGAGCACCCGTCGCAACACCAGTCGACCCTCGTCATCGCCTAGTCACTACCAAATACAATCCTGCCCGTACATGGACTCCGGAAAACGCGGTGGGAATCGGTGGAGCCTACCTGTGCGTCTATGGAATGGAAGGCCCCGGCGGATATCAGTTCGTGGGCAGAACGGTGCAGATGTGGAATCGCTACAAGCAGACCAAGGACTTCAAGGAAGGAAAGCCATGGCTGCTACGCTTCTTCGACCAAATCCGCTTCTATGAGGTTTCCGCGGAGGAATTGCTCACCATGCGGGAGGATTTCATACATGGCAGATTCCAGCTGAAGGTCGAAGAGTCGACTTTCGATTTGGCGGAATACAACGAGTTCCTCAACAAAAACGAGGAATCCATCAAGTCCTTCAAAACCAAGCAACAAGCCTCCTTCGACGAAGAGCGACAACGCTGGATCGAAACAGGTCAAGCCACCTACGTTGCCGACGATGCGGGAGCCCCTCCTCAAGAAGAGAGCGAGATCCCAGAAGGCTGCAAAGCGATCCAAAGCCACGTCCCCGGAAGTGTCTGGAAAGTGAACTGCTCGGAAGGAGACCAAGTGAAAAAAGGCGACACCCTCTTGGTTGTCGAATCCATGAAGATGGAAATCAATATAATGGCCACAGCCGATGGTGTGGTCGAAAAACTGCTTTCTTCCGAAGGCTCGCCTATCAACAAGGGCCAAACTCTCGCTATTCTCCGCGTCGAATCCGATCCTGCATGAAAGACCTTTCCTTCGATTTCCAAACACTGCGATCCGCATACCTTAGCGGAGAAACAACTCCCTCTCAGTTGATCCAGGAGATTCTTAATCGGATTGAATCGGGCGACTCCAAAATTTGGATATGCGTCGATACAAAAGAGCGGCTCTTAGCTCAAGCGGCTGAGCTAGAAAAACAAGATATTGAAAGCCTTCCGCTCTATGGCATTCCATTTGCCGTTAAGGATAACATTGACGTAGCAGAGCTACCAACCACTGCCGCCTGCCCAGACTATCGATACTTCGCGGATAAAGACGCTACCGTAGTGGCCAAACTCAGAGCAGCCGGAGCGATCCCGATCGGCAAAACGAACCTCGACCAATTCGCAACCGGTTTGGTGGGAGTTCGCTCGCCCTACGGTTTTCCTGGGAACGCGTTCGACCCTGATTACATTCCCGGCGGATCGAGCAGCGGGTCGGCTGTATCCGTAGCATTGGGACAAGTCTCTTTTTCACTGGGAACCGATACAGCGGGTTCCGGACGGGTACCTGCCTGCTTCAACAATTTGGTGGGACTCAAGCCTTCACGCGGCCTACTGAGCAACACGGGAGTCGTGCCAGCCTGCAAGTCCCTTGACTGCGTATCTATTTTTGCCCTCAACGCTTCCGATGCCCAGGCTGCTCTGCGTAGCGCTTCAGGCTTCGACGCAACGGACCCATTCTCGCGACCACAGCCGGTACAACTGGACACCACGAAAAAGTGTTTCCGGGAGGGCATGACTTTTGGTGTCCCCTCTCCCGAGCAGTTGGAGTTTTTCGAAAATCAGGATTACTTGGACCTCTACCTAAAATCCGTCGACCGACTCGAATCGATAGGGTTCAAAAAGCAGATCGTCGATTTCGCTCCTTTCCTCGCAGCGGCGAGGCTTCTCTACGAGGGTCCCTGGGTCGCGGAACGCTATTGGGCAATTCAAGACCTCATCAAATCGGCTCCCGAAAGCCTGCATCCGGTCACGCGAGCGATCATCGAAAAAGGGATCGAAGGAACCGCAGTCGATGCCTTCGACGCGAGCTATAAGCTGCAAGCTTTCCGCCAAGAAACGGAGTCGGTTTGGGAGGAGATTGATTTTATTCTCAGCCCAACCGCTGGCACGCATTACACGATCGCCGAAGTCGAAGCCAATCCGATCCAGCTGAACTCGAATCTTGGATACTATACCAATTTCATGAACCTGTTGGACCTCTCCTCAATGGCAGTTCCGACCGGCTTCACGCCGAAAGGCATGCCGTTCGGCGTAACGGTAATTGCTCCAGCCTTTCACGACGAAAAGCTACTGGTTGTCGCCGACCAACTCCAGAAAGCCAGCGAGCTCCCACTTGGAGCGAGTCAGCATCGCGTAAACTCCGAGCTATTGCCTACTTGCTACGACTCTATTCCGATCGCCGTCTGTGGAGCTCATATGAGCGGTCTGCCACTAAACGGACAACTCACAGAGCTCGGGGCGACATTCTGCCAGAAGGCATCCACCAATGACAGCTACCGGCTGTTCGCCTTGGCCGGAACCACGCCTGCCAAGCCGGGAATGATCCGAGATGAGACAAACGGCGGAAAAATCGAATTAGAAATTTGGGATCTACCTAAGACACAGTGGGCCGAATTTATCGCTCAGATCCCATCTCCGCTTGGCATTGGAAATATAGAACTTATCGATGGCCAATACGTAAAAGGTTTCCTCTGCGAGTCCTGGGCCACTGCAGGTGCCAAAGAACTTACCGCTTTGGGAAGCTGGCGGGTCTATCTGCAATCTGAGCGATAACACGAGAACGTTCGGCGAATACTACTCGCGAAAAGCTTGTTTGCCCAAAATGGCTAGGAACAGCAGGCAAGCGCCCATAGCCCCTGCGATGGGTCCGGAATCGCTCACATCGAATGGGCGCTCCTTGGATTTATATTCATCCGCGAAATAATAGACTGTCCAAAATCCAGGGCTCGCCCTCAAGATGTGAAAGTGAGCATTCCAATGAAACTCGCTCAATCTTTTCGGTTGGGCTGAAACCATCTCTCGTCCACCAGAGGTTCGCCATTTTGCCACTTCAGAGGAGCCGTCGCTACTGGCGGTTCCCGATAGGATTACGTTCTGATCAGAACCTTTCGATTGGTTACAAAGCAGTAGCAGCAACAGAACGTAACTCGCATACCTAACCAAGATTTTCATGTCGCATTTATGTAGGTATTTTTACTTTTTTATTCAAGCTATTTACGCCTATTTCCCTAATTAAGCATATCTAATACCTAATATACCCCCAGTATATGCATGCGCTAACTACTTAGCGGCGTGGAAGTTACCGGATTTCCGTAGGGAAAAAGAGCGGTGAAAAAAACAATTTGGAAGGTATACGGTATCCATTCAAATCTAAGATCGCTCCCCTAATACAAGCTAGGGTGCTTTCCTGGAAATTCGTTAAACATTAGCGAATCAGCGCAGCAAAGAGCTCACTTACTTCATCCGATCGAAACTTCAAACGATCTAGAGGATTCAATCTAACACCTGTGCCGAACAATCGAGGCACAATACGAATCCGAAGATATGAAGCTCACCTTCTCTAAGAAAACTACCCTAGCGTTCGCGACTCTATCCGCATGCTGCCTGATCACAGGCGCCATGGGGTTGAGAACAACCCACATGGTCCTAGAGGACATGCATACATTTTCGGACGACGTCTTGTCAGCAACGGACTCTCTACTTCAACTAGACCGAGATCTTCACCAAGCCCTTATAGCACAGCTGATGCTGGAGAATGCTGACGAGGCAGATTACCCCAAATACATAAAGTCCGCAGAGGAAAATATAAGTCAGGTTGAAGAGCGTTGGGGTAACTTCAAAAATCAAGCCAGCTCTTACTCAACAAAAGAAGTGAAGAGTTTCGAGAGAGATTTTGAAAGAGGCTTTGCCCAATGGAAATCTGAAACAAGCCAAGCGATCTCATTACTTACAAGCAACCAGCCGGGGAGTGTAGTCGAAGGCATTAAACTGGTCAAAGGGCCAGCTTTGGCCACTTTTGACAAAAGCAGAGACCAGATCGATAAGCTAACCGAAGTACTTGAGCAGCAAACTGATAAAATTAAAGCAAGTGCTGATCAGGCAGCCCAGATAGGGATCATCCTAGTATCGGCAACTGGCATCATAAGTATCGCTCTCGGCATTTTCCTAACCTGGCGGTTCGGATATGACGTGTCGAATAAACTCAAGAACATCGCTCTGAACTTGTCCGACACAGCAGACCGGACAGCTGAGACCACCACCCAAATCAGCAACAGCAGTCGCTTGGTGGCAACGGGCGCATCAGAGCAGGCTGCAGCCCTAGAGGAAACGAGTGCGTCACTAGAGGAGAGCGCCGCCACGATCGAGGGAAGCGTAGATGCAGTACGAAAGATCAAAAAGGTATCTGAAGAAACCAATAAGGCCGCCCAACAGGGATCAGAGGAAATGGATACCATGATCGAGGCTATGAAGCTGATCGCTGATTCTAGCACAAAGATATCCATAACGCTTAAGACCATCGACGAAATCGCATTCCAGACCAACATCCTAGCCTTGAACGCAGCGGTAGAAGCCGCTCGGGCTGGTGAAGCTGGAGCCGGATTTGCAGTGGTGGCTGATGAAGTTCGAGCACTCGCTCAACGCTGCGCAACCGCCGCGAGGGATACCTCAGACCGTATCGAAGAGTCGACTCAAAGAAGCGAAGCGGGACTTAAAACGAGCGAGAGAGTCGCCGAGATGCTCACCAAAATCTGCAGCAAGGCCTACGAAATGGACGACCTCATGACCAACATGACTACCTCTGCACAAGAGCAGTCAGCAGGTATTGCCCAACTCAATACAGCACTCAGCCAAATGGACCAAGTCACCCAAAATAATGCTGCTTCCGCCGAAGAAACGGCAAGCGCGACCTCTCAACTCGAGGGAGAAACCCAAAAGCTTAACACCATGGTGATCGAGCTAGCTGACCTCCTGGGGCTGGCAAATTTGGAAGCTCATCTTGAGGAGAGCAACAAGGCCTTAGAATCACACTCTTGGGACCTATCCAGAGAGACCTCTCCGCGTAAAGAGTTAGTAGACTCGATGTCGGACTGGAACTAAAATTTGAACAACTAGATACCCCTATGAAACTAAAAACAATCTTCGCTTCTCTAGGAATCATCCTAGCATCTGCATCAGTTAACGCCGACGATTTCGGTGATGTCTGGTTCACTGGCAATAGTGCAAGTATCGATCTGAGCGATACGCTTAGCACTAAAAGCCACCTTGAACTAAGACTCCCAGATGCCGAGGAAATTGGATACGTCCGCTTCTCGCAAAAATTCTACACAAAACTGGACAATGGTTGGAAGCTAGGGACACATCCTACTTTCGAGAATTCCAAGAAAGGTGACGACTGGAACAGCACCTACCGATTTGATGTGGAGTTAAACCCGGCCAAATTCAAGGTAGCGGAAAAGGGACCTTCGATTAGCATGCGAAACCGCTGGGAACTACGCTGGAAAGAAGGAAAAGGCAGCGAGCTGTTTCACCGTATTCGCCAGCAAACGAAAGCCACTTGGAGTGTGGACCTCGGTCCCTTCAAATCATACTCCATTGCGAACGAAGCTTTTTATGAGGTAGATAAAAGCAAGTTAACCATCAACCGCTTCTACCCCATTATGCTCGGCACCAAGCATGCAGAGAAAGTTAAGGCCAGCTACTACCTTTTGTATCAGAGTAAACGCTCAGGCACCACATCGGACTGGAATGGCTCGTTTATCCTAGGGGCCTCCTACAGCCTCTGATCGCGACCTACAACCTACGTTCTCTGGGCTTACTCGAGCCTAGAGGACGATCTTAACTCCCCGCCTTAAGTAAGTGGGGGCATCGAGATCCTGGCCTTCGAATAAAGTGCCAGAAGAGTTCTCGAATTCACCTTTGGGATCCCCTTCCGAGAAAGAGAATTCTTCTTGGGAGGCGGAGCTAAAGGTTTTGGTGGCAGTTGGTTTCGGTTTCGAACCATGTGCCTTGGACTGGGTCGATGACGAGATGCCTGAATCCGTAGAGGGCTTACGCGTTTTGACCACCTTCGTAAAAGGCACGCTCGTTACCTCACTGGTGCCCAAGATACAGATCTCCACGGAATCGCCTAATTCCTCGTCCACGACCGCTCCCATGGTCACGTTGGCATCCGCTCCGAATTCTTCGGCAACCGCCTCCATGATCATTTGAGTATCGGCCATTCCAATACGGGTACCGCCAACGATGTTGACCAGCAATTGATCCGCCTTTTTCGAGAATTCAGGAGTATGTAACAGCGGACAAAGCTTCAAATTTTCGATGGCCTCAGCTGCCGCATTTTCTCCTGCACCCGCCCCAATACCAAATAGGGTCTTACCCGCTTTTTTCGCTAGCATCTGCCGCAACTGAGCGAAGTCTAGGTTGATCATCCCAGTCTTGTTCATCATGCACCAGATCGACTTGATCGCCTTCTCTATCCATGCATCCGCCTTTGCGAATGCGTCGAGGAGCGAGGCATCTGGATCGGACTCTTGAATCAGCAAATCATTGGGCAAGGGAACGACGGCATTGCATGTGTCACGCAAACGACGGAGACCTTCTTGTGCTGTATTGGCCCGACGGGCCCGCTCGATCGTGAAGGGCAAAGCAACAAAAGCGATAACGATAGCGCCCTCTCTCAAGGCTTGCTCAGCGATAATCGGAGCGACCCCCGTCCCTGTGCCTCCGCCGAGACCAGCAGCGATGAACAACAGGTCCACGTCCTTTACGAGTTCATCGATTACCTCGACATCCTTGCGGGCTGCTTCCTCTCCCACTTCGACATCCCCTCCGGTTCCCAAACCTCCCGTAACAGTTTTACCGATACAACGTTTGGACACGATGGGGGAATCGGAGAGTGCTTGCTGATCGGTGTTCACTGCGACCAGCTCCACACCAGAGAACTGCGAAAGTACAAGGCGGTCCACGATATTGGATCCGGCACCCCCAACTCCGATAACCTTCATTCGCACTCCGGTCGGAGTCCCAATATCTTCGTTTTCCAAGTCGCTCATGATTCAGGGATAGGGAAGTCTCTAGGCCTTCTGGAAAAGGGATTTCAAGCGACCAAAAATGCTGCTTTGCCGGTGCTTGCTGTAACTATTTTCACTCTGGTACTGGAGACCGTAATGCAACAAGCCCAGAGCGGTGCTGAACTGCGTATCCTTAAGCTCGCCAGTCGCCATAGCGGAGTTATCCCCCGCGTGTGCCTGAATCCCGAATACATTTTCAGCGCACTGATCTATATTAGCCAATTTGCTGGTGCCTCCCGCCAAAATCACACCGGAAGCAAGCTTATCGGGGTTGAATTGCCCTCCCAGCTTCTTCAGGACCACTTCGAAAATCTCCGAAACTCGCAATTCGATAATCTTCTCGATGCTCCAAAGCGGTATTGGGCGATCGCCGATCTCGAAATCGTTATTAAGCCAAACTCGTTCCGTTTTGTCCTTATGCTCTAAGATTGCGGACCCATACCTTAATTTCAGGCTCTCTGCCTGTTTGAGCCGCATGCGTAAGCCTATACTTAAGTCGTTGGAAATATGGTCGCCTCCGATTGGCAAGCACCCTGCCCGCATGCAAAAACCGCCCATGAAGAGAGCATAGTCAGTAGTGCCACGGCCAATATCGATGACCAAAGCCCCACTTTTCTTCTGGTCTGGGGTTGCCACTGCAGCGCTGCTGGCTAGCCCCGCCAAAACGATATCGTCTACATGTAAATTGAAAGCATTGATGATGTGAATCGAATCGCTGATTTTCCTCGAATCACCGTGCATCGTCCAATAGCTAACTTCGAGCCGATCACCCTCCAATCCGACAGGAGTATCCACTTGCCTACCATCCAAGACAAACGGCCTGCGCAAATGATGAATAGTCGTGCGGTTCTCAGGCAACTCTCTTCCCTGAGCGAGAGAGCAGACATGATCCGCGTCGTCCTGCTGCACAGAGCCTTCCGTGTCCCTGATGTTGACCGAGGCCTCGCTGGGAAACCCTTCGATGTGCCCACCCGACTGCGCCAAGTATACTCCGTCTATGGAGACACCTGCTTGGCTTTCTGCGGCCAATAGAGCCGCATGCACACAATCGCTGGCTAAGTGGTAATCGACGATCTCTCCCTTCACAATTCCTTGCGAAGACGACTGTCCAAGGCCGATCACATTGAGCTTACTTCCCTCATGGATTTCTCCGAGAAGCACAGTCACCTTGCTCGTACCAACGTCTACACCTGCGATTACCTTCGTCTTATACACCTTGCTCAGACCGTAGGGCTGACTCCTTTTCGAATAATTTCAACCCGATAGTGAAAAGTCTTAAAGCGTCACCGGGACCTGATCTTCCAAAGTCAGGTCGACTCGCTTCAGCGACGGATGCCCGACGCTCCTCGCATAGTCGATAATGTAGTCTAAACGACCCAGCTGATCCCTGAAGTCCATATTTCTGTCGAAGTGTATCTCTCTGGTTCCAACAGCTTTGACGATGATGCGTCCCTCGTGTTCAAGGGAAATAACTCTCCAGCGAGCATAGAGATGCTGAGCGATCGCTTGGGCGTCGGATAACAGCTTCGCAACGGCATCGATATCGCCTATCGGCGCATAGCCGTCAGCGGCTTTCGAAAGTCCCACCCCAGCTAGGTACGGCAATTTGCCAGCAATATTAGGATCAAGTTGCTCTGCTTCGAAAACGACCCCTTCCTCATCCGCGAATAGATCCAGTTTTTCACCGTTAGGTCGGACACCAATCAAACGGACAATGGGGTTCCGCTCCGATACGGAGACTTCCAAAGCATCTGGAAACCGGCGAGAAACCACTGCTTCTTTCACCTGGCCAATCGCCTCTAATTTTTCCTTCAGCAAATCAAGGTCTATACTAAGCAGATTAGCGTCTTCCTCGATTCCCAAACGTTCCAATATAAAGCTGTGATCCAAGCTGCCATCCGTTTGCACATCGATCAGCACAATCGGCATGGATTCGCCGGCCTTAGTAAGTAACTCCGGCCCCGCCTCTAATTTTGGGGCCAAATAGATACCACCTGCCGCTATCGCGCCCACGAATAATGCCACTGCCGCAAACTTGGCACGGCCCAGCCAAACTCGGCGCTCCGATGCGGAGCTCATCGCCTTCGGCTTTACACTTTGGTCGATGTCTTTCCACGTATTCGCTTTGCGCTTACGGCGAGTTGCTGTCTTGGTTTTCTGAGCGGCCATTTCGTCGATTGGTTTAACGAGACTTATACCTCAAAATAGCGGGTTCGACAAGCTTTTGCACAAGTTCATCGAAATTGTATCCACAAACGGATGCGGACATGGGTAACAAGCTCGTTTCCTTGAGCCCGGGGAGCGTATTTATCTCAAGAAAAAACAGATTCTCGTCGGCATCGATCATACAATCGATCCGGGCGAAGTCTCGACAGTTGCATGCCTCAAAGGCAATCGTAGCCAGATTCCGGATGCGCTCGCTCAGTTCATCCGACAATTCGGCTGGAGCGATGTATTCGGTCAACCCCTTCGTATACTTGCTGGTAAAGTCAAACTGCCCGCTCTTGGGACGAATTTCAACCACGCCCATCGCCTTGTTGTGAAGAATCCCGACCGTTACCTCTCTTCCAACTACGCGGGGTTCGATCAACCAACGACCTTTCAGGCAATTCTTGAGAGACGCCTCGATCTGTTCTTCGGTTGAGGCAAACATAAGCCCCACGCTACTGCCCTGATCCACAGGCTTTATAACCACAGAGCTTCCCAAACGACTAACCACTGCGTCGACACTCGGAAGCTTCCCGCCCTCAAAAACGAGGTCGTCCGTCACAGGAACTTCAGCCTCGCTGAGCATTCTTTTGGTAGCGACCTTGTCGAAGGTCAAACGGCTCGAAGCTTCGTCACAACCGGCATAAAAGACGCCGGCGTCATCCATCAGCTTTTGAGCAGTCCCATCTTCGCCAAAACTGCCATGCAAGGTGGAGAAAACTACGTGTCTCGATGGATCTAGCCCTTCCGGCAAATGCTCCGTGGATTGGATATCAAATACATCCACGTCAAAAAATTTGGAGAGGGCTGCCGCGGCGGCCTTCCCTGAGCCCAATGAGACCTCTCTCTCGTCGGAGGTGCCGCCCAAGAGAACTGCAATTCGAAAGTCTTTCATCTCAAGGCATCCTCCCATTTAGAGCCAAATAGAAGCACTTCAGGATGGAGTTCGACACCCTTTCTTTCTTTGGCCACTTTTCGCGCAAATTTGACAAGCTCCACCACATCTTCGCTCGTCGCTCCACCTCGATTGATAATGAAGTTACCGTGGACTTGGCTGATTTCCGCTCCTCCGACAACTGCCCCCTTAAGTCCTAGTTCGTCGATGATCCGACCGGCTGAGTCTCCATCCGGATTCTTGAAAATACAACCGGCACTCGGTTCGCGAGGTTGGGATTCCTTCCTCTTATTTTGATAGGTATCTATCGTCCTACGGATCTGATCGGGGACTCCCTTCTGCTCCTTGGATACAAAAACAGCGTCCAAAGCGATCGCGTCTTCTAGCTCGCGACAGTACCTGTATCCAAAATCCAAGTCTCCTTTTTTCGCTTCAAGAACCTCTCCGTCGAGAGTAGCGAAGCGGATCGACTCGACCACATCGAAAACCCATCCGCCCATCGCTCCAGCGTTCATTCGAAGTACTCCGCCCAAACTCCCCGGGATACCTTCCAAGAATTCAAACCCTTGCAGCCCTTCCTTGGCAGCCTGGCCGCAAAGTGCCTTGATACGCATACCGGCTCCCAGTCTGGCACGTCCCTCGCCTAGCAATTCAAATCGACTCCAATAGGGATGACTCAGTCGGATCACTAATCCAGAGACTCCACTATCAGCAACTACCAAATTTGATCCCCGGCCAAGCGGCAAAACCTCAATCCCCGCCTTTTTGCAGGCCTTGAGCGCCGCGAGAAGTTGGGAAAGCGAGGCCGGTTCCAGATAGCGCTCCGCTGTACCGCCCACTCGCATGGTCGTCTTGTTGGCTAGCGGTTCATCGGCCTTAATCGCAAGCGAGAAGTAAGAAACTTCGGCAAGGGAGCGATAGAACTGTCCCCATCGTTTGTCTTGCTCGGCGAGGAGATCGCTTAGTTGCCGGGCTAGCTGGTCCCCGACGCCAGCTCCAAGAAAGATGATTCTAGTCTTAGGCTGTTGCGCTCTGGCAAAAAGAGTCCCGATCGGACCAACCTTATCCGAAATGTAGCAAACGCGTTGATTCCTTTTTCGGCAGGCTTCGTAGAGATCAGTCCCCATGCCGCCTTCTTGTGGATCTTCGCTGGCAGCATAGACATCGAGCAGCACCAATTCTTCGCAGAGGGAGAGAGAGTTAGCCAATTCCTCTTTTAGCTCTCTAGTACGCGAATAGCGATGAGCTTGAAAAACAACTACAGTTTGCCAGCCAGGCACATTTTCCACGCACTCCAGCAAAGACTGAATCTCCCGCGGGTGGTGGGCGTAGTCTTCGAACACCTGGGTCTCCGGACTATTAAACCAGCAGCGTTGCCTGCGTTTGACTGAATTCATTTCAAAAATTTGGCCTTCCAAAATTTCAGATCCCATCGCGTTTGCCGCCAACAATGCACAAGCCGCGTCATAAAAGTTCATCTCTCCCGATCGATTGAGGAGTACGGTTGGCAATGCTTTTTGCCCCTCCAGGCCCAGCCATGTCCAGCCGCTTCCAGCTGGTTTTGCGTGTAGCACGCTATCAACGCCCACCCCGACCCAATCCACTGCCGAGTCTACATCAGGGCAAAGTCGCTCCTTAAGAGATCCATCAAAAATGACAGTGCCAGAGGTTCGCCGAGCCAAAGACTCAAAAGCAGCAAAATATTCTCCCTCAGTCTTGTAGCGTGCATGGTGATCGTGATCCACATTTAAGATCAGAGTAATCTCCGGCGAAAAGGAATCGATCGTGCCGTCGCTTTCGTCAATTTCAGCGACCAACCAGTGCGAGCCAGCAAAACGGCTAGGCGCCTTTTTATCGTAAAGAGCTCCCAATAGATAATCGAAATCAAACCCGAGGGTATCCAGAATATCGATCAGCATGGCGCAAGTGGTAGTCTTTCCGTGAGATCCTGATATCGCCACAAGTCGCTTACCCTGAGCAATCAAAGCCAAGCATTCCCCTCTCCTTAAAAGAGGTTTTTCCGCTTCCCGCATTTTACGATAGGCGGGGTGAGAGGGAGGGATGGCAGAAGAGTACACCAATGCCTCGCATCCCTCGTCAAAGGGCTGGACCAATACGCCACAGGAACGGAGCAAGGTCTCCGCGTGCTCGCCAAAAGCATCGTCCTCGGCCGAAACGATATGTCCTACTTCAGACAGGTAGATGGCCAGTGGCAGCATCCCCGCTCCCCCCGCGCCCAGACAATGGATACGTTCCGGAAGGGACTCTATCATGTTTCGACACGACGCTGGGCGCGTCCCAGCATATCCAAGCCATCACTCGAAATGATGCTCTCCAGATCATCGGCCATAAAGGCTCGCACATCTACCCGATCCGCCAATTCGAGATTTTTCCGAAATTTCTGAAGCAACCATTCGTTGTAAATCACTTCTTTAATCTCTTCCAACATGTCACCCAAGAACTCTTGGGACATCTGCATCCCGCAACCCAATTTCTCGAAATTCTCAGCATTTGCGATCTGGTGATCATCCGCAGAGTATGGATACGGAACTAAGATTCCCGGAGCACGGCACCGAATCATCTCGGCGATGCTTCCCGCACCAGAGCGTGATACCACGAAATCGGCAGCACTTAGGATTGTGGCCATGTCGTCACTGAAACCTTGGAAGACATGTTTGATATCTCCTCCCTTAGGCGACTTCTTAGTAACTACTTTGTCGGAAGACGAGTCTCCGGTTAGACAGAAAACCTGTATTTCCTTTTGGCTGAGCGCGTTCAAGCTGGTCTCTACCCAGTTGTTGAGCGACTGAGCACCTTGGCTTCCGCCCATGATAGCTAGAACTTTCAAGCTTGGATCCAGTCCGAGCGATTCTTTAGCGGCAGACTTCGACATACTCACGATTTCGTCTCGGACTGGCATGCCCAAATAGCGGATACGACTAGATCTTTTAGTTCGTATGCGAACACCTTCAGGTAAGTAGATGCGGCGAGCAAACCAGCTAACGATGCGCGTCACGCGCCCAGCAACGCGATTGGCCTCGTGAATCACAGTTGGCAATCCAGCGAGAAAGCCAGCCAACATAGCAGGCATGGTAAGAAATCCGCCAAATCCAACCACGACTTGAGGCTCTAAGCTCCGAATCATTCGTCGGCATTTCAGAGTACCCTTCATCAGGCTGATCAAAAAAAGTGCGAGCCGGTCCGGACGAACAGAGAAGGGTCTGCCATCGATGGTGTCGTACTTGAATTGTCCGTACTTTCTAACCAATCGTGAATCGACCTGCTTGTTGCTAATCAGTAGCGTGCACTCCCAGCCTCTCGAGCTGAGCTCTTCCGCCAAAGCGATTCCCGGGGACATATGACCGCCAGTCCCACCACATGCAATGATGGCCCGTTTCATCCTTCGATATCTTTCAGTTTGCGTTTCGACTGCTGAAGTACCGGACCCTTCCAAGCCATACTCGTATTCAAAATGATCGCTACAAATATACCCATCGTCAAAAAGTTGGAGCCCCCGTAACTGATAAAGGGGAGTGGCAATCCTGTGGTAGGAAGCACACCAGTTACCACGCCTAGGTTCAGGATAGATTGTACCGATATCATCAATACGCTTCCCGCTGCGAGCAGATACTGATAGGTGTTAGGGGCCTTGCGGATATGCAAAATGCCAGCGACAAATAACACAAAGTAGGCCACGACTACAGCGAGGGTGGCGATCATGCCGAGCTCTTCTCCAATCACGGCGAATATGAAGTCGTTATGGGCTTCAGGCAGAAAGCTCTGCTGTTGGCGGCCATTGCCTAAACCAACTCCATCGATCCCCCCTGCCCCGAAAGCCAGCAGAGCTTGCCAACCCTGGTATGCATCGCCCGCTTTTTCGGCCTCCATGTTCCAAAAGGCAGTTAACCGGCTCCATCTCTCGGCGTCGTTATAAATTAGCCCCACGACCCCGGCCAATCCCGCTGTGACCGAAGGTACCAGATAGAGCAATTTCACTCCGGCCAGGTAAAGCAATCCGACCGCAACCATCACGTAGATCAAGGCGGTGCCGAGGTCTGGCTGCGCTATCACCAATCCGATGTAAACCGCCATACCGATCGATGGGTAAATGAAGCCTCGAAAGAACTTCTGATTATCGCTACGGATAACGCTGAAGTAGTGGGCAATGAAAAATACAAAGCCGATCTTAGCTAACTCCGCTACTTGAAATCCGATAGGGCCTAAACGGACCCAACTGCGACTTCCATTGATCGTGGTCCCGATGCCAGGTATGAAAACCAGCAAGAGTAAGCCGATTCCCACGGCATAGCCGAACCAGACAAAGCGGCGAATCCAGTCGAGATTCACCAATTGGATAACCAATCCCACAAGCAAGGTCAGCCCGATCCACATGGCTTGCTTCTCGATGAAGTAGTAAGGCGAAGATTTGTGGATATGCAGGCTCGCGCTAAAAAGAATCGTGACTCCCAGGATCGTCAGGATCGCGGCGCAGGCGAGCACGACCGCCGCTGGATTGAGGACGCCACTGTGGCCAATCTGCTCTTTTTTCTTCGCTTTCGACATGCGACTGTAGCGTGGGATGGACTACAAGCCGCTACTCGGAAATTTGAATAAGGGGCTGATCCTCCAAATCCTCTTCTCCAAATGTGTCGTCCAAGGTCGGAAGCGTCGGCAAGGTTTCCTCCGCAGGCGGAGGCAAGTCCTCTAGAGTTCGCGTTGGCTGACGCGGAGTTGGCTCTGGATTGCTGGCACGGGTCGGAGCGGTACTTTGAGCACGCGGCGTGACGGTGCTTGGAGTCGGATTCTTCTCGGGGATCAAAAGCGTTTGGCCAATACGGATCAGGCGCGGATTGGAGATGTTGTTTAGCTTCATCAACTCAGTTGGTGAAACACCATAGATCGCGGCAATCTTTCCGATCGTATCGCCCGCTTCGATTGTTACCTTCGGCCCTCTGTGCTGCTTGGAAACGAGATCGGCACTACTGGCTTTTTTGGCAGGGATCACGAGCTCCTGCCCCACGCGGATAACGTCATTGCTGAGTCCATTCGCTCGCTTGAGTTCAGCAACAGTCATACCTTGACGGGAGGCGATTCTGGAGAGCACATCTCCGGCCTTCACGGTGTAGATGGATCCGTTGACGGGCTTCTTGGAAGCATCGGAGGAGCTAGAAGCACCCAGTCCCATCGACTCCGTGGTGGAGTTGCGAGGAATGTTCAAGGACTGCCCGACTCGAATTGCGTTCGCCTTGATTCCGGGATTTACGGCAGTGATCTCGGCGACGGTCACATTAAACCGCTTGGAAATGCCCCAGAGGCTGTCTCCACTTTGGATTTTATAATCAATGGTCTTGGACAAGCCTTCCGACGCGGAGCTCGAACGCACTGGGTAGAGTACATCGCTCGAACTGTTGATCGGGCTCAAGAATTCATCGTCGTCAACCTGGCTGGAGGAAGTGGATGTTGAAGGAGCACGCGTGGAGGAATTTGAGCTGCTGCTTCCCGAGTCGCTTGGACGCCGAGGTGCATAGCGGGCCTTTGAGCTTGAGGGCGATGAGGCGGACGCGAGAAGCACTGGATCTGGATCGCCTGCATTGTAGCCTGAAAGATCCCCTGCTCGAGAGTCGAAAAGCGTGCCCGATGAGGCATCGACACTCGGAGCGTTGGCATCAGAGCTCCGGTTGGACCAGGTCCCAACTCCCGCCATGGATGGTGAATCCGGGTCGTTGCCCTGCTTATCTCCAAAAGTGGACACGAGGTACGCTCCTCCGATTACGACGAGATGCGCTCCCGCAATCAGGATAATGCGGCTCAGGGTCTGGGCGCGCTTGCTCGAATCGAGTTCCTTGTACGCTGATAGTTTCATAGGTCTGACAAATGGCTGATTGCTCTTCGGAATGCTTCCCCACGCTGCGAATAGCCGTCGAACATGTCGAGGCTAGCGAAACCGGGGCTTAATAAAATGTTGGTGCCGGATTCTGCGTCTGCAACGGCGCCGGCTACTGCTTGGTCTAAATCCTCGTAGACATGGGTTGGGAGCTCATGCTCCCTGAAAGCTGCGGCAAGTTCCTCCGCAGTCTCCCCTATCAAGTGGGCAGAGCGAAGCTGGCCCGTAACTCGCTTTGCAAAACGTTGCAGATCTCCCCCTTTGTTTTTTCCGCCTCCTATCCAAACCACTGGATTTTCAAAGCGCTTTAGGGCGCCGTAGACAGAATGGAAATTGGTGGATTTGGAATCATCCCAAAAAGAGATTCCATCTCGATTTTCGATGAGCTCCATCCGGTGCGGGCTCTTCTTGAAATTATTGGCCGCTTCGATGAGTTCGCCCTCATCTAGCCCCATGCTTAGCCAAAGGGATCGAGCGATTAGGTAGGTGTTTCGCTCGGGCAATGTTTCAAAAATAGTGCCCGAGACTCCCATCTCACTGGCGGAAAGCGTATCCTCTACCAAGCCGCCTTCCGGAATCTCCAAACCAAGCTGCTCGCCATATTCCTTCACGCTTTCGTCGAAAAGAAAGACGTCACCTCGTTGCAAATCGACCAGATGATATTTGGTCCGGAAATAGTTCTCTAGGGTCTTGTGGCGATCCAAGTGATCCTCGTCGAAATTCGTCCAAAGCAGCGAATCCGCATGAAGATGCTGGCAAAGTTCAGCTTGGAATGAACTCACTTCGCACACCGCAACAGCTTCTAAATTGCAGCCTTCCGCTACCAAGCTGGATATCGGCCTACCGATATTCCCGCAGGCGTAAGCTTCGATCCCCGCGCTACTGAATGCAGCACTAAGGAATTCGGTCAAAGTGGTCTTCCCGTTCGTACCGGTTATTACCACGAGTGAGCCTTTCCACATGGAAGCGCCCAAATCGATTTCCGGCACGACTTTACACTTGGCTGCTTTGGCTGCCTCCAGCCACGGGTGATCCGCTGGGAAGCCAGGACTCACCACTACCAGCTTGTACCTATCAGCAACGGTTTCGTCGAAAACGGAAAATGCTGGGTCGCCATGCTTTTGATCAAAAACATCGCACTCGCAACCGAAGCCTTCGAGCAGGTTGCTCGCCGCTTGGCCACTCGAGGCCGAGCCGAATATAGCGACCGGACTTGAAACCAGAGGAGCAAGCCATTTAGGCAAATCTGTATGCAGCAGGCTCATCTAAGTTTCAGGGTCCCCAGCCCTGCGATGGCGAAAATCAGCGATAGGATCCAAAAACGGACCACCACTTTCGATTCCGCCCAACCTTTAAGCTCAAAATGATGGTGAATGGGAGCCATACGGAAAATCCGTTTTCCCGTCATCTTGAAGGAGGCCACTTGTAAAATAACCGACATCGCCTCCATGACAAAAATGCCACCCACGATGACTAGCGTAACTGGCTGATGCACCATAAAGGCAACTATGCCAATTAATCCACCCAGAGCAAGCGACCCAGTGTCACCCATGAAGACCTCCGCCGGGTGCGTGTTGTACCAAAGAAATGCAAGTCCTGCTCCCACCAGAGAACCGCAAATGATGGTCAGCTCTCCAACACCGGGAACATTGGATATTAGCAGATAATCAGAAATGATAGCATTACCCGCAGCATAAGCCATCACAGCGTAAACGAGTGCCGCGGAAATAGTGCAGCCAATCGCGAGCCCGTCTACCCCATCCGTCAGATTGATGGCATTGCTCGAGCCCACCAATACGAAGAAAAGGAATATAAACAGGAACCAATACGGCATCTTTTCGATCACCGCACCTTTGAAAAATGGCAGCCAAAGCTCTCGAGTCAGCTCTGCGCTTTCCGGGTGGTTTAGAAGTATCAGCAAGGCCACTACGGTCGTTATGCTTTGCCAGACTAGCTTGAACTTGGAGCTAACACCCTTGCTGTTCCGCTTGGAGACTTTCAGGAAATCATCCATGAAGCCCAAGGCAGTCAGACTCACGTAAACCAGCAAAGCGGTCAGTACCCAAACGTTCCATTGAGCCCAGAGCAGGCTGCTGCTCGTAACGCTTAAGCAGATGAGCAATCCACCCATGGTGGGAGTGTTTTTCTTGCCTTCGTGCAGCTCGGCCAAACGCCCGACTTCACTCTTGTCCCGCAAACTTTGCTGAAAGCTGAAAGATCTCAGCTTAGCGATCACCCAAGGACCTAACAAGTATCCAATCATTAGGGACGACCCCGATGCAAACAGGGTGCGCAAGGTGATAAACCGCAGCAAACGAAACGGTCCAAAATACTCTTCGTACTGGGCCAAATAACTCAGCATGCCGCACCTCCTTGCAAAACAGGCAGCACCGACTCCAGCCGATACTTGCGGCTTCCCTTCAGAAAGACGTTCCCGGAGAAGTTCCGAAGCTGTTCGGTCGCCTCCTCCGCGGTCTCGATCGCAATACAATTATCTGTCGCTCGCCCAGCGCATTTCATACCGTGCAACACGCTCGACGCTTCGCCCCCAATCACAAGCAGGAAATCTTGTTTTCTGAAAGGAATAGCTCGCCCCAATTCTTCATGCAATCGTTTGGACTCGCCACCCAGTTCCTCCATGCATCCGATCAGGTAAAATCGAGCTTCCTCGCCAGATGTTTCTCGGACGAAAGTATCAAGCGAATCGCGCATCGAAAGCGGATTAGCGTTGTAGCAATCCACGAAAACTTTCCAGTCCCCTAGCTTTCGCCACTCGTTTCTCATTTGGGCAGGACGCCAATCCCGTAGGGATTCGGCAACAGTCTCCCAACCTCGGCCTAAATGGGAGGCCGCCGCGATGGCAAGGGCTGCGTTTGATGCCAAGCCCGCTCCCGTTCCGCCGTATTCAAATTCCCGAACAGTGCCTTCGATATTCTGCCAATGGCGCGTTCGGCCATCCGAAGTTTCGAAACGGTAGGACCAGAGTTTGGACAATTCCTCATCAGGCTCTACGACCACAGCTTTTGAGCAGTCAATCTGCTTCAGATAAGGCATACAGGTACTGCCGACAAAAGCGATTTCCAGACGGCTTCCTTTTAGTAGCTTGCCCTTTTCTTTCGCCACGCCTTCGACGGAACCTAAATCCTGTAGATGGGCGGGACCTATCGAAGTGATAATCCCGATTTCCGGCTGGATGCACTCCTCTAGTAGCTCCATTTCACCAGGCTCGGAAATTCCAGCTTCCAAAACCGCAAACTCCGCTGTCTGACCTTGCGGCTTGAGAATACTCATAGGAACTCCCAGCAAGTTGTTTAAGTTGCCGAGAGTGCTGAGCGTTTCGCTATCCGAGAGCAAGCAGGCGAGCAGTTCCTTGCAAGTCGTCTTTCCACAACTGCCGGTAATCCCGATCACCTTGGCTTTCCAGGTCTCGCGATATCCCCTAGCAGCAGCCCTGAGGGCCTTTTGCACATCGGAAACTAAAAGCTGCGGGATCTCAACTTCCGTTTGAAATCTATTTACGATCGCTCCCGAAGCACCCGCCTCCAAGGCTGTATTCAAAAAATCGTGTCCGTCGCGAGCCTGCGTTTTGATAGCGGCAAAGAGGAAACCCGGCTGAACCTTCCGGGAGTCGTTCACCAATCCAGCCATCTTGCTGGGGAATCCGTTTCGCCATTGGCCAGACGTCCAAGACTCAAAGTCGCTCGCATCGATCGTATCCACTCAGGCCCGACCTCCCAATCGCATATTCTCGATCAGCTCGATCGCCACCTTTCTATCGTCAAAAGGAATTACCGTCTCACCATACTCCTGGAAAGACTCATGACCTTTTCCGGCGATTAAGAGGCAATCCCCTTCGCCACACGACTCCAATGCGAGCTCGATGGCCCGCCGACGATCCGCGACAAAATGAACCCGATCGCCATCGACAATGCCTTCGCGCATGTCTTGGAAAATATCCTCCACCTTTTCATTTCTAGGGTTGTCTGATGTCGCCCAAGAAACGTCCGCCAACTCATTGGCTACCCGCATCATGGCGGGACGCTTTCCACGGTCGCGATTTCCTCCGCAACCGAAGACAACGCTGAGCTTTCCAGTCGTCACGTCGCGCAACATGCTGAGAGCATTTTTCAAAGCGTCTTCCGTGTGAGCATAATCGACTAAAACTGTTGAGGACTGTCCTGCCTCCACTTTCTGCATACGGCCAGGGATTCCTGAAAAGGAACTCAAATCCTTCACGCAGTTAGTCACATTCAGACCCAAGCCACCACAAATGGCCAAGGCAGCTAATGTATTACTAACATTGTATCGACCGACCAAGGAAGTGTTCACCTCGAATTCGCCATCGGGGCAACTCAAGACAAAAGTAGAGCCACCCGAAGAGAGTGCAATCTGGCTAACCCGATAGTCCGCCTTTGGAGATTCTCCGAAAGTAATTACCTCAACGTCATCGGGAACCTCAGATACCAAACGTTCGCCATAAGGATCATCTAGGTTCATGATCGCCACCTTTGGCTGGGGCCCGTGCTCACCAAGGAAAAAACTACGCTTCACTTGGTAGTAGCTCTCCATGTCGTCGTGGTAGTCTAGGTGGTCACGCGTCAAATTCAGAAAGGCGGCTACTTCAAACTTCAAGCCCGCAACCCGATGTTGATCAATCCCATGGGAGCTAACCTCCATCACCGCCCCGCGGCATTCGAACCCCCTCATCTGGTTGAGTAAATCGCAAAGATCCAAGGACTCCGGAGTCGTGCGAAAAGAGGGAACGGTCCGGCGGACCAAATCGTACCCGATCGTACCCAAGCATCCGTAACGCTGTCCGAGATTGGCCAGAATCTGCTTCACCAGATAGGTCACGGTCGTTTTTCCGTTCGTCCCCGTCACCCCTACTAAGGAAAGAGCTTCGTCTGGTTTATCATAAAACTCACGGGCTACCGCTGCCAATGTTTGGCGAGGGTTTTCAATGGTGACAAAGGCGGTCTTGCTGCTGCGGAATCGACGGGGTTGCGAGGAGATCACCGCGACCGCTCCACGCGAAATCGCTTCGTCGACGAATGAGTTCCCGTCCGCCTTCAATCCAGGTAATGCAAAAAACAGGCTGCCGGGCGTTACTCGCCTGCTATCGATCGCCAGACGCTCGATTTTAGGATCCGGTTGCCCCTTCATGGCTTTGGCAAACTTCGGTCCCAAAATTGCGCTTAGCTTTTTCGCTTTGGTTGGCATCTGTAGATTTACGTTCACGTACCCGTGCGACTCGCCTTATTGGCGACTGTTTCCTCCGAGAACCGCGACCACTCGATCAATTGCTCCCGTTGTGGAGGGTTGAGGATTGCAGGTTCGCGAAGCCATCCACTGAAGTGGACGGTGAAATAGCATAGTGCGGGATCAACTTTTTCGCAATATTGCTGAAAGATGGAGCTGCTACAGTACCTCCATAACCCGTCATCCGGTAGCCTTGGCTATTGTAAACATTAGCCCGATCAACTATCACAGTGATAACAACTTGTGGATTATTTGCGGGAAAGAATCCCGTAAACGATCCGACGTGCTCCTTCTGTGAATAGCGGCCGCCCACGATCTTTTGCGTCGTACCGGTTTTACCCGCCACGCGATAGCCTTCCACTACCGCTTTACGAGCTGTTCCACGGACTGAAGCCGCTTCCTCAAGCAACTGCGTAACTGTACGCGCCGTATCCCTGGAAAAGACTTTCCGGCGTGGAAGCGGACCAAACTCCGCCACGACATCCCCATCGTAATTAGTTATAGCTGCCACCACGCGAGGCGTCATTAGCACCCCTCCGTTGGCAAGAGTAGAGGTCGCCATGTGGATCTGGATCGGCGTCGCCGCGATAGAGTGGCCCATCGTCATGCGGGACAAAGTTAAGCGGTCCCACTTATCAGGCGGATTCAATATCCCTCTGGATTCCACACCGAGGCCAAAGCCACTGTACTCGCCAAATCCGAAACGCTCGACCCAATCGTAAAAGTTCTCGTCCCCTAGCTTGAAGCCGAGATGGGCGGCACCGCGATTGGAAGATTTCGAAATGACCTGAGCAACGGTCAAAACGCCCATTGCATGATCATCGCCCGGCAAGCTCACTCGATAACCGTCTGGCATGACAGCATAGGCTTCCGAGCAATCGATCTCCGTATCTACAGTTACAACGCGCTCTTCCAAAGCTGCTGCGGCGGCAACGATCTTAAAAGTGGACCCGGGCTCTAAAATATCTGTGAGGGCACGATTCTTACGGGAGTTGTCGTCAGATTCAGAATACGTATTCGGGTTGAAACTCGGATAGTTCCCCAATCCAAGCATCTCGCCTGTATAAGGATCGGAAACAATAATAGTAGCAGCCTGTGGCTTATACTTTTTGGCAATCTCAGCTAGTTCCTTTTCAACTACATCCTGTACATAAGAATCCAAGGTTAGGACCACATTAAATCCATCGGTAGAGGCGACCTGCCTCCTTCTGAATTGAGCCATTTCGCGGCGGCCGGCTCCAATTTCAGTCTCAGTCCAACCTTCTTCTCCGCTCAAGTAGTAGTTGAACTCTCGTTCCACTCCCATCGCGGCTTGGCCGTCTTTACGAACAAAGCCAAGAACGTGAGCAGCAAGGCCTTCTTGAGGATATTCACGTTCGTAGCTCTTGGTGCTCGTAACGCAACGGATCCCCATTTGAGCCAATCCTTCGAATGAGCGTGGCTCGACCCGACGCTTCAGGCGAACCCAACGAGGGCTGATTGACTTCAGATTATCCGGCATGCGCCCGTTGACCATACCGAACGCCTCCTGAACTTTGGATACAGGAAGATCGAGAGATTTCGCTATAGCGGGTATTTTGGCCCAGTCGCTTTGCTTGATCTCGTGACGATCCACCCCGACCTCTAGGAAAATATGACTGGTGGCGAGAATTTCTCCATTGATGTCATAAATGTCGCCTCGCCTCGGCATTTCGCGAAGAACGCGAAACCGAGTCTGTTCCAATTCGTCAACCAGTTCGGGGCTCTTGAAAGCGTGCAGTTCGACCAAGCGGTAGCCTATCGCTCCATATCCACAGAAGAAAAGAAGAGCGAGTATCCAAAATCTAAACTTAGTTCCTGGACGGCTAGCCATAGGTGATTAAAAAGTCGATACCGTGACCATAGACTGAGATTGCTTCTCGTAGAGTCGCTTGGTTGGATCCTCCAGAACATGCACGATCTGCGTGTCGCGCGGCATGCGAAGCCCCAGCTTAAACTGTTTGTTCAAGTCTTTGAGCTCATCTCGAGTCGTTTGCCGAGCAAGTACAGCTCCGAGCTCAGCGATGTGTCGCTTTTGTTCGGAGATGCCCGAGTAAAGCGCCTTATTCTGGTTGGCGAGCACAGCAGCTTCATGCCGCAGATAAACGGTGGCCAAGCCAAACGCTCCTACAAACAAGAAGAGTGAGAAGGTAAGCCAAATGATTCTGTTGAGTAGCGAATTAACGCGGGTATTCTTTCGAGTCGTGCGGTTACTCATTTTTCGTATTCGCCAAGCTACACGCGTCGAGCGGGGAGCCTGAAAGTGCGATCAAAGGGTTTAAAAGCAATGGTGGGAGAATCGGTTCCGACAGTCGTCTCCAGCCGGCAATCAAGGCTAGCGTCGAGAGGAACAGCTCCACTGTTTTGAGAGTGAGGCTGGCGGTTTAATTTACTTTTGCTGGTTGTCGAGTCATTCATGGTTGGCGTGGTCATTTTTATGCCGTATTCATATTTCGGCTACTTTAGGCGTCTCAGTACACGAAGCTTGGCAGAACGGCTTCGCGGGTTTTCGGCTATCTCTGATTCAGTTGCGGTGATGGGCTTTTTGCCTAGTAGTTCCGCTAGAACTTCCCGCATATCTTGCGGTCTATTATCGTTTGCCCCTTCAGGTCTTCCGGCCCAACGACGGTAAAACGTCTTCGCGACGCGATCTTCTAGAGAATGAAAACTGATCGAGCAAAGGATGCCTCCTATCTTAAGGCGTTCGAAGGCTGTAGGCAGCCCGCGTTCGATAACTCCAATCTCATCATTGATCGCAATGCGGATTCCTTGAAAGACTTTGGTCGCGGGATGTATCTTTGATGAGAAGCGAATTCTTGCTGGCGTTACCGAGACTACCAAATCAGCAAGCTGAGTGGTCGTATTCAGCTCACCCTTACCGCGGGCAGTCACAATTGCATCAACGATCTTTCTCCAATTCTTTTCCTCCGCATATCCGCGAATCGCATGAATGAGCTCCGAGCGATCGGCAGAAGCAAGCCACTGAGCGGCTGAACGTCCCGCCTCTGGATTCATACGCATGTCCAAAGGCGCTTCTCCTCGAAACGAGAATCCGCGATCGATCTGATCCAATTGGAAAGACGAAACCCCGAAATCGAACAAGGCCCCGTCAAAGGGTCCCTCTTCCAACTGATCGAGGGACTCGAAGTTCATGCGGTGAAAGTGAAAGCGGTCGCCGTATCGACTTTTCAATTCCTTCGAACGCTCCACAGCTTGAGGGTCCTGATCCAAGGCTACCACGGTGCAATCCGCTGCATTCAAAATCAGTTCCGTATGCCCTCCTCCACCAAAGGTGCAGTCCAGATACAAGCCACCGTCACGCGGAGCAAGGTACTCGAGCGTCTCGGTTGCTAAAACTGGTACATGTCCTTCCATATCGTGTGGGCGATCTTCGAGGCGGCTAGCGAAATCTGGTGTCGTTGAATTGCTCTCTGCCTGGCACTCGGGGTAGCTTGTATTCAAAATCCCAAGTCGTGCAGTGCCGGATCTTGGCTTTTCCGAAAGAGCCTCCCATGCCGAGAAACCTTCCGGCTCCCGGCGAAAGCCCCTTACGCGGGGCGAGCCCCACTGTTTCCATTAAACTAGAGAGTATTGTCTGGCGGTCCTTCATGACTGAATCTCCTTTAGATCCCAGCAAGCTTCATCAGCTTGCTCATGTCGTCGTTGTTCGCCTTCGGATCCACGGAGCTCCATCTGTCCGGTGACCAAATGCGAAAATCGGTAAGGCGGCCTACGATCATGACCTCCTTGGTGATACCAGCATGAGCGAGCAACTCTTCGGTCAAGTTGACTCGGCCCTGCTTATCACAGCCAAATGAATGAGCTTCCGAGAAGAGCTTGTCCTGCAAAGTGGACAGATCTTCGTCGCTCAGGTTTTGAGACTCCATCAACTCCATGAGCTTCTGAACTCGCGAAGGCGGTAGTACATGGATCGACCCGCTGGTTGGGTCCGGGAATGCCAGATACACGTCTTCTGTGTCCCCATCAAAGCGCCATTTCGAAGGGATCGTGAGACGATTCTTCGAATCAAGGTTTCGTTGGTGTTTGCCAACGAAAATTGGTCTGCCCAAGGCGCTCATTAATTTTTCTTCCGGAAGTAATGTGGAGAACTTCCCCAAAAGTCCCCACTTTCCCCCACTTTTCAATTAAATTCCACCACCAAGCCCCTTTTTTACTATCAACAAGTTATTCACATCCCATTCCTTAACAGCGGTTTTACGTTTGAGGCCCTTTTTCCCTCGGCACAGAGGGAAATCGCGATTTCGGCACGCTGAAACGCTCCCGAAATCGCCATGTTGTTAACCGGGGTTTCTGGGCCGTTTTTGGCCCCATTTTCACCTACCTCCGTCGGACTGTGAATAACTCGCGAACAACTGGAATAAGTGGCCCGAAAAGTGGGCCTGCGAACTTGCTTGCGGAACGCCCCCACCCTATCCCACTTTGCCACAACCAAGTCATGAAACCTCCGAAAAACATTCAGCTCATCGGCAATGAAATCGCCATTCTCTGGGATGACGAAAGCGAGACCTACATACAAAGCCCTGTCCTTCGAGCCGCCTCTCCCAGTGCGGAAACCGCCGGAGAGAGAGACATCCTAGGTGTCCTGCACGGCGGGGAGCACGGTAAGGACTATTCTCAAGTACGCGTCCTGAGCTGGCAGTTCGTAGGCAACTACGCGATCCGCTTCAAATTCTCGGATGGACACGCCACCGGGCTCTACAGCTTCGATCTTATCAAAAGTCTCGGAGACTGAACGCAATTCTGGCCGCAACTGGTTCCAATTTCACAAAGATGCGGTTCGATAGCATAAAAGCGGTCACCTTCGACGCCGCCCACACCCTTTACCACCCTTATCCTTCCGTAGGGGCCATTTACCGCGAAGTCATGCAAAGACACGGCTTGGCCTATCCAGCCGATCAGCTGCAGGAGGGCTTCAAGAGAGCTTTCCGCTGCGTAAGCAAAGATCGCTCGATCCTAGATGGAGAAAGAAGGGAGTGGAGCTACTGGAAATCCATCGTTGGTGAATCCATCTCCCATTTCTCCCCACCACCCGAGGACTTCGACGCCCTCTTCGAGGATATTTGGGAAGAATTTTCTCACGGTGATAGATGGAGAGCCGAGCCAACTGCCGCAGCCACACTGGACGCTTTGAGAAAGCGCGGCTACCAAACCGCCCTCCTCACGAACTGGGACAGTCGCGTACGGCAGGTCGTCGAGGAAACGGGGTTCTCCGACAAATTCGACGCCTTGTTCATTTCGAGCGAAATCGGATTCGAAAAGCCCGATCCGAAGATTTTTCAGCACTGCCAAAGGGAGCTCAACCTTGCCCCTCACGAGATTCTCCACGTGGGAGACAGTTTGCAGCACGATATCGAAGGCGCCCGTAATTCGGGCTGGCACGCCCTCAGAATATGCGGGGAGGAAGAAAAAACCTCCTCGGCCTCCAATGTGCCCACGATCAAGGATATCTCGGAGACCCTCAGATTCCTGAGGGTCTGAAAACGCGAACGATAGAGGGCTTCAACGCAGGAAAGAGTCGCCCGATTCCCACGAATCTTCCGCAACTGATGCAAAGCGATCCATCCGACCGTGAGCCGCCACCTGAACCGGCGATCCGGAAGATTCATCAAGATCTCCTGCTCCATCAGCCCTAGCTCGCCCAGCTTGCGCTCCCTCGACGACCTTCTCGATCAGACTGATCACTTCGCCAAAATCCCGGAAAGACTTATTGAGCTGAGCGGAAGACGCCGCACATTCTTCCGCATGCGCAGCGTTTGCCTGAACCACTTGGTTCATTTGCTCGCTGGCCAAATTAACCTCCCGCACTCCACTGGACTGCTCCTTCGAGTACCCTTCGATCTCCGAAAGAATTCCACTGACTTCGGCAGTTTTGCCCCTCATCTCAGCAAAGGACTCTCTCGCAGATAGCATGACCCGCGTCCCTTGCCCGACTGTCGCAACAGAATTTTCGATCAAACCAGCAGTGTCCCTCGCCGCAGTCGCCGAACGACCGGCCAACGAACGCACTTCCTCGGCGACCACCGAAAAACCCGCTCCAGCCTCGCCCGCACGGGCGGCCTCAACCGCCGCATTCAAGGCTAGAATGTTCGTTTGGAACGCAATTTCATCGATGGTCTTTATGATCGCCTGCATTTCCGCACTGGATTCGGAAATCTGATCCATGGATTGATGCAATTCATCGATACGCTCGCTGACCTCCCCGATTGAGCGGTTCGCTGCCGTCATCAATGCTATCGCGTCCTCAGCCCGCTCTGCGTTCTTGTCTGATAGGTTCGCGATCTCGCAAACCGTTGCGGTCGTTTCTTCAATGGAGGCAGCCTGCTCCGACGACCCCGAAGCCAGCGTCTGCGAGGCATTTGCGATTTCGGTCGATGACCCAAGGATGCGACCGGAATTTTCATGGAGTCGTTTCATGGCGAGCTCCAAAGGCTTAGCCACACTGACTGCGATACGAATCGAAACCGGCAAAACGACGAAAAGAAAAACGGAGCCGGACACTGCGAAAAAGATAATTCTCTCTTTCAGAAGTTGCTCGTTCAAGACTTCGTTGAAGGCTGCTTGCTGAGTCGCGATGTTATCAATATAAACGCCCGTTCCGATCCACATTTCAGTACCGGGGATCAACTCGGCATAGGACAGCTTAGGTACGATTCCGACGCCTGGCTTATCGAATTGGTAGAATACAAAGCCGCCTCCCTCAATGGCTCGATCTTTCAGTTCCTTGATGAAATAAACGCCACCAGGATCCTTGGCTTCAGCTAAGTCCTTCCCTTGTAAATTCTTCTTAGTCGGTAGCGCTACGACAGTGGTATCCTGATAGATGAAAAAATATCCTGATTCGTCGCTTTCAAAGCGAATGGTATCAATCGCCTCGCGAAGGATCGCGATTTTCGATTCCGTCGATTCTTCTTTTTCAATCAGTCGAGCGAGCGAAACAGCCATCGAATGAGAAGCGACCTGCAGTTTCTCTTTCTGCATGGACAAGAGGCTATCGGCCAAGACCTGGTCTGCGATGGCTTCAGATTTCCTCGTCACACGAGAGGAAAGCAGCGACATTCCAATAAAAAGCAAAGCGACAGCGCCCAAGAGCACATGGAGTCGCCTACGAACCGATAGTTTTTCTAGTTTCATCTTAGAACTATTTAAAGACCGCAAAGCCGGACCGCTTCGCACGCTAAATCCCTTGTGAAAACGACGTTGGCTTGCGGCCCATAAATCAGCGGCTCCCTTTTACTATTTTTTGGAGATCAATTTCAGACCGCTGATAGCAGTGATTCCCAACTGTGATGAATCCACTTTGGTAGCCTTTTAGGCCATTCAGGGCCCCCAACCGTCTTAAGCGCCTTTACAAATGCCCGACCTTCCAATTGATTCCCCGCGTTATGTCACAAACATGCATCCACGAACGCACCTCGCACGAGGAGATAGAAAACGGCCAGAAGCTGCAGCCCAAATTCGACAGCAATGGCCTCATCCCCTGCATCACCACCGAGGTTCATACCAACGAGGTGATCATGTTCGCCTGGATGAACGAAGAAGCCCTCAATCATACCATTGAAACCGGCAAAGCCACCTACTACAGCCGCTCACGCGGAAAACTATGGGTAAAAGGAGAATCCTCTGGCCAAATCCAATGGGTCAAGGAACTCCGTACCGACTGCGACCAGGATGTCATCCTTATCAAAGCAGACATCGGAGAGAACGGGGCCGCCTGCCATACTGGATACAAGTCCTGCTTCTACCGGAAGCTAGACGGCGACAAGCTTGTATTCGACGGAGGAGAGCGGGTATTCGATCCAGCCGAAGTTTATAAAAAGTAATCACTCAACCCAAGAGGGAGAAGCTCAAAAGCTTCCCCTCTTTTTTTGGCGCTTATCCTTCCAGATTCTATGCAAATTCCCTTTCCATACTTCACCGGCTGCCCCGCATGGTCGAATCGCAACTGGATCGGGCGCGTGTTCAGAACCGGAACTGAAACCAGCGAACTGTTGAGGGAATACTCGAGAGTCTTCAACACAGTCGAAGGCAACACTCTCTTCTATGCCCTACCGCCAATGGCAACGGTGGAACGCTGGATGGCTGAAACAGCCGTGCACTTTCGTTTTGCCCCCAAATTTCCCAAGGTCATCTCACATGAACGTAGACTCCAAGGTGCGGGTGAAGAAAACAAAGCGTTCTTCCGGGTACTCGAAGCACTTGCGGACGGAAATAAGCTAGGCCTGTCATTTCTTCAACTTCCGCCCTCCTTCAATATCAATCATTTGGATACGCTTAGTGCCTATCTCAAAAGCTTGCCCAAGAGCTTCAGCTACGCCGTCGAGCCACGGCACATCAGCTGGTACGACAAAGCAGACAACGAGAAGCGGCTGGACGATTTGCTAGAAACCCTAAACATCGACAAAGCCATATTCGACACCCGTCCCCTTTTTGCATCGGATCCCGACAACAAAGACGAAGAAGAGGCGAGAGAGCGAAAGCCGCAGATGCCGATTCGAAAGGTCGGCCTGTCCAACCATCCTGTCATCCGTTTCGTCGGGAAGGACAATCCGAACAAAAACAAAAAATACCTTCGCGAGTGGGCCTCGGTAATCAACAAGTGGATACTAGAAGGCAAGAAGCCATATTTCTTTGCCCATTCAGGCGATGACGACTTCGCCCCCTTCGTCGCCCGCCAGTTCAACGAAAAGCTCAAAAAGATAAACCCGGCGGTTCCGAGCTTAAGTGAGTTCGAGATCGACCGGATCAAACCGGAACAGGAATCAGAGCAGCTCGACCTTTTCTGAGATCGGCTGCCCAAAGCATGCCTCTACTTGTTGCCGCCCGCGAGACCACGTTCGGACGATTCCGCAAAAGCGATGTAAGACTTCGCCTCCTGCGTATCCGCAAAAGAGCTACTTTTGATGGCTTCGATCGCCTGTTGTCGATTCAGTCCCTGACGATAGAAAGTCCGGAAAATGAATTTGATGGCAGACATTTGTTCAGGCGTATAACCGGCCCGCTCTAGGCCAACCTTGTTAAACATGCGGATCTTCGCTGGATTGCCGTCCGCGAGCATGAAAGGCGGAACATCCTGCTCAACCTTGGAACAGCCGCCGATGAAGCAATGCCGCCCGACGTGGCAGAACTGGTGAATACCCGTACCGCCTCCACCAATCCCGGCGTGATCTTCCACGACTACGTGTCCGGCAAAGGCCACCCCATTGCTGGCTATAATATTGTTACCCAACTTACAGCAATGACCGACATGTCCGTACGCTAGCAAAAGATTGTCGTTACCGATTTCTGTGAAATCGCCATCATTTGTAGCGGCATTTATGGATACGTATTCACGAAAAACGTTACGGTCTCCAATCTTCACTCCCGGATTTCCGCCCTTGAACTTCAAATCCTGGGTTTGCATGCCGATGCTGGCGAAAGGGAATATCTGGCAATCCTTGCCAATGGATGTGTTGCCCCAGATCGAAGCATGATGCCAAATCTTAGTGCCGGAACCGATTTTTGCTTGGGGTCCGATCACAGCATACGCACCTACTTCCACATCAGAAGCCAATTCGGCTTTCGGATCAATGACCGCTGTCGGGTGAATATTTCCGCTCATAGATAAAAAAGGTTGTTGGTTAGAAGTCCTGGCCTTCGTCGAGAATCATGAATTTCAGCTCGCCTGAAGACGCGACCTCGTCGCCCACATAACAGGTAGCTGAAGCAGTCCCGATCTTTCCGCGCATGATCTTAAGTAGCTTGATATCGATGCGGAGCTGATCGCCGGGGATGACTTTTCGACGCCACTTCACCTTGTCGACACTCATGAAGACCGCTGTCTTCCCCTCCTGCTTGGTGGCGCGAAGCATAAGAATTCCAGCCGCCTGAGCCATCGCTTCGACCTGCAGAACGCCCGGCATAATCGGCTGTCCCGGGTAGTGTCCTTGAAAAAAGGGCTCGTTGATGGAAACGTTCTTGATCGCGGTCAGTTCGTTTTCCCCTCGGAATTCGACCACCCTGTCTACCATAAGAAACGGATAGCGATGCGGGAGGGTCTCGATGATGCGGCGGATATCGAGCTCGGTTTCCTCTTCGATTCGGACTTCTTTCGGCTTCGCCTTGGCGACTTGTGCCCCACCTTTGGCAAGGGCTTCCATTCGCTCCGCCAACTTTGCCGTCAGCTCCGAATTCACAGCGTGCCCAGGGCGAACCGCTACGATGTGGGCCTTGAGAGGCTTCCCCAGAAGCAGAACATCTCCAATCACATCCAGAATCTTGTGGCGCACCAATTCGTCGTCGAAACGAAGCGGCTCTTTGGACATTATCTTGTCATCCTTGAGCACGATCGCGTTTTCCAAGCTTCCCCCTTTGATTTTGCCGAGCTTGAGCAGCTCCTCAATGTCTTCGTAAACGGTGAAGGTTCGGGCTGCTGCGATCTGCGTAGCAAACACATCCGGATCGATCTCGATCGAAAGGTGCTGAGTGTGGATGCCACGGTCGTCAGCGGAGGTGCAAGAGATCTTGAAACCGTCGTAGGGCAAAGCGATGAGCGAAGAATTTCCTTTGCTAACCGAAATGGGCTGATCGAGGACAAAACACTCTCGCTCCGCGTCCTGCTCTACCGGTTCCCCCTCGAGGATAAGATTAACGAAGCCCTTCGAAGATCCATCGAGGATCGGAGGCTCGGAAGCGTCCATTTCGATTTCCACGTTGTCGATACCCATCCCGTGCAAAGCGGCCAAGATATGTTCGACGGTGTGGACCTTGGCATGACCAGACGACAAGGTAGTAGCTCTTACCAAATCGGTAACTTGGGAAACATGCGGCTTGATAATAGGCTTATCGTGCAAATCGACACGGCGTATGATGATGCCGGAATTCGCTGGGGCAGGCTTAAGGGTAAGCTGTGTTTTATCGCCAGTATGGAGGGATGCACCTTTGATGGAGACCTCGCGCAGGATCGTGCGTTGCTTCATGGGGTTCGCTTAGTGTCAGCTAACTTCGAATAATTCAAGGATTTAGACCGGTCGAGGGAGATGTGAAAAACCCGCCCCGTCCAACCAGATCAAGGGAAGAAACAGGATACTCATTAAAAAACGAAAAAAGCCAGCCGCGGAAGCGACTGGCTTTGGAAAAGTTTGGAAGTGGCAGGCTACGCAACTCGCTCGACGATGAGCGGTGGCGGAGTCGGACGCTTCGGAGCGAGGCGGTAGGCAGCCTTGAAGTACTCAAGCGCCTGCTCGAGCTTAGCTTCGTCGTTGTAATGAATCATCATCAACGGTTCGCCTTGCTTGACCTGGGTTCCGACCTTCTTGATCTCGGACACGCCCACTGCGTAGTCGATGTTTCCATCTTCGCCTGCGCCAGCGCCTAGGAGATGAACACCCTTCGCAATCTGAGCCGCGTTGATGGTGTGCACGTAGCCACGCTTAGGAGCGGGCAACTTGCGAATGTGCTGAGCCTTCGGGAACTTATCGGGATCATCGATGTAGGAAGTGTCGCCACCTTGAGCAGCCACTATCTCCTTCAATTTCTCGAGAGCAGTGCCGTCCTCGATGTGACGCTGGACAGTCTGCTTGGCCGAAAGTGTCGATCCAGCAACACCAGCGAGACGCACGATTTCCATCCCGAGCTTGAGCACGAGCTCTTGCAAGTCTTCTGGCCCTTCCCCCTTGAGGAGCTGGATGGCTTCCTTCAATTCGAGAGAAGTGCCAACCGTATCGCCGAGAGGCTGGTTCATGTCGGTTACCAAAGCAACGCAACGACGCTTCATGGAGCGTCCGACGCGAGTCATGCTGCGAGCCAACTGCTTTGCTTGTTCCAAATCGCGAATAAATGAGCCATTCCCCCACTTGACGTCGATGACGAGGCCTTCTGCCCCTTCAGCCAACTTCTTGGAGAGAACGCTTCCGGTGATAAGCGGTAAACTTGGAATAGTAGCGGTCTTCTTGCGTAAGTCGTACAACTTGGCATCCGCCGGAGCGAGCTCGGGACTCTGGCGAACCATGGCGCCACCGATACGCTCGAGTTGCTCGACGAATGGATCGATATCCATGTCTGCCTTGAAACCAGGAACTGCGCTCAATTTGTCCAGAGAGCTGATTGCGAAGTCCTGATCGATTCCTCCCATCATTGGAATTACGATTCCGGATGCTACTGCGAGAGGAACGAGCACGAGCGAAGTCTTGTCGCCTACTCCTCCAGTCGAATATTTGTCTATCTTCGGTTTGGCGATGTGCGAGAGGTCGATCACTTCGCCAGAAAGCATCATTTCTTCAGTGAGTATTGCCGTCTCCTGAGCTGACATGCCTTGGAAGAATATAGCCATGGCCATGGCGGCCATCTGGAAGTCCGGCATCTCTCCATCCAAGATAGAATCGATTATATACCTGATTTCCTCCTTAGTGAATTCTTGGCCCTCGCGCTTCTTTTCGATAAGGTACGCGTAGCTCGGCTTGATAAAACGACGGCTGCTTAAGGTTTTTCTAACCATATGGATTGAACGGGAACGTATTGTAAGCCGTTTGCGACAACGGCAGTACGAAACCCGCGGACATCTCCGCTAAGAAGGAATCACCTACACCATTGACACTCTTGGACTTACGCGAAAGCATGGTCTATAGTTTCAGCCCACGCGCCCGCCCAAGCGGCAATTTTGAAGAGCGTATTATGCCACACGTGTCAAGCCCCTAACGGAACCCCTAAATAAAGGAATGCGCCGAAGGGTTTATAGAGGAAATACTTGCTCAGATTTCACCCTTTCATTCGCTCGGGCGCGATTAGAGGCTTGCCCGCCCGCCCGAGCAGGATTTTGTAACCGGCTCTATGCAAGACTGGTTCGACGTCGCCAAAAAAATTGACTCGCTCGTGCAGGAAGCCGCCGCTTCTGCCGGGCTCGAAGACACCTTCTCAGCGGAAATACGCTCAGCCGACCCTCGTTTCGGGGACCTCCAGGCAAACGGTGCCCTACCCTACGCGAAGCGCGCCAAAACAAATCCCCGCCAGATCGCCCAAGCTTTGGTGGCTAAACTGCAAGAGAACGAAGAACTTTCCGACAAAGCCGATATCTCGATCGCCGGTCCCGGTTTCATCAACTTCAAGTTCAAGCCCAGCTTCCAACTTGCCTGGCTATCCACCTTCCGGGACGGGGAATCATTTAGAGCTGCGGCGGGAACCCTCAACTCCGGCGAAAAGGTCGTAGTCGATTACGGTTCTCCGAACACAGCGAAACAAATGCACGTGGGGCATATCCGATCCATCGTGATCGGCGAAGCCATTTGCCGCTTGCTCGAATTCTGCGGAGCGGAAGTGGTGCGTGACAATCATATCGGCGACTGGGGTACTCCCTACGGAAAACTCTTCTACGCCTACAAGCGCCACCTCGATGAGGCTGCCTTGGAAAAAGACCCACTCGAGGAGCTAGAAAGACTCTATAAGCTAGGAAGTAAGCTAGCAGATGACGAAAAGGTCCTAGAAGAATGCCGCCAAGAGCTTGTCGATCTCCAGGCTGGCAAACCGGAAAGCATCGAACTTTGGGAAAAGGTCAACGCCCTCAGTATCCAGGGACTGGAGACGATTTATAAAGAGCTGGATGTGAATTACGACTGCTACCTCGGCGAAAGCTTTTACCGCGACAAGGTAGAGCAAGTGTATCAGGAGTTAAATGACGCCGGCCTTTCCGAAGAAAGCAAGGGAGCTGTCGTGGTTTTCCATCCGGAGCACTCACGATTCGCCAAGCAACCTTTTATTATCCGCAAGTCAGACGGAGCATCCAACTACGCGACTACCGACTTGGCTACCATGCTCTACCGGACCGAGCATTTCAAAGCTACGTCCGTCGTCATCGTGACCGACGATCGTCAAAAGGACCACTTCGAGCAACTCGACCTGACTACCCAGAAATGGTTTGAGAAAACCGGCCGCACCATGCCGAAATTTAGCCACGTTATGTTCGGCAAGATCAACGGCGAGGACGGTAAGGTAATCAAATCTCGCTCTGGCGACCCCATCCGACTCAGGCAGCTCATCGATGAGGCCGTGGAGAGAGCGGCAAAAATCGTGCGCGAAAAGAACTCCAGCCTCTCCGAGGAGGAGCTAGCCCACATCTCGCAAGTCATCGGAGTAAGCGCCATCAAGTACGCCGACCTCTCAAACAACCGGACCAGCGACTACATATTCACTTGGGACAAGCTTCTTTCCTTTGAAGGCAATACCGCTCCTTACCTCCTCTACGCGGCCGCCCGTATCCAAAGCATTTTCCGCAAACTCGACGATTCCCAACTCCAAGACCTCGAGAGCAAGGCTTCGGAATTCGAAACGGCGGAGGAAATAGCTCTCGCAAACAAGATAATCAGTTTTGTCGGTGTGCTGCAGAGCACGATCGAACAGTTGCGTCCGCACCTGCTCTGCTCTTACCTCTTCGAGCTCTCTGGCGCATACAGCAGCTTCTACAGTGCGAACAAGGTGATTGTACCCGAGGTAGACGTGCAGTCCAGACGCCTACTGCTTTGCCAACGCACTCTAGTCGTACTGCAAAGCGGCCTAAAGCTCTTAGGAATTCCTACTTTGTCCCGCATGTAATAGCGGGCCGAAGCCCTTCCCGCGCCTTGACAAAGTGCCTTAAGCAAGTGTCTCATTGGGCTACTTCCCTAGCCCATGAGAGAATACTACATTCGACGCGAAGGCGATGAAGATGCGAGCGGCCCGTTCGACATCGACCAGATTTCATCCTTGATCGAGGCCAACAAGCTAGACGCTAACGCCTACTTTTACGACATCGAGACCGAGTCTTGGCTCCTGATCTCTTCCAACGAAGAGCTTATGGAGACCTTGTTCCCCCCAAAGCGAAAGCTCACTTTGCGGACCAAGGAATCCGAGGAGGAGAAGAGGCGTCTGGAAGAGGAGGCTGCTGCTAAGGAAGCCGCCGAGAACAATGCCGAGGAAGAAACGACCGAGGGCGACTCAGGGGAAAAGGTCGAAAAGGATCCATCCGCAGACGAGGAAAAGAAGGAAAAGCGCAAGTTAAAGAAGGACGAAGAGCAGGAGAAGCCGAGCAAGCTCGACGTAACTCAGATGCTCGCCCAAGCCGAGGGTCGCACCGCCGATCCCAGCGGAAAGTCACCCCGCGAAAAGCAGGCAGCTGTAGCGTTTTTCGGGTTAAGATTTCTGACCCTGTTTTTCCTGTGTTCCGCTCTCGCGATGGGATACCTCGAGAAGGATCTCGTCATGACAGCGGACGCGTTGGTGATGGTCAAAAGCCCGTATCTCATCCTCGGGGCGTTCGACTTGATCATGGTGGTCGTCCTAATTCTGCAGGTTACGGAAATATACCCTCTCCTGCGATTCAGGGCTGCAATTGGTGCCGGACTCCTTACGTTGCTCTTTTGGGCAAGCTCGGATCCCATACTGCTCATAAGTAACTTAATGCTTATGACGGCCATCTACTTCAGCAGTGCCATAATCAAAATTCGCTTCCTGATCGCCTGCACGATACTCGGGCTGGGAGGGATCCTTGGATACGTTTACGTCTTTTTCCTAGCGTAGGCTTCGTCAGGGAGGCGATTCGACTTCCCGTTGCGCAAACTCCATGAATCCACGCTTACAGGCAATCGTAGCCCAGGGTCGTCACCTCCAAAGAGAGATGTGGCGACACCACGGGGAACCCCTCTCCCGGAGACGTAGTTTGGCTTTCGCGATCGCTCGCGTAGTTTCGATTACCGTTTCCGGAATAAAGGAAAACCGGATACTTGCCCGAGCCTCTGCCTTGAGCTTCAGCTCGCTCCTTGGGCTCGGTCCACTGATTGCCTTAACGGTCCTGATCTCCGGATTCGTCTTGGATCAAGCAGAACCGGGCATGGCCCAGGATACCATCGAGAAGATAGTCTCCTACATCGCACCTCAGGTAAACTTGTCTCAAGACGAGACGGCTCCCGAAGATGGCAGTCTGAGTAAAATGATTGCGGACTTCATATCCGCGAGCCAATCGGGCGCCGTCGGATTGGGAGGAGCGCTGGTGCTTGGAGTTATCGTTATCCAACTTTTCATCACCATCGAGGATGCATTCAACGACATCTGGGGCGTTTCAAAAGGACGTAAGCTGGTCACTCGGATCATACTGTATTGGACCGTGGTTACACTCGGTACTGTCTTGGTCTTCGCGGGCATCGCGTTTGCGGTTTCCGAGCTGATAAAGCTGAACACCCAATTCATCCACCTCACGGAAGGGATTCCTGGATCCGAAACCGTAAACGGCTGGCTGGCCACTTACGGAGCAAAACTCGCCAGTTTCCTGGCCCTCTCCTCTTTGCTTGCCCTCTTTTACCGCTTTATCCCCAACACCCAAGTCGAGTGGCGGGCCGCTTTCGTAGGCGGCATTTTCGCGGTCAGCTGTTTCGCAGCCAACAACGCGTTTGCTTTCCTCTACGTGGAGAGAGTGGCCATGCAACGTACGCTGTACGGTTCGCTATCCCTTTTGCCCGTCCTAATGATCGGGCTCTTCACCTTCTGGATTTGCCTGCTTCTGGGCGGCAGACTTTCTTTCGCCGTCCAAAACGCCCGCTTCAAGAGCGGACAGGTTGCTTGGGATGAACTGAGCCAATCCTCGCAAGAAAGCCTCTGCTTGCTTCTGCTAGCCCAAGTTGGCCGACGCTTCAAAGAATGCGGAGAAGCGCTTTCGAGCAGCGAAATGGCACAGACAAACAACCTACCTCGTCCCTTGGCAGGGGCTGCCCTAAATCGCCTGACCGAACTTGGATTTCTTTCGGTACTCCCAGCCAAGGAGAAAGATCTCTACAATGCCTACCGCTACCAGCCAGCTCGCCCGCTAGAGAAGATACAGTTGCTCAGCTTCAAAAAGAGTTTCGAATCGTACGGGGAGAACCCGAGCGAAGACAATTTCGACGCCAACGACCCAGTCGTCAGAGCCTACCATAAGATGGTCGACCAGGCTCGCGCGAATAGCCTGCAGAACACCTCGCTTGCCGATGTGTTTGACGCGATCGAGCGAGATTCGGAAATCCGGGGAAATTAGTAGCGGCTTCCGAGGGACCTTCCTCTCGGTAAAGCGGTCTTTTGCCCATTGACAGCTTAGGCGCCAAGCCTAGTTTAGCCGCCTTCATTCGATCACTTACCCTATGATTTCCTGGCTACAAATCAATCTGCAGAAGCATTTCCGCGTCGTATTCATCATCTTGCTCGTCGTCCTCGTGGTGGCTTTCGTATTCACGATCGGCAACCAAGGCCCCATGAGCGGCCGCGACGAGAAGACCGCCGACCTGTATTTCTTCGACACGCCTCTGAACACGGAAGCTGCTAGAACTCAGTTCCAGCAAGACGCCCAGCTAAGCGTTTCTCTGAACCGAAACTCTCGCGCCAGCCAAACACTTCCTTTCGAGCGGGCCACCGTTCTGCACATTGCTAACGAGCACTCGATCCCCCAACCTACGACCGAGCAACTCCGTGCCTTCATCGAAACCTTGCCAGCATTCCAAAACGCTAGCGGCGAATTCGACCCACAAGCCTACAACATGATCGTGGACAGCTTGAGCTTCGGAGCGTTTAGCCAAAACGACCTACGTCGCGTATTGGTGGACGACTACCGGATCAACAAGGTCTACTCTGTACTGCGTGGAGCAGGCTTCGTAGACGAAACTGAAATCCTCGACAGCCTCGCCCAGCGTTTGGCCAGCTGGTCCATCCTTTTCGCCGAGTACGACCTCAGTTCATACACGCCTGAAGTGGAAATCACCGAGGACATGCTCCGCAAGCACTACGAAGATTTTAGCTTCACCTACCAGACACCTGAGCGTCGCGTCGTGGACTACATAGAAGTAGACGCCAACGATTACGTTGAAGAGATCAAGCCGACCGAAGACGAGCTAATCAACTACTACGAAGCCAACATCGAGCGTTATCAGCCAACCGCTCCAGAAGGCGAAGAATCTCCCGCAACCATCACTTTCGAACAAGCTCGTCTGGCTGTTCGTTCGGATCTCCGCCTCGAGCAGGCTCGCGAAATCGCCTCCGAAAAAGCCCATGACCTCGTGGTCGAAATCGTAGACAAGGAGCTTAGCCGCGATTCCGCTTCCCTCGAAGACGCCATCTCTTCGCTCGGCGCTGAAGTAAAGACCGCCTCCTCTTTCGCAGCCAACGAAACGCCCATTGGCACTACCTGGGGCCGCGACGTAGTTGGCGAAGCATTCTCTCTCACTGAGAGTCGCTTCTACTCCGAGCCGATCCAGCACGGGAACAAGACGCTCGTTCTTTTCTACAACCAAGTTATTCCTCCTGTCGTTCCTTCCTTCGAAAACCTCCGGGACCGCGTGGCGCTCGATGTCAGAGCAGAACTTTACCGCGAAGCCCGAGCGAATTATGCGACAGAACTGAAGGGCAAGCTTGAGGAAGCTTCTGAAAGCGAAGACTCATTCGGAACCGCTGCTGAAGAAGCAGGCATGACCGTTGGCTCCTACTACGACTTCACACTTTCCGAGCCAGCAGAGGGTCTGGACCGCAGAGCTCTCTCTGCTATGTTGAATCTGGAACCGGGCGACGTTTCTGACTTCGTTCGCCTCGACGGCGAAAACAAAGGCGCATTCATCTACGTCGTGTCTAAGGACGTTCCTGAAGTATCGAAGGACGACCCACAATATACAGAGGTGGAGCAATCCCTCAAAAACTTGTACGGCCAATTCTCCGCTAATCAGTACATCCAAGATCTGATGCTGGCAGAGCAACTTCGTGCCGGATTGGTCCAAGCGACCAATTAACAATTCATACGATGCCGCTTCGGCGATTCAGGCCTAAATCTGGAAAGTGCAAACTCTGCAAAGGCCAGGTCGAGATCAGTATCGCCTCGAACGAACCCACCCCTGAGGAGTGCCCAAAATGCGGGCAAGCAATAGAGTCTTGCCCAAATCTGGTTGCTCCCCAGGCAAAAATAAACGTCAAGCCAAGCGTAAGTAACGCCAAGGCTGCAGGATTTAAGGTCCTGAAACGTTTAGACGGTGGTGAATTCGAAACGCAATGAAACGCGACTCTAAGCACATGCTCTACGGGCTCACGCCCGAACAATCTTCCCTCAAGGGCATCTGGCTTCTCTGCCTCCTCTACTTCGGCTCAATCCTTTCTGGAGCGATACTAAGTTTGATCGCCTTCAAGATAACCCATGCGGTAGATCCGGATGGAAGCAGCTACCTAGCCGGAAAGCCGTATCCAAATTTCCTGGATAGAGCGCGTTGGCTTAGTGTGCTTTGCTTGCTACCCTATCTATTCATCCAGTGTCGGCTAACGAACTGGAAGGCTATCGGTTTTTCCAGACCTGCCCTAAAGACTTTCCTTACTTGGTTTTCGATTGGCATTCCGATGATTCTAATCATCTACGGGTTCAATACTCTCACAGGAGCCTTTGAATTTACCTGGAACACAGAATCAATCCTTTCCAGATTACTCGACGCAGCAGTGGCTTCGTTCCTGATCGGCTCTCTGGAGGAAATCGTATTTCGCGGACTTGTATTCAGAATGTTCTACACCGCGCTTCGCCCCCTCACCGCGGTTCTGCTATCTTCATTCTTTTTCGCGGTGCTCCATTTCAAAGCTCCAGATTTCACGCTTGGTGTCATTACGCCTAGCGAGGTAGGCATCGCGGAAGCAGCAAGGATAGCGCTAACAACCGCGGTCGCAGTATTCACGCAGTTTGACCTCAAATATCTGATGGCTATTTTCTTGGTTGGAGTCGTGCTGCACCAAGTGTTCCTCATCACCAACAATCTCTGGTCGAGCATAGCGATACATGCGGGGTGGGTTTTCACCATCAAGGTGTTTGGCAAAGCTTTTGCGACGACCGAGAAAGCCGACGCTTTTAGCGGTACCACAAACGTGGCGGACGGATACTGGGTGAGCATTGTCCTCTTGGTTTTTATAGCTGGGTTCGGCTATGTTTTGCATGAGAAGCAAACACCCGCCAAACTCGCTAGCTAAATGAGCCGGACGATCGCAGTTATCTCAGATACCCACGGAAAGACTCCCGAGGGCTTGCTTAAACGCATCGCCCGTGCCGACGAAATTTGGCACCTCGGCGATGTCACGCGGCCAGAAATCCTCATTCCAATCCAAAATCTGGGACGGCCACTTTCCGTTGTTAAAGGGAATTGCGATCCATTTGGGGTCTGGCCCGAGACACGCGACCTAGAGCGAGAAGGCTTTACCTTCCGCCTACAACACCATCCTCCCGCTGTGCCGCTTCCCAATCGCACCGCTATCCTCTTTGGACACCTCCACTACCCTATCGATGAAGTTGATCGAGGTATGAGAATCCTAAACCCTGGAGCGGTTAACGGTCCGAGAAACGGATCCCAATCGAGCTTTGCCTGGCTTCGTTTTCCCGAAAGCGGTAGCTGGACCTGGGAAGTCGAAACGTTCTAGTCGCTTGGGATTACCATTTCCTTGGAAACCTCAAACGATGCTCTACACGGCCGAGCTGGGAGGGCTCCAGCGCAGGAAGATCATCCACCAGCAGCCGACGATCGTCATCCGCTAGTATCTCACGTGAACATGCCTGCAGCTCCAACCAACGCTCATTTGGCAGGGCCGGAGCATTCACGATGTGACGCAATAAGCTTAGCCACTCCTGTCTCGCTCTTTGCACATCTCCGAATTTCAAATCATCGGTAAGCAGCTTTCTGCCCTGGCCTGCAGAAACGGCCCAATCAGCAATAACTTCCGCCGCTCCATCCCCATAATGCGGAGGCAAGCCGTGCTTAAGATAGCCCTCGTAGCTACGATCCTGATACGCAACTCGACAAGCTCGCGACAGTCGATGGCTATACTGGGCGTAGTCGTCAAACCGATACCCAGCTCTCAGATTCGCAATGTCGCGGGCAATCGCATCGACAGAGTAACTATCATCTTCCAAAGCAGCCGCCACCGCCAGCCCCTCGCCTCCTTGAAACAGACTGAATACTTGGCCGCGGAAGGTGGGCCGACCTTGCTTATCGATGAGGTTAAGCTGCCTCCAGGATAAAGCGGGGCTCCGTGCAGAACTAAGCTGGTTTTCGCAAATAGAAAGCTGGCTGCAATTTTGGCATTCCTGCGGATAAGCTCTCCGGACCTCCGGCTTATAGAGGGCCACGCCAAAAACATCTCGATCAAACGCCGCCTCGACCTCGGACAAATCAAAAAGGCCAATCAGTCGAAAGCCTTCCCTCTTAGTGCGTACCAGGGTTCCACATTCTGGCAGCTTGATCCAAGGTAGATTCGATAATTCACCGATCTCGTGTCGTTTGGAGAGATTTACCCCGACCTCTGAAAACGCCTCGAGTATCCACTTCGCCAATTGAATCCGCGACTTCTTCTTTTTATCCAAAAAGCCCAGCAATCGCTTCTTTCCGAACATTCCCTGCAACCGACACAACTTCCCCTCACCAATCGATCGCACGACCTCTGGAACTTCCAACGCTTTCTTTAACTTTCCCTCGTGCGTGATTTGTACCTCCTTCCAAGAAAGACGTACTAACGGAGCCCGAAGCTCCCAAGATCCTCTGGAATTTAGGATCTCTTCGCTATTCGCAGTCGCGTGTCGGGCTCTTTCGGCGTCGACCATCAACCCGCAAGGCATATCCGGGAAATTGATACAATGCTCAACGCCTACTGTAGCGGGAGTCTCTCCCAACAGCCGACCGCAAGCCTCCACCACAGTTTCAAAGGGTTCGCTCCCATTTTGAACCGCCGCGTCAAGAATCCCAATTAAGCTCGGCCAATCCAGCAGCTTGGGGCGTCTGACGGGACGTGGCTTGCCTTCTCGTAATCGCGGCCGGTCAGGAGCCACCAATGCGTAACCGATAGTATCGAATCCGCGGCGTCCCGCTCTTCCAAACATTTGCAGCAACTCGTCTGGACGAATGAGCTGCTGCACGTTTCCAAGGGTAAACTGCGACTCAGTCACCAGAACCGAACGCATCGAAAAATTGACTCCCGCCGCTAAACCCGTGGTAGACACAACGACACGCAATTGCCCCGCCTTAGCCAGTGGCTCCACTAAGCCTGCCCGTTGCTCGTAACTCAACCCACTGTGGTGAAAGGCGATTCGTTTGCTCAGCAACTTTTCCAGCAAACCTCCCGCTAATCGCTTTTGCTCCGGGCTGAGGGCGAGTGGGTTTTCCACAGGCAAAGCAGCGGACAATTGGCGAGCCAAGGCTTCCGCCCCTTTTCGTTGAGGGGCAAAAATCAAAATGGGCCCCAAGTCGGCCATCAAGGCTTTGGCGATCAGCCTAGGCCAAAAACCGGTCACGCTGCGAGGCGGATTAAACGAGAGAGCATCCAAATGGATTTCCTCCAGGGGGACGGGACGTTTCTTGACCTCAACCAAGTGAGCATCCCTTCCCAAGCGCTGAAGCCAGCTCACGATGTCACCAGGATTGGATACACTTCCACTCAGGAGCATCAACTGCGTCCCCTCCGGGGCTAGAGCGACACATAGCTCGTAATTGACCCCTCTCGTTTCGTCTCCAATCATTTGATACTCGTCGATAACAAACAACTTTGGTCCCAATCCGTTGAGGAATCTCGGCTTCTGGGTTTCCAAAGTGGCGACTACCACGGGAGCATCCGGATCGATAGAGACATCGCCTGTAACGATCCCAACCTTCCAACCTTTGGCTCGAAACTCTCGCAGCTTGTCGTTAGCCAAAGCCCTCGTTGGCACCGCCAAAACGATTTGTCCGTGGCGATAAGACTCGGCGATCAACTCAACCAAGTAGGTCTTGCCAGCACCGGTAGGAGCATTGACCACCACATCCTGCCCCGCTTTGACAAAATGCAGTGCCTCCTGCTGCCAGAGATCAGGTATTTTGAGATGTATATCGAGATCTCCGAATGAATGCACAGCAGCTTAGTTTGGATTGGGCCTTGAGGCAAAGATTCCGTAAATACGGAGCCAAGCCTTTCAATTCGCTAGGAATTCACTAGCCTTAGTTATTCGTAAGACACTTAAAGGCGATGCAGAGTTCGAAACAAGAAATCAAACTGATGACCTTCAATATCGCCCACGGGCGAGGTCTATCGCTGTATCAAGGCTTCCACAGTCCACGCGGGATTTTCAAAAACCTCGATCGCATCGCTACTCTGATTCGGGAGCACGAGCCCGACATCGTCGCCTTCCAAGAGATCGATGCTTCTTCTCACTGGAACGCCCACATAAACCTACTGGACTACTTGCAGTCCGCAACCGACTACCCTTTTTCCGTGCACGGCATCCATAATCGCCGGGCTGGCAGAAAACCTCTCGCCTACGGAAATGCGTTTCTTTCCAAACACCCAGTCAAAAGCTGGCGAGTGGAATCCTTCGGAGAAAAGAAGCTAGGTGAAAAAGGCTTCCTAGAGGCCTGCTTCCAAGTGGATGGAACAGAGGTCGACGTCATAAATTTGCATTTGGACTTTCGGTCCCGAATGACGCGACTGCACCAGATCGACAAACTGCTGGATTCCATTCACCGCAAGAGCGAACGAGACCCATACCTATTGCCTCCCATCATCTGTGGCGACTTCAACACCAGCTCTCGATCCTCCGAAGACGCTCTTCACCAGCTAATCGCACGGACTGCCCACAGCTCTCATTACGAATTTTATCCGAAGCAAAAAAGGACCTTTCCAGCGCATTTCCCTTCTCGAGGATTGGATTTCGTCCTGTTGGCCGAGCCTTACGTAGCTGTCGAAACCGAAGTGATTCGAAGCTTTGCATCCGATCACTTGCCCGTGATGAGCACAATCGGGCATCCTAGCGATGTGAATCAGAGTTTCACCGCCGCTTCACTCGCCCGAGGCTAGGAGGCATCGACCAAAGCTAGGGTTTGCCACCCAGCCCCTTGATCGAGTCTAGCAAACAGAAAGGCCCAAGACGATACGCCTCGGGCCCCAAAGAATAGGTTAAGTTGGTTCGTCTTACTTTACGACGTGTCCAGAAACCAGCTTGGTCATCTCGAACATAGAGACCTTGTCCTTACCGTCGAAAACAGCCTTCAACTTATCGTCAGCGATGATTTCGCGCTTGTTTTCTGGGTTTTGGAGGTCGTTGGACTTGATGTAATCCCAAAGCTTCTTGGTAAGCTCAGTACGTGGGAGTGGTTCCGCACCTACAACAGCAGCCAAAGCCGCATCAGGTGTTACTGGTTTCATGAAAGCCGCATTAGCGGGTTTTGAAGAAGAAGTTTTTGCCATAAGGGTTCCTTGGATACAACGGGTGCGCTGCGAATCAACCTAAATTAGCGGCCTGAGGGCCCATTTTACCGACATTAATCGATAATAGGCCCAACCCTTACTCCCCAGTCTGGAGAAGCCCGTGAGCTTGGGCGAACAATCTAAATCCCTCGATCTGCACCAAAAGCTCTTCAACGTGCTCCAGACGCGGTATTGACCCGCCAGATAGTCCGTTCGCCAGAATTTGGTCGCAAGCGGCCGTAAGCCTCTCGGCGTAAACCATTTCGCAACCGCTGCGTAGAGATTCCATTTCTGAAACGAACTCAGAGCTCCGCACGAAATCGGAATCTTCGCGAATTCTCATGGCCAATTCCATACCGTGGGCTAGCAGAGCTTGCGAAAGACGCTTTAGCAGCTCTCGCTTATCCTTCCACGCCTCCATACGAAGGACCTCTACCGATTCACCTTCCGAGCTCGAAAAACGGCTCTCCCTGTCTGAACTCGCCAAATCCACCACAACCTTCAAATCAGCCATGGATATCGGCTTTTCGATAGCGATCTTCTCAGAATCGTCCAAGTAGCGGACATCTTTGGTCATGGAAACGACAGTCGGAGCATGCCCCCAATCTCGGAGGCTTTTTTCCCTGAGAAGTTCGCTCAATATCTTCACCCCGAAGCCCGGTAGAAGATGGTCAATGAGGACGAGATCAAAAGGGCGAGATTTTGAGAGAGCCAAGGCCTCACCTCCACTGCAAGCGCCTAGAGTACGGCAACCTAGTTTGCGAGACAGGGTCCGTACAAACTTCACGATTTCGAGATTTTCGTCTACGATCAATAGCGAAACAGGAGCTGGGCCTGCTGGTCTTTTAGCAGTTTCCGCCTTTTGAAGCACTGTCCTCGCCCAAGCCCAAACCCTGTCGAGCATCTCCTCTGCCTCCGGTTCGGAATTTGGCCGCAACACTAGGCAACTTGCCCCATCGCCAAGTTCCAACCCTTTCACCACAATGCTGATAGATGGACGCCCTAAACGGAGTCGCAATTCGCAATCCGGAGGTATATCCTCCAAGCAAACAAGCAATTCGCCTATTTCAGCCAACTCCAAGCCTTGCTCGCAGAGTACATCTGCAAGATCCAAGCGATTACCCGCTTGGGCCTGACATTCTCTCAACTCGCCAAGAAGGCACAAAACCCTCATTTTGGCGTCCACAAGGATCAAGCCCCATTGCTCGGGAAAATCGAAAGAGGAATCCCCTGGACTGTATCGCGCTTGGTCACTCATGGGCTTAGCTTCAAAAACCGAAACTAAATGAGATAACAAGAACTTCGAACCTTCGACGCCTTTTTAGTGAAAGTCTCACAAAAACTTGGTTTAAAAATTTTGTTAAAGTACTTTGACAAGCTAATTGATGCAGGCAGTTTTACTTAACACAAGGTTACATCTCCTAATCAGGAGGCGAATACCCTAACGACTTGACCTAACCAAGCAAGTCGGCCGATAGCTTAACTGCACTGAAAGCCTGGAATAGGCCGAAAGAGCGGCAAAGCACCGGCAGCCTAACCAACCAAACCAAAACCATGACTCAACCAACCAACCAGACTAGTCGCATGGTCGTCTTGGAGGATCAGCTGATGCTGAGAGACCTCCTCTCATCTCTAGCCATTACGATCCCAGGGATCATGGTCGTAGGCGAAGCGGCCGATGGTCGCACAGCGCTCAAACTTTGTGAGGAAGAGAGCCCGGATATCGTAATGTTCGAATTGTTTCTTCCCGGACTAAACGGCATCGAGATCCTCCGCCAATACGGGCCGCGAAACAGCAAGACCAGATTTATTGCCATATCTTCCCAATTCACACCCGACACAATCCGTGAATTGCTCGAGCTCGGCTGCCATGGCATCGTTTCGAAGAACTCGCCGGCCTCGAAACTGAAAGAAGGGCTTCGAGAGGTTAAAAGTGGTAGCGGATACCTCTGCCCGGTATGCGCGAGCCTGCTAAGGGAATCGCATCTCGTGGCTAGCTCGATTTCCAAAAAGAAAAACCGCCTCTCCAACCGGGAGCGAGAAGTGCTCCAATCAGTAGCAGAGGGCTTTAGCACCAAGCAGATTGCCGAAATGCTGGAAGTTAGCGTGAAGACAATCGAAGCGCACCGGGCCAATCTGATGAAAAAACTGGACGCCAGAAGCGCGGTCGAGCTAACGCGTTGCGCTTTCGAACTAGGAATCATCGAATTGCCCAGCCAAAGCAAACCAGCCGCCTACACCGTTTCCAACTAAGCTCTCGAAATCACTTTGATTTATCCAAGCCGTCAAAATTAACAATTTTGGCGGTTTTTTGTTTTGTTAGGCCTTAGCTTCTGCAAGTTAGTGGCTTCTAATATTTGCTGGGAGGTACCAAGTCCGCCCCACCTCCAGAAAGCTCCGCATGACAATCTCGGTTTCGAATTACAAACCTTCTGCCACGAATCGGAAACCGAGGTATCTCTTCTTCCTCCTGGCTCTGTGCTTCTCGTTCATAGCCAATGCCGCGGACCGCGAAACCAACCGCATGGAACGTCGAGCCGAGAAACTGGCTGCATCCCTCCGTGATATCCAAAGCCTGGAAGGATCGCAGATTCCGCCAAACATTTTAAAGCAGGCCAAAGGGGTCATCATCTTGAAGCAATATGAAGCTGGCGTAATCTTCGGAGCCATGGGCGGTTTTGGCATCGTCGCTGTCCGAAATGACGAAGGAAACTGGAGTACACCCGCATGGCTAAAAACCGGCCAAATCAGCGGCGGTCTTCAATTGGGAGCTCAGAAGCTGAACCTGGTGCTACTGATCGTGAAAGAGGAAGGCCTAGAAATGCTGAAAAAGGCGAAATTCCAAATTGGAGTGGACGCCTCAGTCGTCCGCGGGCCGACTGGATCCAACCCGGAATCAAAAGCCGACGCAGATATCCTAGCCTACACCGTTTACGAAGGTATTTACGCCGGAGCCACCTTTGAAGGAGGGTTTCTTTTGCCTGACAAAAAACTCAACGAGTATTCCTACGGACAACAGCTGGCAGTACTGGAGATCATCAATAGCCACGAGCTCAAGCGGCCAGAGCCCCTAAATATAGTGTTCGAAAGCCTCCAAGCCATCGAAAATGGGCAAGGTTTGGAGCAGCTCGCCGGCTCGCAGGAAAATTAACGACAAATCTAGCAACATTTGGAGAATTGGTTTGACGTACAATTGTAGGACATGGGTTTATATAGCCTACCGTCACAACGAAAATCGTGCAGGACATTCCCGATGAAACATGAGGCCAATGACCCCCATGGACACAAGGGATACGCTTGACTCGGTTTCAGATCAATATTTCAACCAACACCCAAAAAACAGCACAACCCCTCCCACCCCAATCAAGCTTGCCCCCTTCAAGCGCAGAATGGTCGGAGCGACAGCTCTTTCATTTAACCACGTACGTACCTCGATGGACAATTCATTCACTGATACAATAATCGACGCTTGGAACATCATTGTCTCTGGCGGCTGGGTAATGATCCCGCTCTTCCTGCTAGGCCTCGTCGCCTTCTACGTAGGAGCGAGACTGCTTCTGTTCTTCTTCCGCGGGAACCACAAAAAGACCTCTATCTCGACTTGCGAGGAATGGGTTCGCGATTCCTCCAAGGCAAAAGGGACTGTGGGCGAAATCATTCGCTACTCCCAGGACGGTGTAGGAACCGTAGAAGACATCCAAAGCCGTTTCGCGGAGATTCGCACCGCCGAGATCCCTCGCCTTCAGCAGAACATCACCTTCCTGCAGATCATGATCAACACGGCCCCGCTCATGGGACTCCTCGGTACCGTTCTTGGTATGTTGACTACCTTCTACGGGATCGCTCTGGGTGGCTCGGAAAGCACCACTTCAATCGTGGCCGGCGGTATCCAGGTTGCGTTGATCACCACCCAAATGGGTCTCTGCCTCGCGATTCCTGGCTACATCTTCGTCTATTTCCTGAAACAGAAAGTACTGGACTACGAAAGCTTCCTCGTTCGCTTGGAAAGCATTTCGCTCCAACACTTCAGTGGCCGTGCCAGTTAAGAGCCCAACCAAGCCCAAAAAGAACATAAGAAGCTATGAGCTCTAACTACACCCCATCAAATCAACAGGGAAACTTTTTTGCCAACGGTATGCTGGCAGTGCTCTTCACGGTAGGAGTCTTCGCTATTCTGCCGTTCATGCAGTACCTTGGAAAATTCGCCAACCCAGGCATCCAAGTCGCGACTGAAGACGCATCTGTGCAGCCACCTCCTCCACCTCCTGAGGATCAACCACCTCCTCCAGAGGAGCAACAGGAGCTTGACGAGCCAGAAATCGAGGAGCCACCTCCACCTATGACACTGGCACAGTTGGAAATGGCACTCAACCCAGGTTCAGGTGACGCGGTTGGCGATTTCGGATTTGGCGATTTCAATGACAAGATCGACGCTCTGGAAGGTATGCAGATCTTCTCCCTTGCGGACGTTGACAAGAAGCCGAGCGCTCTCGTGATGTCGACCCCACTCTACCCTTACTCCATGCAGCAATCCAAGACACGGGGTAGCGTAACGGTGGAATTCGTCCTCGACCCAGATGGCAAGGTCCACAGAGCCCGCGCCATCAAGTCCACACACCGCGAGTTCGAAGAACCTGCAATCCAGTGTGTACAGCGATCCACTTGGAACCCGGCTTCAAAGGACGGAAAGCCAGTGGCCTGTAAGATCCGCATCCCTATCCAATTCTCGCCCTAGAGATCGGACTTGAGATTTTCCAAAAGCGACCGTGCAAATGGTCGCTTTTTTTGTGCCCGACTTAGGGCGGGAATGTTAATCCTACATTTGTAGGATTGACAAAACCACCTTTCTCCTACACTTGTAATACATAGTTCGTAACCTCAACACCCAAAAGAGAAATGAGAACAATGTATACCCCTGCCCCTCTTCCGCTCAGCGTTCGCTTGAAAGCGTTTGGAATAGGGCTCACTGGCGTGGTCGCAACTTTCGCGCTCCTGCCAATTTTGATGGAAATCCCCAACCCGTTCATTGGTCCTCCGGTCGTTCCAGTGAAACCAGTGGCCGAGCAGCTGCCTGAGTTTATCAAACATGAAGAGCCAATCCCTATCGTCGAACCAGACGAGATCGATAAGCCGGTATTTGAAGATAAACTACCCGACGTAACGATCGGAATGATGGAGAGCCTTCTGAATCCAAGGGATAACGGAGTCAAAATAGCCGTCGACGCAGGAAACTCCTTCGTCAAAGCCGACGAGGAAGCATTCGGCGTGTTCCTCACGAGCCAGCTAGATAAGCAGCCTCGGGTAATCGTAGCCACCAAACCGCTCTACCCATACTCGATGCAACAATCCAAGACCGTCGGGTTAGTGACGGTAGAGTTCATTATCGACGAAACAGGAAGAGTCATTCGACCTCGAATCGTAAAGTCATCCCACCGAGAGTTCGAACAAGCAGCCCTCGAAGCGGTGACCAAGTCGAAATGGCAACCTGGCCAAAAGAACGGTGCCAACGTAAGAACGCTCGTTCACCAACCGATCCACTTTAATCCTTGAGTAGGCTAAGAGCAATAAGCACAGAAAGGGCTGCCTTGAAAAGGCAGCCCTTGTCGCATTCAGTGAAAGCGAATGAAGCCGCCAAGCGTTCGCTTGAGTAGTTCGAACCCTATCCCCCTTCCCTATGAAATCGTACACTCTTCTGATCAACGGCCAGAAGCATAGCGTCATTGCCAGCGATGACACACCGCTTCTATGGATTCTGCGGGACCATCTTGGAATGGTCGGAACCAAATACGGATGCGGCAAAGGAATCTGCGGAGCCTGCACCGTACACTTGAATGGAGTTGCGATCCGTTCCTGCCAGCTACCGGTGTCAGCCGCTACTTCTGGCGAAATCACCACCATCGAAGGGCTCGCAAAAAACGGGAAACTGACCTCCTTGCAAAAGCAGTGGATCAAACTGGATGTACCGCAATGCGGCTACTGCCAATCCGGACAATTGATGTCAGCAAGCGCCCTCCTCGCCAGAACGCCGAAACCCAGCGACGGAGAAATCGACTCAGTCATGTCGGGCAACCTTTGCCGCTGCGCGACCTACACTCGAATTCGACAGGCCATTCACGCCGCGGCCGAGGAAGGAGGAGTTGCATAAGATGAAGAATACCACGCCAGAAGGAATCCGCCGGCGCGACTTCGTAAAAGCAAGTATTCTTGCAGGAGGCAGCTTGCTCCTAAGCGCTGCCCTACCCACTCGGGGTCTGCGAGCAGCGACCGCCAGTTCATCCGCCTTCGAACCTAATTTCTATATCAAGATAACCAGCGAAGGACTAATTCGCATCATTTCGAAAAATCCTGAGATCGGACAAGGTATCAAAACCTCGCTGCCGATGATCATCGCAGAGGAGCTCGAAGCGCCTTGGGAATCGGTAACCGTCGAGCAGGCAGGCTTTGTAAAGGACCTGCCCGGTTGGCAAGGCGCCGGAGGCAGCGGAGCTACTCCAGGGCATTACCATGCATTCCGACAAATCGGAGCAGTCGGTAGGACTCTTTTGGAACAAGCTGCGGCAAAAAAATGGGATATCGACGTAGAGCGCTGCAAAGCACGCCAAGGGTTCGTCTATGATAGTGAGACCGATAAGAAGGTCGCCTACCAAGAACTTGCCGAAATCGCCGCTGAACTCCCTGTTCCAGATACTAGTTCCGTTAAGCTGAAGGACCCGAAGGACTTCTCCCTGCTGGGTAAGAGGATTCCGGGCGTGGACAACGAAGCCATCGTCACCGGACAAGCTCTCTTTGGCATCGACCAGCAAGGCGAAGACCTGCTCTACGCCGCCTATGTCCGGAATCCGGTGTTCGGCAAAAAAGCGCGTACCGCAAATATCGAGGAAATCAAGCGACTTCCCGGAGTCGTTGATGCCTTTATCGTGGATGGAACAGACGATCCTTTTGGGCTCGTTTCAGGGATTGCCATTATTGCCAAGGACACTTGGACCACTTTCCGAGCCCAGCAAAGCCTCCAGGCGGTCTGGAGCGGACCTGATGCTTCTGAACAAAACTCATTTCTGTTCGCCGAAGAAGCAGCGCAACTATCGAGCAAAGAGGGTCAGATTCTGCGAGAAGACGGCGACGTCGCGAGTGTGTTGAGTTCCGCTGAAAAATCGATCGAGGCCAGCTATCATTACCCATTCATCCCCCACTCCAATCTCGAGCCGCAAAACACCACCGCTCTGTTCAAAGACGGTATCATGGAGCTATGGAGCCCAACTCAAAACCCGGGCAATGGTCACGGCCTCATCAAGGACCTATTTGGACTAAGCGATGAGCAGGTAGTAATTCATATTACACGTATCGGTGGAGGATTCGGACGCCGCCTCATGTCGGATTTCATGTGCGAGGCAGCAGCGATTGCCCACCGTCTACCAGGAAAGAAGATTAAACTGACCTGGAGTCGAGAACAGGACATGCGGCAAGACTATTACAGGGCCGCAGGCTGGCATCACCTCAAAGGGGCTGTCGATTCATCAGGAAACATTTCAGCTTGGACGAACCATTTTGTCACTTTTGGCTTAAATTCAGACGAACACACCGGACGCGGTGCTGGCGTTTCTTCCGATGAGTTCCCGATCCGATTCGTACCAAATGCGAAGCTTAGCCAAACGATTCTCTCTACTAGTATCCCAATGGGCTGGTGGCGGGCTCCGGGAAGCTGTTCGCTGGCATGGGTTTTCCAGAGTTTCATCGACGAGCTAGCTCAGCTCGCAAATACCGATCCACTCGAATTCAAACTCAATCTGCTGGGCGAGGATCGGAAAGTTCCCAGCTCTGGCCGGGGGCCCGATTACGATGCGGGGCGTATGAAGAATGTTTTGCGGTTGGCTGCAACGAAAGCGGGATGGGGGCAAACCTTGCCCAGGGGCGAAGGTCTCGGTTTGGCTTTTCACTTCAGCCACCGCGGCTATGTCGCCGTGGCAGCTAAAGTCTCCGTCAGCCAATCAGGGGATTTGACGGTGGAAAAACTTGTCGCCGGAGTCGACGTAGGGCCGATCGTGAATTTATCGGGAGCGGAAAATCAAGTTCAAGGCTCCATGCTCGATGCCTTATCCTCCTCGCTCGACCAGGAGCTTACCGTGGAAAACGGTCAGATTCGGCAAGGAAACTTCGACGAGGTGCCTATGCTGCGAATTTCTCAGTCACCGAAGGTGGAAGTCGTATTCGAACAAAGCGACAACCCGCCAACCGGACTCGGCGAACCCGCCTTCCCCCCGACTGCACCGGCAATATGCAACGCGATTTTTGCCGCCACGGGGAAAAGAGTTCGAACCTTGCCGCTCAGAAAAAACGATTTGAGTTGGAGCTGAGGCCAACTTTCCATCTTGAGAATCGCAAAAGCTCCCTCGCAGGGAGCTTTTTTATTTTCTGAACAAGATCCCAGTCCTCACCCCACAACCCTAAAACACAAAAAAGCCGCCCCGAGTTGGGACGGCTTTTTCAAAAGTGGCGGAGAGAGAGGGATTGGTTCGCCACAAGGGCTCAGGGCTAACGCCCCAACGCTATCGCGTTGCCCATCTCCACTCGCTCAGGCTCGCTCCGTCGAACCCCGAGCTTCTCATCCCACAACCCCAAGACAAAAAAAGCCGCCCCGAGTTGGGACGGCTTTTTCAAAAGTGGCGGAGAGAGAGGGATTCGAACCCCCGGAACCTTTCGGCTCAATGGTTTTCAAGACCACCGCATTCGACCACTCTGCCATCTCTCCAATAGTCGAAGGAGCTACCGATACGTCGCGTATGGCGCTTGTCAACACTGAGATGCGTAGTAATTCCGCATACAGCACTTTCTCATCCGAATCTGAAGCCAGTTGGAACAAACCCGCATCCATATCCTTCTCTTAATCGATCGGAACTAGAGAATATTCTTCATATCCTTACTGAAAAGCCGTAGCAAATTTCCGTATAACCTGATCCATTCTTTCTAACGCTTCCCTTCATTCCGCTGTTTCGCCCTTCCCTATGAAGATTTCCAAAGCCCTCATCACGCTAGCCGATCCCAATCAGCGAAGTCTTCCGCTTCAAACCTTGATCGATCAAAAAGGGATCAAGAGATCCGCTCTTGAAATCGTACTAGAGGAGACTTTTTCAACCGGTATCGAAGAGGTATGTCTGATCGTTTGCCCTGATTCTCAGGCCAGCTACCAAAACGCAGCCGGAGTGTATTCTAATCGTATCCACTTTATTGAACAGCCAAAGCCGACAGGCTACGCTCAAGCGATCCAGCTAGGTAAAGAGTTCACCGGAGATCACCCGTTTCTTCACATCGTGGGCGATCACCTCTGCGTTTCAGACGAATCCATGAGCTGCGCCAAACAAGTCGTTGCGATCGCTGAAAAGAACAACGCCTCCGTCTCCGGAGTACAAGCGACCCGGGAAAATCAGATAAGCGATTTCGGGGCTGTTGGTGGAAAATTAGTCGATAGGCTACAAGGGCTCTACGAAATTCAAAACGTAGTGGAAAAGCCAACACCAACCCAAGCGGAACTGGAGCTCTTGGTTCCTGGATTACGGGCAGGATACTACCTTTGCTTTTTCGGTATCCATGTTTTGAAGCCATCGATCTTTGGTATTCTAAATACAACGACCGCAATCGATGGCCCAGACGGCCGCAGTCTTTCCTACGCCTTGAATGAACTGGCAAAACGGGAAAAGCTGCTAGCCCTGGAAGTTTCTGGCCGCCGATACGATATCGGATCAGACTATGGACTTCTCTTCGCCCAACTTGCCCTTTCCTTCTCGGGCAAGGATCGCGATAGGGTTGTGACGAGCATCCTCGAATTGCTAGCCAATAGGCCCAGCTCCTAAGGCATTAGATCGATGAGTGAAGTAAGCCCATTTATCGAAACGATCAACGCGGAGGAATCCTCCATCAGAGATCGTTCTCTAACCGAACTGTGCGAGGGTCTTTCGATCGAAGAGCTACTCCGTGAGGCTAAAAACCTGGAGGCCTACCGCCACCGTGAGCGGAGTTTGTACAAGCGGGTCAGGGCTCTCTTCTTTCTGCACGCGATCCACAGATTTCAGCTTCCCGCCAGACAGGGTTACCCCGACCAAGCCAAACTTTCGAACGAAGCTCACGAGCTCGCATTGGACAGGCGATTCGAGGAAGCCATCCAAGAGCTGCTACAGAGAATGGAAGACGAGGGAGCTAACGACACCTTGTCCAGCTCTCTGGCCCACGCCTACCATAGCCTTGCCTTCCAAACTTTGGCCGACCAAGTCAGGCAAACGGTCAAATCCACAGCAGGAAACACCTGGATTTTCAGGATGGGCCACTATTTGGACCATCCACTTAGGTTCAAAAAGGAACTCCTAAAGAAAACGGGACCCAACAAAGTATACCCAATCCTGAAGGAGCAGACCGCGGTACGCATGGACCTTACCCACTGCGCTTGGAGCGACATTTTCTTCCTCGGCATGGATTATCCCGACGGGGCAAGAGTCATCAACGTGTCAGTGGATCTCGGCGTACACGGAAGAGATAAAGAAATCCGCCCTCCCATCGAAGCGTATCTACGTGTCATCGAAGAGCCAGTGCTAAGGTTGAGCAGCGTGGACCTCGGTGCCACCACAGAGCTTAGCATGGTGGATGAAGTTTTCGATTTCGCCCGGGATTACCTAGGACTTTTGAAGGCGGCCGTCATCTCATCCGGGCTGGTTCCACCAGGCTTGGAGGGTTCTGGACAATCGATCGCAAGCTTGTTCGGAGCCATGATCGGCCAAGGCAAGGGCTTGGAAATAGTCAGCAACGTCAATCGCATTCCCAAAGGATCACGTCTCGCCGTTTCAACAAATCTGCTCGGAGCCTTAATCTCAGTCTGCATGCGAGCGACTGGTCAAACTCGCTCCATTCAGGGACCGTTGCTTGAAGCCGAACGTCGCATCGTGGCCGCTCGGGCAATTCTAGGCGAATGGATCGGCGGATCAGGAGGTGGATGGCAGGACTCGGGTGGGGTCTGGCCCGGTATCAAGCTTATCGAAGGAGAACGAGCGAAGGAGGGAGATTCTGAATTCGGGACAAGCCGAGGTCGACTCCTACCTAGGCACACCTTGCTCGACGAGAAGACTGTCAATCAATCGGCCCGCGAAAAGCTCCAAGAAAGCCTTGTACTCGTACACGGCGGAATGGCCCAAAATGTCGGACCGATCCTCGAAATGGTGACTGAAAAGTACCTTGTGCGAGGAAGTCGGGAATGGAAAGCCCGCCAACAAGCTCTAGCCACTATCGACGCGATCATAGAAAATCTCAAAAACGGGGAAATCAAGGAACTCGGCAAGCGGCTTACCGATAACTTCTTTGGCCCTCTCCACGATATCATCCCATGGGTCAGCAACATTTACACGGAAACGCTTATCCAAGATGTGAAGGACGCCTTCGGCGATGACTTCTGGGGATTCTGGATGCTCGGAGGCATGTCCGGTGGTGGAATGGGGTTCATTTTCGACCCTTCTAAGAAATCCGAGGGGCAAGCGTTCCTTTCGAAGCGTATGAAGGAACGCAAAACTCAGTTCGAAAAAGCGCTCCCCTTTGCGATGGATCCAGTCGTCTACGACTTCCGCATAAACGAAAACGGATCCACAGGCACCCTTTTGGAAGGAGCTAACGCCCTGTTTCCTGAAACCTTCTACCAGATGACGATTCCTGAGGCGCTCCGTACTCGGTCGAACGATATGAGCGACACGCAAAGGGCAGACCTCCAACAGTACGCTCAAGCGATCACCCCCGGATCGCCGGGCCAATTCTCGGCGACTGCCCTCATCGAGCACCTGCTCCCCGAAGTTCAAAACAAGAGCGAAGAAGACCAGAGCTTGGATCGACTACTAATTGAAAATGGTTTTGACAGAGAGCAGCACGAAAAAATCCGGTCTGATGTCCTGGCAGGCCGAATTGGCTTAGCCATGAATCGCTTGAGCTCGACTGCTACAGTTGAAGATGTCGATCGAGCCGAACTGCACGACGCTACCAATTCGGACTTCTCACAGATCGGGAAAGCCGCTCTCGAGCGAGGTGAACTCGCAGTAGTCACCCTTGCTGCAGGAGTCGGGAGCCGCTGGACGCAGGGAGCCGGCGTCGTGAAATCGCTGCACCCCTTCTTTTCTTACTCAGGCAAGCACCGGAACTTCATAGACATCCACCTCGCCAAAACGAAAAAGTCAGAGGATGAATTCAAAACCAACATCCCTCACGTTTTCACAACCAGCTACCTGACGCACGATCCCATACAACAGCATTTGGAAAGGGATCACAGCGACCGCCTAGATCGTTCTGCTTTTCTTTCATCTGGCAAATCTATCGGCCTGCGCCTCGTCCCTACGGAAAGAGATCTCAGATTTGCTTGGGAGGAAACCACCCAACAAAAACTCGACGAACAAAAGCAGAAGATGCTGCAAAGCGTCCGAGCCGCCCTCGTCAATTGGGCAAAGCAAACTGGCGAAGCCGCTGACTACACGGACAACTTGCCGGGGCAATGCCTCCATCCGGTCGGGCACTGGTACGAGATTCCCAATTTGATCAAGAACGGTACGCTCGCTCGTATTTTGAAAATGCAGCCGCAGGTGAAATACCTCCTGTCCCACAACATTGACACCTTGGGAGCGTCCGTTGATGCAGCTCTCTTGGGCTGGCATATCCAGACCGGAGCTACGCTCTCCTTCGAAGTCATGTCAAAACGAACAGAGGACCGCGGAGGAGGTTTGGCGAAAATCGATGGACGGGTTCGACTCATCGAGGGCTTGGCCCTCCCCGATGAAAGCGACGAGTTTAAGCTCACCTACTACAACACCAACACCAGCTGGATCAATCTGGACAAGCTTCTGGAAACCTTTGGGCTCGACCGAGAGTCTATTCTCAATGAAAGGAAAGTCGAAGAAGCCATACGCAAGGTCGCTCTACGTCTTCCCACCTATTTGACCCTGAAGGACGTGAAAAAACGTTGGGGAGAGGGACAAGAGGATATATTCCCGGTTAGCCAGTTCGAAAAACTGTGGGGCGACATGACTAACCTTCCCGACGTCGACTCTAAATTCGCTTTCGTTCCGAGAGCCCGCGGACAACAGCTAAAAGATCAAGCTCAGCTGGACTCTTGGCTCCATGACGGTTCGGCCCAGTACATCGGTGACTTATGTAAATGGAGCTAAGTACGACTGGACGAATGATTTCCAATCCGCCGAACAAATCAAAATGAAGTCCCAAAACGCAAAGCTCGGCTCTCATCTGTCCTGACTGGGCTCAAGTTCAAACTGGAAGAGCCGAAGGAAGACCCTACCTTACTTAAAAGCCATGACTCAATTTAGATGCGATTTTTACCTAAACTAGCCTCCAAACTACTATTTTTCAAAGAGATCGCCGCATAAGCAGCTGGTTCGCAATCGGCCACGTTGCATCCTCGTGCTCAAAGTGGATATACAAAGCATGCCAACAGAAGACGAGAAAGTCCGAATCGTGAAAGACTCGGACACACCTCGTTGTGAGCTGAGAGAGAGCCTCTCAGAGGCGGACTATCGCGGGTCGGCATCGAGGATACGCTTCTTGGGGGAAAGATGGATACCCGCGCTAGTAGAATCCTACGACTACCAACCACTTTGGATAACGGTACGCAAGGACCAGCGTCTGGTCGCGACTCTTCCGATAGTGGAAGTCGACAGTCCCTTATCGGGCAAACGCGGCGTCTCAATTCCGTTCTTCGATTTTTGTCCGCCAGAGGTTTCTGACAAAGAGGCCCTATTCCTGCTGTACCGCAAACTAATGGACGTAGGACACCGGCGAGATTGGAAATATTTCGAAATTCGTGGAGGTTTCGAAGCTCTGGACGGTTTTAAACCATCCATTTCTTTCTACCGCCATCAAATCAACCTGTCCCTCAACTCCGACGAGGCCTTCTCTCATTTGAAGTCCGCACCACAGAGGGCAATCAGGAAAGCCGTTAAATCGGGCGTGATCGTTCGTCGCTCAAATACTGAGAAGGCCCTGAAAGAATTTTACAAACTGCAGTGTCTGACTAGGCGGCGTCACGGCCTACCTCCACAGCCCCTAAGCTTTTTCAAGAATCTCCGCGAATCTCTGGAGGCAGACGATCTACTCGATATCTTCACTGCCTACCTAGGTGATCGACCAATCTCCAGTTCTGTGTACGTCAGGCAGGACGAAGAGACCGTGCACTACAAGTACGGAGCATCCGACTATCGCTATCAGGAATTTCGCGGCAACAATCTGGTAATGTGGGAAGCCATTTCCTACTACGGTCGCGAAGGACGTTCCAGCATTGACTTAGGTCGAAACTCCACCTCTACACAAGAGGGATTACGCCAATACAAGCTATCATGGGGAGCCATCGAAGACTTGCAGCACTACCAAAAATTCGACCTAGATAAGAACACAGTCATCTCCATGGCAGACAACGCCTTTGGCTTTCACAATCACATCTTCTCGAAGCTTCCCATCGCCCTGAACCGAGCGCTCGGGAAACTAATGTATCGCCATATAGCCTAATCAATTTGCATCGCCCTCGTGGCTGAACACACACAAACCCTTTTACACAGGAAGTCCGAATCATGAACAACACGACAAATCAAGCCGCTCCAAGTGGATTATCGCTTTCTCCTAGCGACATCTACTTCATCCTCTTTCGACACAAGTTTAAGATTATTTTCTTTATCATATTGGGCCTTGCTGCCGGGGCTGCTGCCTACAAGTACATCCCCAATCAATACAAGTCCAGCGCACAGCTTCTCATTCGTTACGTTACAGAGAAGCGCGACGTCGTGGACGAAAATGGCTCAACGGTGACAGCAGCGATCGGCGGACGCGGCTCTGAACACATCAAGATGACAGAGCTAGCGATCCTCACTAGCCTCGACCTGGCGAAAGACGTCGCCAACACACTTTACGAAACAACCCCTCAGCCCGAACTGGCGGAGATGGACGCTGAGGCAGCCAAGCAAACGCTGACCGGTCAGGTGGCCCAAGGCATGGAGGCGAACTTTGGGAACCAGTCAAACATCATCATGCTCAGCTACGGGAGCGAAAGCCCTGACCAGGTACAGGCTATCCTGCAGACAATTATCGATACCTATCTCAAACGCCACTACGAGATCCACCGAGCTGAAGGTACCTTTGACGAGTACCTGACGGTTAAAACCGATGAACTGCGCGCGAATCTCCTCCAAACGGAGGAGTTGATCATCAAGACTAAGCAAAAGGCTGGAATCGTCTCGATCGAGCAGTCGAGAAATAGCATCAACTCGGAAATTTCACGCATCCAAAACAACATTTTCGAAACGCAGACAAACCTGGCGGAGAACCAAGCCTTGCAAGAACGCCTCCAAAAGGAAGCTGGGACTGCTCCGGCAGCACCCCAAGCCGATGAAGAGGAAGTAGTCGACGTCCAGGAAAACGCTACCCTTGCTCAAGCGATTCGCGACTATGAAGCACGCTCGACTCGCCTGGAAATCTTCCGCGAACAGCAGCGAAACCTGATTACCCGATTCGCCCCGGGAAGCACGCGAATCAAAGCGATCGAAAAGAAGATCGAAGAGCTCGAGGGTGAGCTGACCCAATTACTCAAAGACCACCCTGACCTCGCTCTGAGAGGAGCTGTGACCGCAGGAAAAGAGACAGACGAGGATCTCCCCTACGAAATTCGTATCAGTACTGCCAAAGCGAACTCGATCGCCTTGCAAGAGCGCTTGAACATCCTGCAGACACACCTCAAGTCCCTATACACCGAATCCACCCGAATCGACGAAGTCGAATTGACCCTCAACCAGCTTGAGCGTCGTCGCGAGATGGAGGCCAATCAGTACAACACCTTCTTGGCTAGCCTTCGCCAAAACCAGTTGGATGAAGAAATCAGCAGCGGACGAGTCAACAACATCACGCTCCTTCAGCAACCAACACCTCCAAGCAAAGATTCTACCCTTAAGATGCAAATAGCCGGTGGAACTGCGGGAGGCATTGCGATACTGGGCCTCCTTTGGGCCTTTCTGAAAGAGTTACTACTAGATAAGTCTATCAAACGCCCGCAGGAGGTACAGAAAGCAACGGGGTTGCCGCTCTTCCTCACCATACCAGACAGCAAGGGCAAGGAGTTCAGAAAGCTCACAAAACGCTCCAATTCTGTGCAACGTCAGCTCATCGGACGCGGCAAAGTTACCAAGGGGGCAGATTACGCTCCCAAGTCGACAGCTCTCAAGGCTGCCGCCAAGAGCAAGCCAGACGAATACGCCGTGGCGAAAGGCAATGCCCAAATCTCACCTTGGGAGCCACAACACGTTCTGCACAACTATTTCGAAGCTCTGAGAGACCGCGTAATTGGCTACTTCGAAAGCCGCAACCTCCAGCACAACCCGAAACTAATCGGACTAACAGGTCTTGGGGAGCAGCCAGGCGTATCGACCATAGCATCCGGACTGGCCGGAAGCCTTTCTAAAACGGAAGGAGGAAACGTACTCCTCGTCGATATGACCCTCGGCCAAGAGTCAGCCAAGCAGTTCTACAAGGGAGAAGAAGTATCGAGCCTCGACGAAGCCTTGGAATCGAAAGACAAGGCCAAGTTAGGCGAGAACCTTTACGTCGTGGCAGAAGGTACTAACGGCTACAAACTGCCTAGCATCCTGCCAAGCCGCTTCAACTCTATCGTACCGAAACTCAAGGCGAGCGACTTCGACTACATCATTTTCGATATGCCAGCTGTTAGCCCGATCAGCGCAACCCCAAGATTGGCGTCCTTCATGGATGTAGTTCTGATGGTTGTAGAGTCCGAGCAAACCGACAGTGCTGTCGCAAAACAAGCCACTGAGCTCCTCGGTGATTCCAAAGCCCACCTCGGAGTGGTCCTCAACAAGACTAAATCTTATGTTCCAAACCAGCTGGAGCAGGACTTCTTGGGTCTCAAATAGGAACACGATAAAAGGGAATTTTCCGTCGAACCAACGACAAGCGAACCTGTGTGGGAAAGCGAAATAAACTCGTCGCCGTTTCTTCAGGCGGCGGCCATTGGGTTCAATTGATTCGCTTGAGCCCCGCTTTAGAGGACTTAAGCGTCCTGTTCGCTACCGTCGATAACCACTATCGAAACGACACGCCAAATCGCCCGTTTTACCTAATAAAGGATTCGAGCCTTAGCGAGGCACGAACTTTGCTGGCGTGCGCCGTGAGCGTGATCAAACTACTGATAAAGGAAAAACCATCGACCGTCATTTCGACGGGAGCGGCCCCCGGTGCCTTGGCAGTAATTCTAGCTAAGTTATTGGGGTGTCGAACAGTATGGATAGACAGCGTGGCCAACGTAAGACGTCTTTCCCTATCTGGGCTACTTGTAAAACCGTTCGCTGACGTTTGCTTAACTCAGTGGCCGCAACTGAGCAAACCGAAGGGGCCTCACTACATCGGAAGCGTGTTATGCTCCTAATAACGGTAGGTACAGACAGACCATTTGATCGCTTCATCGAAGCGATGGATACATGGGCCGCCCAGAACAAAGAAGTCGAGTGCTTCGCGCAAATAGGACGAACCAACTACGAGCCGAAGCATATTCCCTATTGTCGCTTTTTGGATTCAGACGCTTTCGATCGTAAGCTCGAAAGAAGTAAACTTGTCGTCGCTCACGCCGGGATGGGTACTGTTCTGAAAGCCAGAGCCTTGGCTTTGCCTATGATAGTTTTCCCACGCTCTCCGGAGTACGGCGAGGCCTCCAACTCACATCAAATAGATACAGCCCAAGCCCTTGCGAGTCTAGGAATCGCCTCCGTTGCGTTCGACGTAGACGAATTGTTTAGTCGACTATCCTGCCGCGACTCTTTTCTTAAGCCACCAAGCAACGCAACCGTTGATACAAACTTTGTAAAAAGCCTCCGCGGAATCCTTACGGAATCGCGACCAACGATCTGAATCGCCTTGCCACCAAACAAGGTCACCTAACACCAACAAAAATTATCCAAACTCGAATGAAAATAAGTATTTTCGGACTAGGCTACGTCGGAGCGGTTTCCGCCGGCTGCCTTGCTAAAAACGGCAACACTGTAATCGGTGTAGACCCAAGCTCGAGCAAGGTCGATTTGATCAATGAGGGACGTACTCCGATCATTGAAAAAGACATCGACACCATTATTAGCAATGCGGTGGAGGCTGGTAAACTTTCGGCGACCCAAGATCCTAAGGAAGCGATCGCGAAGACAGACATATCTCTTATTTGCGTGGGAACTCCAAGTATGCCTAACGGCAGTTTGAATTTGAGCTACGTGCGCAATGTCTGCGAGGAGATCGGCGAAGCGCTAAAGGAAAAAGCTAGTTTCCATGTCGTTGTGATCCGGAGCACCATGCTCCCGGGCACCATGCTCAATGTGGTCATTCCGACGATCGAAAAGGCTTCTGGAATGGTGGCAGGTGAAGGCTTCGGCATTTGCGGAAATCCCGAATTTCTACGTGAAAGCACCGCCGTCTTCGACTTCTACAATCCTCCCAAGACTGTTATCGGCGAGTCGGACACCAAAAGCGGGGACATCCTCTCCGAACTCTACGCCGGCCTAGACGCCCCACTGATCCGCACCAGCATCGAAACTGCGGAAATGGTCAAGTACACAGACAACGTGTGGCACGCCCTTAAGGTAGGATTCGCCAACGAAATTGGTTCTATTTGTAAATCCGTAGGCATCGATAGCCACGAGGTGATGAAGATCTTCTTCCAAGATACGAAGCTCAACATCTCCCCTTACTACATGAAGCCTGGATTCGCATTTGGCGGTTCTTGCCTGCCCAAGGACCTCCGTGCCCTCACCTACAAGGCGAAGTCCATGGACGTAAATGTTCCGATTTTGAACTCGATCCTACCCAGTAACCAAATCCAGGTGGACCGGGGCTTCCAAGCGATCACCTCAAAAGGAAAAAAGAAGATCGGCGTCCTTGGGTTTAGCTTCAAATCCGGCACCGACGATTTGCGCGAAAGCCCGATTGTGGAAGTAATCGAACGCCTTCTCGGGAAAGGCTACGACATCAAGATCTTCGATAACAACGTCAACATCGCCAAGATTGTTGGAGCCAACAAAGACTTCATCCTGAATGCGATTCCTCACATCTCGAATCTGATGGTTAACACACCCGAGGAAATCATCGAGCACTCCGAGGTTGTGGTTATCGGCAACGGTGCAACGGAATTCAAAGAGCTCATTCCGAAACTGAGCAAGGAACAGACGATGATAGACCTTGTTAGAATAGTCGACGAGCACCCGGCCAACACAAATTACGATGGCATCAACTGGTAAAGGAAACGGGCGAAAGGTTCTCATCATAGTTGAGAACCTGCCTTGCCCTTTCGATCGCCGAGTCTGGCAAGAGGCGAATACACTCAAAGAAAACGGCTACACCGTTTCGATTATTTGCCCCACCGGCAAAGGGCACAATGAGAAGTTCGAGCGCCTCAACGATATCGACATCTATCGCCATAACCTGCCGATCGAGGGCGACGGAGCCTTGGGCTATGCTATCGAGTATTCGACTGCCCTATTCTGGCAGTTCGTGCTTTCACTCAAAGTACTGTTCCGCACCGGCTTTGACGTCATCCATGCCTGCAATCCACCTGACAACATATTCCTGATCGGCGGCTTTTTTAAGCTTTTCGGAAAGAAGTACCTATTCGATCACCACGATATTAATCCGGAGCTGTACGAAGCTAAATTTGGTAAACGAGGCTTTTTCTACGACCTAATGATTTGGTCGGAGCGTCTCTCATATGGCACGGCTGACATCGCAATTTCGACCAACGAATCCTACAAGGAAATCGCCATCAAACGCGGCAAGATGCCCGAGGATAAAGTGTTTGTCGTTCGTAGCGGCCCGAAGCTCGACCGTCTAAAAATCTGCCCTCCCAAACCTGAGCTAAAAAAAGGCAAAGCCTACATGATCGGATATATCGGAGTCATGGGAGCTCAGGAGGGTATCGACCATCTGTTGGAAGCAGCAAAACACATGATTTTCGAAATGGGACGCAAGGACGTCCATTTCGGCATCATCGGCGGAGGCACCGCTCTCGAAGGAATGAAAGCCCTGGCTATCGAGATGGGAATCGGGGAACACGTGACCTTCACCGGAAGAGTGCCAGACGATGAGATGCTAGATATGCTCAACACCGCAGACGTGTGCGTGAACCCAGACGTTGCCAACGAGATGAATGACAAGTCTACCATGAACAAAATTATGGAGTACATGGCTTTGGCAAAACCCATCGTCCAGTACGATCTGAAGGAAGGACGCTTCTCCGCCCAAGAGGCCTCACTCTACGCTAAACCAAACGATAGAATCGATTTGGCAGAAAAGATAGTGGAGCTTTTGGACGATCCAGAGAGACGCCAAAAGATGGGAGAGTTTGGGAGAAACCGCGTTCTCAACGAACTGCAATGGCAGTACGAAGAGCCAAAGCTTCTAAACGCGTACGAGACCCTCTTCTCAGGCAAAAAATAAGGGAAAAGCTCAAGGTATTTCGCCATGATTAGCGTTGTAATTCCATCCTACAACCGATGCGAAAGCATGATCACGCTGCTTAATGATTTACGTAAGCAGCGTGGCGTGGAATTCGAAGTCATTGTCGTCGACGATAAATCTCCAGACGATTCTTACACTCGACTCAAAGAGGCATTCCCGGATGTGGACGTAACCATCAACGAAAAGAATGGCGGCCCGTGCGTCACCAGAAACGCAGGCATCAAAAGAGCGAAATACGACATCATCGTAGGCTTCGATAGTGATGTCTCCATTCCTGATCCAGATTGCCTAGCTAAGATTCTAGCGGAGTTCGAAAAGTACCCGGATGTCGCTGCCTTGGCTATTCGCCTGAAACAGCCAAACGAAGTGGACGAGGATTTCGCTAGATGGTGGCATCCCCACCCGATCGAGAAAACAGTCGAAACGCCCTTTTTAACTCCTTACTTCAGCGGAACCGGATACGCCTTCAAAAAGGAGCCTCTACTCAAAGCAGGAGCTTTTCCAGAAATACTCTACATGGCGTACGAGGAAAATGAGTTGGCTTACCGCTTCCTCAACTTGGGCGAAAAAATCCTCTACACTCCGATTCCTTGGGTCGTTCACCACGAAAACCAAGTGGCAAGGCGAAGTGAAGTGCGTGAATTCTACCGTCACAGAAACCAGATCCTGATGTCTGTCCAGTGCTTCTCGCTAGGCAAAAGCCTAGCCTTCGTTCTCCCGAGAACGGTGTACGCGTTCTTGGACGGTCTTCGCAACAAGTCGCTCGGGTCCTACTTCAAATCGCTAAAGTCAGCATATGCGCTGGCCAAAATAAGACGCAAAACTCGAGATCCCCTGACTCGAGAGACTTGGGCCTATATCGACCACATCTCGAAAAACGTCGTAACTCCGGAATCATCCTAGCCAATTCAATGGGAAAGTTACCAAAGAATCCTACACTGGGAAATCGCATATTCAGGGCGTTCATGTCGGTCCTTGACCCGCGGCCGTACGTCCAACTTTTCCGGATGCTGCACTATTACAATTACAGTCACCTGCAGCCAAGACGCCTAATAAAGATCGGCGAAGGCACCCGCATGGCTCCAAATGTATCATTCCGGAATGGCGATCTCATCCAGATAGGCAAAGACTGCCACATCGGAGATCGCACCAGCCTCTGGGCCGGTGACGACGGCGGGAAATTAACTCTTGGAGATTACGTCTCCATCGCCCCAGACGTGTTCATTACCGCTTCAGATTACCAACTCAAAAAAGGAATTCCTTTCCGCCAACAGCCAAAGCGAGACCGAGACGTCACTATAGGAAACGATGTTTGGCTCGGCACAAAGGTAGTCATCACCGCTGGCGTAAATATCGGAGACGGCTGCGTCGTTGCCGCGGGAGCTATAGTGACCAAAGACCTCCCTCCCAACACCATTTGCGGGGGCATTCCAGCACGTGTCTTGAAGGAGCGCGATTAATTGAGATCAAACATGGAACCAAACTCCCCCGCTCACACTGACTCTAGGCAAAAGGCTTTAGCCGACGTAAAAGTCTCAGTAGTCATTGTGACCTACAATTCAGAGGAACAAATCGCTCCTTGCCTAAAAAGCCTACACAGCGAAGTCCGTGAGGTTCAGCTCGAAACGGTGGTCGTGGACAATGGATCGCAAGATTCGACCGTTTCCATCGTGAAGTCGCAGTTCCCATCAGTAGTACTGCTAGACACAAAGGAAAACCTCGGGTTTGCTAAGGCATGTAACCTTGCGGTCCAAAAATCGACGGGAGACTTCATCCTGCTTTTGAATCCCGACACTGTTACACTGGACGGAGCCGTAGATAAGGTGGTCAAATTCGCCTTGGCAGAGCCAAGCTATGGATTCTACGGAGGACAAACGCTTAAGGAAGATGGTGTCACTCTAGAACGTTCATCCTGCTGGGGACTTCCCTCCCTTTGGAGCATGTTCACTTTCGCCACGGGGCTAAGTACGATCTTCAAGCACAACGGTTTTTTTGATCCCGAATCACTAGGTAAATGGAAACGCGATTCGGTACGGGAAGTAGGAGTCATCACTGGATGTTTTCTTCTAGCAACACGCGAGGCTTGGGACTCGATCGAAGGATTCGACGAGCATTTCTGGCTCTACGGAGAGGACGTCGATCTTTCGTTAAGAGCGAAAAAGGCAGGCTATCACCCGGTCATCTACCCAAAGGCGAAAGTCATCCATGAGATAGGTCAATCCTCTACCTCCGCCCAGAAAGGGGTCTGGCTGCAACAAGGCAAAGTGAGCTACCTTAAGCGGAATTGGTCCGCTCCAGCATCGTTCCTGGGCCTCATTTTGCTGAATATTGGAGTCGCAGTCAGAGCCTTTGCCTACGGTCTGAAAGGCGACCAAGAGAACCAGTGGGTAGCCAGCTGGAAACGGCGTTCCGAATGGAAGAATGGGCACACCAAGGGAACCAACTGAGGCCGGCTCCTGTTAATTGTACCAATAGCCTTAGGAATCAGTACCGATTGAGCCCTCGACTTGCTAAAAATCAGGCTAAAGTAGGGCGGAAATGCGACTGAGTTTCAGCGTGCTATGTGAATGTCGAAGGACAGTTAACAACCGAGACAACCAATTGCATTACCACGTGAACAATCCACTAAGAACCATTTTTCTCGCCGCCCTAGTATTGACCACTGCAACGCTAAGTTCAGCCGCAACTACCCAAAGCTTAACGCAGCACGGCATCACCTGGACCTTCTCTACGGAGGTGACTTATGGGGAATATGCCAACGGGGACTACTGGGTCATAGGACCTGTAACCATTACCGATATCAGTCCAGGGTCAGATGGCGTGATGAATGGAAGCATCGTAAATTTGGCATCTGGGCGTACCCATGCTTTCGATAGCAGAATCTCGAACAACACCTATGATGCTACCCGGAATATCGCGACTCAACTACCTAAGACCGTTAGCGCAGATTCGACACTCATCTCTAGTATAAGCAATGAAGCTTTAGCTTCCGTGCAGGGCTCGCAAATTAAGACCTTCGCGGTTTTGACCGTCGTGTCTTCAGCCCCACCTACTGGATCATTTAGACCCTCCTACATCGGAACCGATAAAAGTCATCGCTGGAATGAATCCGACCTCAACTACGACGCATTGGCTCGGGTGAGTGTGGATGGCATGAGCGCGCCCAGTATCGCAAGCATGAGCGACGCTTTCGCGGTCATCGCAAACGAACAGTCTAGATCTTGGACATTCAGATACTTACAGGCCTCCGACGGTTCACCCAACTACGGTCGAGATATCGCCAACAAAACGAACAATGCCCTACTCTTATTGAACTCGAACGCCAGCGATTCTGAAAAAAGAGACCTGCTGGTGGGAATGGTACAGTACGGAATCGATATCTACGGCATCATCGAAAACGGAGGAACTTGGTACGCAGATGGAGGCATTAATTGCGGAAGACTAGCCCCATTCATGGTCGCAGCTGCGACACTGAACGACTCCGGCATGCTCGAAAAACTAAATGCTGACAATCTCATCTTCCAGGAGATGCAACAGACCTTTTTCGTCACCCAAGCAGACATCAACCAATCTCGCTACACTTCCGACGGTCGACCCAGAACCCCATATTCTAGTGAAGACATAGGCAAACCAGAATGGGGAATCAGACATACTGAAAACCGTTCGCTAGATGGAGATAACTGGGACGCCTACTACAGAGATATCGGCGGAGGTATTCTGCCTGCCATTACCGTGGCCGCAAAGCTGATGGGGCTTGAAGATACTATCAACGATCCTGCCATGTTCGCATATGCCCAACGCCATATCTACTATCGCGAAGGTCTTTTCACTCAATCACAGTACTATAATGGATATGACGATGGCGATGCCTATGGAGAAGGAAACACTTCAAAATCGGCCCCATTCGCCAGCAACGAGACACTGTACTTTCAGAAGAAATTCTACTTCGCCTACGAGAATGCAGAGCCCCTGAGCCAAGCCTCCGATACCACAGCTCCAACTGTTTCGTCAGTAACGGTTGAGGAAGCAAGTGACTCCGCAGCGTTGAGCATCAGCGTTGATGAAGCCGCCAGTGTGCAACTTACAGTCACCAAGATTTCAGACGGCACCTATGAGACGATCTCGGTGGGAGACTTCCTCACGTCACATGCAATCTCGATCGCCAACTTGGATTCGGAATCGTCCTACCAAATCGACCTGACAGCAACTGACAGCTCCGGTAATTCGGGCACCTGGCAAGGCAGCTTCACCACCCTCCAGCCTCCGCTAGAGTGGGCGTCGACCTCCCCTTCGGCAGGCATATTCGAGGAAAGCACGGATGTGGAGTTATCCAGTGCAGATTCTTCGAATTCCATTTACTACACCCTCGACGGTAGTGAACCGACAGAAGCTTCGGCACTCTACTCCACCAGCTTACAGATAACAGAATCGACCGTAGTAAAATCCATTGTTGTCGCTCAGGACGGTCGTATCAGCGAGGTAAAGGAGGACTACTTTTACATCGGAGAGACCACCTCATCTGGCGATTGGCTTAACATCTCTATACACTCTTACGAAAACCAAGAGGTAACGATCGAATTCGACGCCAGACCCCTTGATTCCCCCATCGATGGAGTGATCGGACTATCTAACGGATCGGCTTCGAGCTATTCCGACGTCGCCGCAGCTATCCGATTCAACAGCAATGGATACATCGACGCCCGAAACGATTACCAATACGACTCAGTGGTACAGTACCCATACGTGGCAGACCACATCTATCATTTCACAATGACTCTCGACCTTACGGCATTCACTTACACCGTAACTATTAAAGATAAATCCACCGGCGGCGAAACGGTTACTGTTGCGCAAGATTTCGATTTCAGAACAGAGCAATCCAGTCTCAACGCGGTGAACAACATCGCGATGAAAGTTTCGACTCTTTCCGGTAATACCATTTCAAGTATCCAATATCCAGTGCCCGAGGGGGCTTTACCCACAGCGCCAGTAGGGCTAGCGGCACGTGATGTTGAGACGCCATAAAGATTTCAAGAAAACAAACTGATACAAGATGCGGTGCGATCGGAATATCCCGATCGCACCGCTTCCGCATATTCAAGACAGCCATCAATGCCGCAAGCGAAGTAAAGATTGCCAATGAATAATCTAACCTTCACATGAGCTAAACTGTTACCGTTTAAACCGCCTTACCTGAGTCCAAATGTCATCCACCCACATCCTCCTCACAGTATTACTGATAATACTGCAGTTCGTGATACCTCGGAAATGGGCGTTTCTTCCACTCCTAATCGCCGGCCTCCACACCTCGTCGTTGCAGGTTATTCCCAGTTTTTCTACTGCGCGCTTGATCATCTTCTTTGGCATGGCGCGCATCATTCTGACAGGACAACTTAGCTGGTCCCGCAGCAACCCGATCGATAAAATCATGTTTTTCTGGGGATTCGTCTGCATTCTCAGCAGTATTGGGCATGATCCGACCAGTGGAAACCCTTGGGTTATCAGAGCCCGCATGGCATTCGATGTAGTCGGGACCTATCTTTACGCAAAAGCTTATCTGAAGGATTTCGACGACTACAAACGCCTAGCAAAAGCCGCCTGTTTCGCATCGATTCCGCTCGCACTCGGAATGACCTACACCAAGCTAACAGGTGGGTTCAATATATACTCCCTATTCGGTGGCTCAAACTTCCTGTTGGTTCGAAATGGCACAGCGAGAGCGATCGGCCCCTTTGGAACGCCAATTCTAGCCGGCACCATCGGCGCCCTATTGATTCCAACCATCATCACGATTTGGAACGAAAACAAGAAAACCGCCATATTGGGTATCATTTCATGTATGGGAATTGTCCTCTCCGCAGGCTCTTCCACCCCGATCGGGGCCCTGATCATTTGTTCTTGGGCTTTGATGCTTTGGAGGTGGCGACAGTACACCGGCAAAATAACTGCCCTGTGCGTTTCCATGCTCATTTTCATCCAATTGGTTAAGGATCGGCCTGTTTGGTATCTGATCGCAATAACCGACTTCGTTGGAGGCAGTACGGGCTGGCATAGAGCATACCTGATCGACATGGCTGTCCGCTATTTCGACGAGTGGTGGCTTTGGGGCTCCGATTACACTCGACACTGGATGCCATACGGATTGCCAAGCGTTCCCGAGCATTGTGATCTGACCAACTATTACATCAATTTAGGAGTATTTGGGGGTGTACCCCTCATGTTGGCGCTGATTCTGGTGATCGTGAAATCCTTTAAGATTATCCGAATGAAAATCCGAGAATTCAGGCCGGTGGACACGAGACAAGAGTTTCTGACCTGGACCGTTGGCTCTTTGCTTTTTACTCACACCTTGACCTGCCTAACCATTTCCTACTTCGACCAATCGTATATTATTTTCTACTTCCTAATCGCGTTTATCGCCAACCTGAAAGACGTGCCTCCTGAGGAGGAATTACTACCAAATCAAGCCGTCGCTGCCTGACCTTGAATGCTGCTCAAAATTCTCAAACTCTGCAAACGCATCCGAAATTCTGCGTTTACCGCACTGTGTTCCTCTAGCTTCCACAGTTTTGGAAAACGCTCCAAGATCGAGTTGCCCTTTCGCTCGGAAAACGAATTTGCCATCTCTATCGGAAAAAACGTCTATGTGGGCTCCGACTCCTGGTTCAGCGCCATACCCAAAAAAGGATCTCACAAACCCGCCATCACCATCGGTGATTCCTGCTCGCTTTCCGGACACTGCACAATAACGGCAGTCGAGAAGGTGGAAATCCAGTCAGGCGTGCTCATCGCTCGATACGCCTACATTTCTGACCATTCGCACGCTTACGATTTAAGCGACGATCCCATCAAAGACCAAGGTACCACTAAGCCTCAGCCAGTAGTAATTGAATCGGGTGCTTGGCTCGGGCAAGGAGTAGTCATTTGCCCAGGTGTTCGTATCGGAAGAAACAGTATCATAGCCGCAAATTCCGTCGTAAAGTGCGATGTGCCTCCCTTTTCGGTAGCGGCCGGCAGCCCCGCTCGGATCGTTAGGGAAAACTTTCCTGTAAAAAGTCGTAAAGATGTCAGCAATACGCCCAACAACTCATAGCCCAGCTAGTACTTGCCGAGAATCCAACCTGACCTGATGGAAACCAAAAAAAAGCCTTTCCTAATCCCTTCCCTGAACGGGATACGTGCCATATCCATTTCCATTGTATTTCTAGCTCACGCCGGAGCATCCGGAGTAATCCCTGGCGGGTTCGGGGTGACGGTTTTCTTTTTCCTCAGTGGTTTCCTGATCACGACTCTCTTGAGGAGAGAGTTCGATAAAACAGGCGGAATCAGCATTCGGAACTTTTTCATTCGAAGAATCTTTCGAATTTTACCTCCGTTCTACGGAGCGCTCCTTTTTGCCATTCTTTTAAGCCTGACCGGATTGCTCCCCGGTGAAACGACGCTGGGCGGCTGCCTCTTGATAGCCGGCCACATTGGAAACTACGCTCAAATCTTCTGGTCGCATTTATCGCCACCTCAAGGAACAGGGGTCTACTGGTCTCTCGCTGTGGAGGAGCACTTCTACATCCTATTTCCCTTGTTTGCACTGATCCTTTTCAAAAAAGGGGATAAACGGGTAACAGTCCTAACATTTCTAATAATCTCCGCACTCGTTCTCGCGTGGAGGATAATACTCGTTAACCAAGGAGTGCCTGAGAATCGAACTTATATGGGCACTGACACTCGCGTAGACTCCATACTGTTCGGAAGCATACTCGCAATCGCTAAGAACCCTGCACTCGATCCCAAACTCATCATCAATAAGTGGCTAGGAGGAACAATAGTGATTCTGGCGATACTAGCCCTACTCTTTTGCTTCGCGTACCGAACTAACGAATTTAGGGAAACCTACCGCTACACGATTCAAGGGCTCGCTTTGATGCCCCTGTTCTACACAGCAGTTGTTTACAGCGATTCCGTTTTCTTTAGGTGGCTAAACTGGAAGCCGGTAGACTACTTCGGACAGCTCTCGTATACTTTCTACCTGCTCCACTACGTCCTGATCTACGCAATTGCAAAGAATATAACCGATCAGCCAATAGCCAATGGAGTGCTAGCGCTGGTACTTACCACAGCCCTTTCCGCAGCGAGTTTCCACTACTTCGAGAAGCCCTTGGCAAAACTTCGTGGCAAGTTCAGGTAATTTTGATTTTCTAGCCGACTCGAAACCCAAATCACCTTTTCCATCTAGCTGATACCCGATGAAACGAAATGATATAGAGATCATACGCATTCTCGCCTCGTTTGGAATCGTCTGGTACCACACGAGAGCTCCTTTCGACAATATCGGCTATTCCGGCTTGGTGATCTTCCTCTCTCTTTCGAGCTACCTTTACCGCTACAAACCAAACCTCGAGCTGAGAGATTCTCTGATAAGTAGAGCAAAGCGACTCATTATTCCTTGGGGGGCATGGTATCTTTTCTATGGAATTCTCAATCTCGCGGTCGGGAATTCCTTTAATCCAGAATATACCTCGAATATCGCGTTAAATGTTTTAGCAGGAACCAGCATACACCTGTGGTTTTTGCCCTTCATCTTCGCAATCATGGTGCTATTCGATGTTTCACACCGTTTCGCGAGCCCAAAAACTCTAGGTCTCGTTTGTTTCGCAATATCATCGGCGATGTTGGCAACTTCCGATCTCTGGAGAGACCCATCCATCGAAATGGGCTATCCAATAGCTCAATACACACAGGCACTTTCCGCTGTTTTGGCAGGCCGTTTCTTTGGCGAGCTCCCAAACTTCAATCCGAAGGTGAAAGTCGCTCTCCTATCAATTCTAGGCATTTCCGTGGCTGCAAGTTTCAGAGTGGAAGGAGTCGGTCTCCCCTATGCGATTGGATTCGGAACCATGATCTTGGTGGCCTACAAAGATTTTTCGGACATTCTGAAATGGAACGCGGCAAAACTCGCCGCGACGACTTTTGGAATCTACCTGATACACATACTCTTTACCGCCTCGCTGCTCCGATACGGTCCAGACAACAGAGCGCTAATTGCTGTTGTCAGTTTTCTGCTATCCATAATTTCAATACTCGCCCTGCAAAAAATAGCGCCCAGCATCGCGAAAGCTATCACATGATGCCCTAGGTTCTGAGAAAAACTAAACGATGCGAAAGATTCTCTTCATCTCTTATCACTTTCCGCCGCAAGGTGGCGCCGGCGTGCAAAGGTCACTTAAATTCGCGAAATACCTTCCTAGTTTCGGCGTGCAACCCTATATCCTCACCTCTGACAAATTGGTCGAAAGTCGATGGACCCCCAAGGACGACTCCATGATGAAAGAGCTCCCGGAAGGCATCGCCGTAACTCGAGCACCTTGGTCTCACGAAATTGGATCATCAAAATGGAAAAAACTTCGAGATGAGGCGATAAAACTGGTCCAAGAACAAGAGCTATCAGCGATTCTCGTGACCATGTCCCCTTTCGAGGACGCTGCCCTAGCCGAAGCTATCTCCAAAGCAACGAACATTCCTTGGATCGCCGACCTGCGGGATCCTTGGGCACTGGACGAGTTTCAGAGTTACCGAAGTGGTTTCCACCGGTCCAAAGAGCGTAAAAAAATGGAGTCCGCCCTGGCGGGAGCTTCCTCAATAATTATGAATACGCCTGTAGCCGCCAAAGCCCTACAAAACGCGTATCCGAGCTTTTCAGACAAAAAGATCTATTGCGTAACAAACGGTTTCGACTCCGAAGATATCAACCGAGATCCCGATGCTCCGAGCGAAATAGAAAAGAAAAAGTTCAATATAGTCCACACTGGTACATTTCATACCGAATTAGGACAGAGACAGCAAAAGCGAAAGGTACTGAACACCTTGCTCAGCCGACATGCCAAGGGGGTTGAATTCCTGCCAAGATCCCCCTTCTACCTTTTTCAGGCTTTGAGCAAAATCAAAGCCGATCGACCAGAGGTTTACGAAAAGCTCAACATTGTGTTCGCCGGAGTATCCGGACAAGCTGAGAAAGACCTCACCCAAGCATTTGGCTTGGAAGATTCAGTCACGCAAATTGGATACGTTTCCCACGACCAAAGCGTCGGTTATCTACACTACGCGGATCTGCTTTTTCTTCCTTTGCACCATATCCCCAGCGGGAACAATGCATCCATTGTCCCCGGCAAGACCTACGAATACTTGGCCAGCGGCAAACCAATTCTGGGAGCCCTGCCCCAAGGTGATGCTCGCGAGTTCGTCGCAAACTACAGTAAAGGAACTGTGTGCGACCCCAAGGACGTGCAGGCGATGTACAACTGTATCCTAGCAGAGTATGAGAAATGGTTATCGAAAGCAGATACCAGAGTAGCCGACTCCCAGTATCTTACTCAATTTGAACGTAGGACGTTGACTGAAAACCTGTCTAAGATAATCGAAGCGACTGTATCAGCCTCCTGAAAATGTGTTCCTCAGAGACAACAACAGCGATTACGATCATAATCGCCAGCTACAATAGAGCTCCTATCCTCGATAAGTCTCTTACGAATCTCGCGACCCTAGACACTGACGGAATAGACCTATCTATCGTAGTGGTTGACAACAACAGCTCCGATTCGACGAGCGAGGTTATCGCTTCCCACTTGGATAAGCTGCCACTGGTACATCTCCACGAGGCAAATCCGGGCAAAAACAACGCCATAAACAAAGCGCTCAACGAGTGCGAGTTGAACGATGTCGTTCTTTTCACCGACGATGATATTAGCCCAAATACAAATTGGCTGAAAACAGTCGCGAAATCGATACGCGACTACCCCAAGACCAGCGTATTTGGAGGGCCTGTTCAAATGATCTGGCCCCAAAGCACACCCGAATGGATCAAATCGGTCGAAGACAATGTTTACCCGCAGCACGACCGAGGAGATCAACCTCACCTCTACCCTGAAAAGACGACTCCCATAGGAGTCAATTTTTGGGTAAGAAAGGAGATTTTCACCGAGCATGGCTTTCGCTACGATGGTAAGATCGGGCCAACTCCGAAGATAAAGAAACGTATCATGGGAAGTGAGACATCATTTCTTCTGATGCTCAAAAAAGCCGGATTCCATATTCAATATATCCCCGGAGACAGCGTCGGTCACTATGTGACTCCGGACCAAATAACGCGAACTTACGTCCTTAACAGAGCGAGAACGCACGGGCGCTTCCTGGCCCGGATCGGCCATCCCTTCAGCAAGGTCGAGTTGTATCGGCAAAACAAGCTCTTCTGGTGGATAGCCGAGAAAGCTTCAGTATTAAGCCTCTACGCCGTCTATTACATATCGAATCTACAGCCATCGATGGAGAAAAAAATTCAGACCCAAGTTTTCAACATTCGATGGATCGCCTATCACAAAGAACTGCTGCAAAACGCGGAATCGATATATGCTGAAAGATACGAGAAGCAGAATAGCTCGACCGAGATTTCTTAGTACCGAAGTAGCCCCCGATAAAAAAGCTTCCCAACTCGACGATCCATTTAATCTAGCCTAAAAACAACCTGCCATGAGCCAGTCCAAATCCACCGACCCAGAGATTTCCGTTATCGTTCCAGTCTTCAACACAGGAGCGTTCCTTCGTGGATGTATCGAATCTATCCTAGCTCAAACCTATTCCTCTCTGGAGGTTGTCGTAGTGAATGACGCATCGCCGGACGACTCCCTCTCTATTCTGAAGGACATGGCGGAAAAGGATAGCCGCATAGTGATCGTCGACAAAAAGGAAAACGGCGGAATTCACGCTGCGAGAGCAGACGGCTTTAAGGTAGCGAGAGGATCGCTCATAGCTTTCGCAGACTCGGACGATGGATTCGACCCAGACCTACTGGAAAAACTCAGAGACACCCTGGTCTCCAACGATGCTGATATAAGTATTTGCGGGGCTCGAATGGTCGATCCCAAGGGAGCTTTCCTCGGGATTAAGATGAAAATGAAAGATCAGGTCCTAGATGGTCCGGACGCTTTCGAGGCCTTCTGTAAACTCCAACTCGGCAGTGGGACGCTATGGAATAAACTCTTCAAAAGGGAAATAATCGAGCCACACTCCATGTCAGACTGGGGATGGAGAGCAGGCGGTGTCGAAGACACCTTGGTAAATATCGGTTGCTTCTCGGATGCAAAGAAAGTCGCCTGTACCTCCTACGTGGGATACAACTACTTGATCCATCCAAATATGATCACCCAAAGCGCGGGTCCGGGCAAGGCATACGCCCGACACCTTCATGCCTACGCCACTGCTCTCAATCATTACAAAGATTTGCCTGAGGAGAAAATAGCGTTGATCGACACACTTTACCGCGGGCAATTGGAGATGCCCGTCTATCACGTTTCCGATCCCGCAGAGCTAAAAGAGTTCGAAGACCAGCTACTGACCGCGGTGGAAATAATAAGCCGAGTTCGTCCCTCTAGCCTGTGGGAAATAGCGAACCTCGGTCTTTCCTGTCCAAAATCTCACATTCTCCACGAGTCGAGCTGCAAGAAGTGGATCTGGGCCCTTAGACAGACAGTGAGGTCTCTTAAGAAAAAGCTCAGAGGGAAAAAGTAGCCTCTCTATAGAAAGGTAGGCTCTAAACCTGCTTGCCTGAGACTTACAAACGTAGTTGGCTAACTACCTAGGGAGTTCTCCCCTCTCCAACTTATGACCAACGACAACTCTGGAAAATCCGGTATCAGCCAGATCCGGCGAGTCATAGAAAATAGACTGGCCTGGCGACAGCTGGGCAAAATGCCAGGCAAACCAGCAGTCGCAAGATCGAATACCTTAGCAGAGAAACTCCAGAATAAAGGCCCAGAACCTCTTAGAGTAGGCATAGCTGGATTCAATTCACCAACTGGACTAGGATACCAGAATCGAGATCTGGTTACCCATGTCGGCTTCTCAAAATGGCTATGCGTTAAACACGCCTATTTGCCAAATCTTCCGGACATGCCTGGAATTGAGACATCGCACGTCACTCTGGAGGCGAGCGATGAGGAATTGGATAGCTGGTTAGAGGGCCTAGACTGTGTACTTTTCTATGAACAGCCCCAAATAGACGCCTTGGTGTGCAGAGCAGTTGCGAAAGAGATTGCCGTAATTTGTATCCCCAATTGGGAGTGGCTCTCACCTAGCGTGACTTGGCTACACGACGTAGACCTTTTCATTTGTCCTAACGAGCACACGCTAAACTTGCTGAAAAACTGGAAAGCCAACTGTGGTGCGATCTGGGATATCGCCTACGTCCCTGCTCCCATAGACACAGACCGCTTTGGCTACAAAGAGAGAACTAAATGCGAGAGCTTTCTATTCGTTAACGGAAACGGGGGATGCACACCCTACTTCAAAGGGTTTCTAAGAGATAAGCGAGGCCCCATGAGAAAAGGACTAGCCACTATAATAGAAGCAGCGAAGCTTGTTCCAGACATACCTATATACATCCGCTCTCAGCTAAAAAAACTACCAGTCGACCTTCCTGTCAATATAGAGATATTACCCGACGAAGCCGACAATAGTAAGATATACAATATAGGGGATGTAGCAATCCAACCCTCCTTATTCGAAGGCACCGGGTTACAACTGCTCGAAACGTTAAGCACTGGAATGCCGTTAATTTCCACAGACGCTCCGCCTATGAACGAAATGCCTAACATAAGTAGGCTTCCCGTACAAAGTCGGTACGCTCGCATTGCCAATAACATTATACCGGTCAATTTACCTGACTACGAATTCTTAGCGAAATCGATGAGGGAGCTCTTCGAGACAGATATCTCTAGAGAGTCAGCAGCAGCTAGGGATTTTATAGTACAGAATCACTCATGGCCTGTCGCCAAAGCCGCCATGAACAAGTTGCTAGGTCTTTTTTAGTTTGCATTGAGAGTAGCTCTACAGGCGTCTTCCAAAAGAATAAACAGCCAGCTTCGTGCTTACGTCGAAACGGATTCCGGTTTGACGTGTATGTAGTCTGGGCAAAACGCCTCATCAGATCACGTCGTCCTGAGGAAGGTACGCTGTCCCATGGCAACAGCTGATTTCGCAAATGCAAAGCCACCCGGTAAGCATATAAAGCTCAGGGCAAAAAGGAGAAGATATACTGCAAGTAACACCCCAGTGTCCAAAATCACGTTACCTAAAGACAGGTGCATTTCGATATAAAACGCTAGTGCACCGGATCCTATGGCAGAAAAAGCAGGTCTGTATAAAGACTTCCCTATATCAGAGAGACGCAAAGGGCTCTTCCGCGACGCGATAAACAAAGATGGCACTATGGTTAGCATCGAAGTAACACTGTAGGAAATAGCGACTCCCAAACCACCCCAACGAAGCCCCACCACAAAACCTAAGATAGTTACAACCGATACCCCTACACTTGTCCAAAGCAAGACTCTAGATCTTCCCAACGGGACTAATAGCCACCCCGTGGCAACGTTGAAGGTACCGACGAAAGCAGCCGGAGCTAATGCCCTGAATATAATTACGGACTCGCCCCATCCTTCCCCTAGCATAATCAGAACGATATCTTCTGCCTCTACAGTACAAAAAGCAATGATGGGCATGCCGATCATCGCCACCAGCTCTAAGCCCTGACGATAGAAAGATCTGAATTTAATCGGGTCTCCTTGCAGTCGACTCAAAGCCGGCAATGCGACCATTCCAACCGGAGCGTTAATCTGACGGATGGGCAAGGTAAGTAAACCGTAGGCTTTCGAATAAAAGCCCAACGCAGATGGTCCCCACACTGCCCCCAAGAGGACGTTGTCAAGATTCTGCGATAGTTCGCTAAAAAGCCGCCCTACTGTTAGGCTCGCGCCAAAAGACAGCATCGGCCGCACTCCACACTTTCGCCTCGGTAAGCCAGGAGTCCAACGAACAGCCGTCCAACGGACAATGACAACCACCAAAGCCGCCGCGATGGACTTGATAACGAGAGCCCAATAACCGGCACCCAAATAAGCTGAAATAATCGCCGCAGCCGCTCCTGTAAGCTGGCTGCCAATTACGATGCCCTGCTCAACAACGAATCTCATTTTTCGCTGCAAAAGAGCCCCATGCTGAGCACATATTCCGCTGAGGAATATGGGGATAGCCATTGCAGACATTATTCCAACCAAGCGATCATCGCCAAAAACCTCCCCGACCACCGGAGAAATAGCAACAGCGAGTCCAGCCAAGAGCAGACCGGCAAGCGAGTTTATCCAAAAGAGAGTCGAAACTTGATCGTGGTCGATATTTTCCCGCTGTACCGTGGCCATGGAAAGCCCCGCGTCTTGGAACATAGTCACGAAAATCAGCACTGACCCAACAATGGCGAACAATCCGAAATCCTCCGGCACGAGGATACGGGCTAGGACCGCGGTAGTGCCCATCGTTGCAATAAACTTGGTAGCTTGGGCCACCATAGTCGCAGCGCCACTGCGCACCGAGCGCTTGCCGAGGTTACCCTCAAGGTGGCTCGTGTCAAAAACGTCCAGCTTGGAGGCTTTCAAGCGATCCTCTCTACCTTCCAAATCGCTCATTCCGGAAAGACCACAAACGTCGATCTATTGAAATTAGCCCTAGGCTGGAATCTGAACGGTTTTTTCGGCGAGGCATTTCTGGACAATGAAGATAACGTAAGAGCCGGTTCTTCTGACAACGAATAGAACCCTTCTTAAGAAAACGCCGTACCAACACCTTAATCAAAGTTTCGTGCAAGCCTTAAAACCTAGTCGCTGAATACAATGCACAAAGGGAGTACAAGTACTGACTATTGAACAGTAATTCCATCGAACTCAACATAGCAGAAAGTAGTCTATACACTGATAAAATGAAAAGAGAATGAATTGAGAGGTCGCCTGTTCAGATAGCTCGATTCAGCCAGGCTATATTCATATCGAGGATCCACGATAAGCCTAAGCGCTCATCAAAAACCTGATTTCAAGACCAGCGAACGACGGCTCAGTTCCGTTTCCTCAGCTTGCCAAACGTAGAAATCAATTCTCGTACAAAGCCAAGCCCCCCAGGCAACGCTACGATACAGATAAGGTACGCTGAAGCGAAAACGCCAAACAAGACGGCACATTCAAAAATAGCGTTACCTACATTTTGATAGGGTTCAAAAAAGTACAAAGCTACCGAAGCGACCAAAGAGGCAATCATAGGTCTTGAAGTGCTTTTTGCTATATCGGAAAGCCTGACTGGACTCCCCTTACAAGCGTACATCAGAGATGGAGCTTTCAAAAGGACAGAGGTTACACTGAACGACGTGGCCACACCAATTGCCCCCCAATTTAAGCCAACGCCAAAACCTACAATCGTAATGATCGAATTTATTAGTACGATTTTAAGTTGCTCCTTAACTCTACCCATCGGAACAAAGAGCCAACCCGTCGCTACATTCGTGGAACCGACAAACGCAGCAGGAGCCAAGGCCCGAAATATATCGATGGTGTCTACCCAAGACGGTCCAAGCATTAGCAATACAATCTCGTCGGCTGCTACAGCCGCAAAGGCAACTATCGGCATGCCAACCGTCGCAACGATGACCAAACCTCGCAAATAGTACTGCTTAAAACGCTGGGGCTCAGTCTGTAGCCTGCTCAATGCTGGCAGTGCTACCGTACCCATAGGCTTGTTGATTTGACGAATGGGAAGCATCAACAAGCCATAGGCTTTTGAATACAACCCTAAAGCCGTCGGACCAAAAAAGTACCCGAGTAACAGATTATCTACGTTACGAGTAACTGTCATGAACAGCTGTCCGATGGTCAGGTGTGCTCCAAACCGTACCATTTCCCGAACCCCCGTTCCCTTGGATGGCAAACCTGGCATCCAACCTGAAGCGTACCAACGACAAACCACCACTACCAGAGCCGCAGAGATAGATTTGAAAACAAGCGACCAATAGCTCGCCCCGTAGATCGCCGACACGATCGCAACACCAGCCCCCACTATTTGGCTCGCGATGACGATTCCTTGCTCCACCCCAAACCTCATTTGACGTTGCAAGAGGGCTCCGTGTTGCGAACTCATTCCTGCAAGCAATGACGGGAGAGCAAGAGCGACCGTTATCGGTCCAAGCCGTTCATCGTCAAAAAACAAGACCATGAGCGGTGCGATCAACACTGTGAATAGCGCTACTGCAGAACCCGCAGCGGTGTTGACCCAGAACAAATTGGAGACCTGCCGGTGATTGATATCCTTCCTCTGAATGGTGGCCATCGATAAACCAGCATCTTGGAACATGGCGACAAACACCAAAACCGAGCTAACGATCGCGATCAGGCCAAAGTCCTCAGGCTCGAGTATTCTCGCCAGGACAACGGTGGTTAAGGTCGTGAGAACGAAGTTCGATCCCTGCACCGCGACAGTCAAAGCTCCACTTTTGGCGGAACGACTGCCTAGATTGGCCTGAAGGTGCTCCGTATCAAATATATCCCTAGCTCCCGCTGAGACCCGTCCGAGCTTACGGTTACCTTTCATGGTTGAACAACTATCGCTCCAATCAGGAGTAATGAAACAGTTTCAGAACACTGTTCGGCATTAGCAGAGATTTGGTGATTAAAATACGGGCTTTCAGACATGGGTCAGCGAGATCAGACAAGTGGAAAGGCGACAGAAACGCTTTAAGGGCTCCCGCTCGCAAGCATTATATCGGTTCGATCCAGTTGGTCATGACAAGTTTTCGATCAGCAGGTTTCGAGCCCTGCCACGAGCTAGAGCATTCGATTTTCAAACTGAGCGGTATCTTTAACTTGCTGGCCACGCGGAAACGGCAATCGTCCTGAAAAAATCACAGCCTCGTGCCCCAACCTGGGAACTTGCCAAGAACAAAGGCTATAAGCGCCAGCATAGTTGAATCATTGGAACTCCCACGCATTGATAACGAACTCGTAGGATATCGATTTTCTCAAACCACGTACCTCTCAGTCGGTAAATTCCCTAGAGAGCGAAGCATTTCAACCGATCAACTAGGGAAAATCTTTTAAACTCATATCGGACATTGACGATCAACTACATCGCCTACATTGCAGTTGCTCGTTTGCGTCGCGGTCCTAAGCCGCTGGCTCTGACAGCCCTCAATCGAGGCGACTTAGATCCGATTCCTACAACTCTAATCGTATCACGATCCCTCGAAACCGGCCTTTACAGAATCCACGAACCCAACGATCAACGCTAATGAATTCCGATAACACGAGTTCGGCTGCATTCGAACAGACCAAGGAGAAGAAGCTGCCCCTGTGCGTTGATCTCGATGGCACGTTAATCAAGACAGACAGCCTGCATGAACTTCTACTGAAATTCATAAAAAACAATCCGCTGAAAAGCTTGCTGGTTCCGTTCTGGATCCTTTCCGGCAAGGCTGCTTTCAAGGCTCGCCTGACCAAAGAGGTGGAATTGCAGCCCGCCCTGCTCCCCTACAACGAAAAGGTGCTCGACTACATGAAGGAGCAGTCAGACGACAGGGAGGTCTATCTATGCACGGGAGCGAACGAGGCCATCGCCAAACCAATAGCCGATTACGTCGGTGGCTTCGACGGAGTTATCGCCTCAAACGGTGACGTTAACGTCACCGGCAAAAATAAGAGCGATTTGCTGAACAAGAAGTTCGGCAAAGGAGCCTATGCATATATCGGCAACGCGAGCATCGATTACAACGTCTGGGACGACGCGGGGGAAATCGCTGTTACGAGCTCATCGTCGGGCTTCATTAGCGCTGTAGAAAAGCGTTACGATAACGTAACCTCATTCAAGCTTCCCGGGGCGTCTCCTCGCTCGCTCATCAAAGCCGTTCGACTTCACCAATGGGTTAAGAACTCCCTTCTTTTTGTACCCCTATTGATCGACCACAAAATCGCCAACGTTTCCATGGTGATCGCAGCGGTCCTAGGGTTCCTTTCCTTTTCCCTCATGGCCTCTGCGACTTATCTGATCAATGACCTGCTGGATTTGGAGGCAGATCGGGCTCACCCGAAAAAATCGAAGCGGCCCTTCGCATCAGGTACCATCTCAGCCTTCAGCGGCGTGAAAATCACCATCGCCCTCTTCGCCCTATCGATAGCCCTTCTCTTTTTCGTCCCCTGGGAATTTTCGATAGTGGCAGGAGTATACCTCGTATCTACCTTGCTCTACTCATTCCACGTGAAGTCCATGGTCATTCTCGACGCCTGCCTTCTGGCCGGACTTTTCACCATAAGAGTAATTGGGGGGACCGTCTTAATCGCAAACGAGTGGTCTTTCTGGCTACTAGCCTTCTCGATGTTTCTATTTGTCAGCCTGGCGTTTACAAAACGGGCAGCTGAATTGTATCAGCAAATCCAGCGGGATGTGAAACACACTGCCGGCCGAGCATACCGGACCGACGATTACCCTCTGATCGTCTCTATGGGCGTATCGAGTGGATTCATTTCAGTGCTCGTTATCGCCCTCTACGTGAATAGCGTCGATGTGGTCAAAATGTACACCCAACCCGAAGTGCTCTGGCTCATTTGCCCTCTTTTAATGTACTGGATTGGCCGAATTTGGCTGAAAACGGTCCGTGGGCAAATGAACGAAGATCCAATCGTCTTCGCGATCAAAGACCGAATTAGCCACATCACAGCAATCTTGGCGGTAATCGTGGTCGGCATAGCGGCATAGAGATGATCACCGTCCCCCAGAAGAAGAATCACTCCGATCGATTGAGGAGCGTTCTTTTGGAACAAGGTTTGCTGGGACTCAGCGGCGCGCGTAGGAATCTGCTGTTGACGCGTTTGCCATAATTACTTCCTAAACTCTTCTATACTAAAACAATAAATGAAAAAGGTGGCCGTGATCGGAGCAACCAGTTCGGTAGCTCAGCAAATCTCACTCATCCATTCCAAGGCTGGAGACTCCCTCGTTCTTGTGGGACGAAATAAATCAGCGGTGGAAGATACGGCAGCGGATTTATCCATTCGAGGGGCCGGGATCTGTAAGGCTTTAACCTGCGACCTCGTCGATTTCGCCGAACACCCCAAGCTTATAAACGAGCTCTTCGAAGCCATCGGAGGGGTTGATACGGTCTACATCGCGCACGGAACACTCCCTGACCAATCGGACTGCGAGAGTGATTACCTGGAAACCAAACGTGCGTTGGAGGCAAATTGCTTGAGTCAAATCTCTCTTTTGACGGAACTCGCAAAGAAATTCAAAGAGCAGAAAAGCGGGACGATCGCTGTCATAACCAGCGTTGCCGGAGATCGCGGTCGCAAAAGCAACTACGTGTACGGCTCGGCCAAGGGAATGCTGAGCATCTATTTGCAAGGCCTGAGAAACGCTTTATTCGAGCACGGGATACATGTGTTGGATGTCCGACCCGGATTTATCGACACGCCCATGACTGCACACATCGAAGGCAAAGGTCCGCTTTGGGCTACACCCCAGAAAGTAGCAAAAGACGTAGTAAAGGCGGCCGCAAAGAAGAAAAACACGCTCTATACACCGTGGTTTTGGTCGATAATCATGCGGATAATCCGATCAATCCCTGAGTTTCAGTTCAAGAAAATGAACCTATAGAAGATTTAATCACTAACGAGATGTCCAAATATATTCCACTCATTCTATTCACAGTGCTGACCAACTTTGCATCGCAAATCTTGCTCAAGAAGGGCATGACGAGCATCGAGAAATTTGAGATTAGCGCAAATGGCTTAACCAAATCCGCTACCTCCATTATTTTTTCACCCTATGTTATCGCCGGCTTAGCCGTTATGGTTATCAGCATGGGTTCTCATTTGGTTGTTCTATCGAGAGTAGACATTAGCTACGCTTACCCGTTTCTAGGGCTCTCTTTCATACTGACCGCCGGATGGGGTTACTTCATCCTCAATGAGGACGTAAACATGTGGCGGACAGCAGGCGTTCTATTGATCTCCTCAGGCGTTGCCCTCGTCGCTAAAAGCTAATTTTTCAGGATTATAAAATAATAAATGAAACACCTAATATTTGGCGGAGATGGTTTTCTCGGTAAAGAGTTGACCAAAAAACTGATAGCAAAAGGCGAGAGGGTTGTTGTTTACGACCTGAAAAAAACCGAGGAATGCGAAAATTATAAAAGCGACCTCGTGACCTACGTTCAGATGGACGTCACTAAAGTCGAAGACTTTGAAAAAGTAGACATCCAGCCCGAAGACGTACCCTACCACTTCGCAGCCAGACTATTGGTTCCCATCATGCCACGAGGTGAGCGAAAAGAATATTTCTGGACCGCCCTGTACGACGGTACCAAAAATGTATTGGAGTTCCTCGAGCGCAACAATTGTAAGCGGATGATCTACTACACGACCGACATGGTCTACGGCCATACCGTGCATCATCCGAGATTCGAGGATCACCCACGCGCGCCGCTGGGCCCTTACGGAGATGCCAAGCTCGAGACCGAATTCCTCTGCGAAAATTTCCGTGAGAAAGGATTCAATATCTCAATTTTCCGTCCCCGACTCATCATCGGACCGGGCCGACTGGGCATCCTTGAAAAGCTTTTCAAACTCATCGATGCAAACCTGCCCGTTCCAACAATCGGAAACGGAAAAAACTACTACCAGTTTATATCCGTAAGCGACTGTGCGAACGCAGTTATCTGTGCGGTGGAAAAGGGTATTCCCAACGAAGCCTTCAACCTTGGCTCCCTAAATCCTCCAACCGTAAACGATCTGCTCAAAAAGCTAATCAAGCACGCGAACAGCAAATCATTCCTCATCCCCACCCCAGCTGGACTCGTTAAGTTTACTTTGGATATGTTTGACCGCGTCGGCAAACCGATCATGGACCCAGAACAATATCTCATCGCCGATGAAACCTGTGTTTTGGATGTTTCAAAGGGCGAGCGTCTACTCGGTTGGGTACCACAAGACACCGACGAGGATATGCTGATCGCGGCCTACAAGACCTACCGCGAAGGGCTTGAAAAGGCCTAGGATCCTCAACAAATCAATTTGCAGGGAACCAACAACTAGCAGAAAGGCTCGTATCTAGCTAGTTTGCCAGCAGCGGATCCATTTTACCGATCGTTCGGCTAGAGATAATACACACAAGATCTCAGGTGATCGAAATTTCGCCTGAGACCTTGTTTCACTGTCCTTAGCCGCGTCTCAAACGTGAGGTACAGGTCTATTCGACTTAAAATACCAAAAAAGAGAACGCTCAGTTGGATTTTGTAGCAAATAACAAAATCAAAGAGCAACAAGGACATGAGAAAGAAGATTAAGGCTAAATTTTTTGATGTATCACGTCCGACCATTCTCAAAGCGAACTCCCTGCTGAAAAACTATAAAGAGATAGTCTGGCTTATTGGCGACGGACGAAGCGGAACTACATGGGTGTCAGATCTTATCAATCACGATAAGCAGTACCGGGAAATGTTCGAGCCATTCCATCCTAAGTACGTCAGAAGCTTCGCCTTCATCGATCCGCACCATTACATAAAAAAGGGGGAAGAAAACGAGCGACTCAAAGACCTCCTTTCCCGAGTTTTTAGCGGGAGATATACCCACGAGCGAATCGACTCTGAAAACAACTCCCTGGTGTACAAGGGGATCATCGTGAAGGATATTTTCGCAAACCTCTTGAGCCACTGGGCTACTTCACACTTTCCCCACGTAAAACCAGTGTTGCTCATTCGCAACCCCTTCGCGGTTGCCGTTTCGAAATACAAGAAATCAGATTGGTACTGGGCCATCGAGCCCCGACACTTGCTCGATCAGGAAAACCTGCATCAGGACTACCTGTTACCGTTTGAGAACATCATCAAAAAGGTCAGTGATGAGAAAAACCACATCCTGAACCTCATCCTAATTTGGTCCATAATCAACTATGTGCCTTTGAGGCAATTCAAGCGCGAAAAGCTCCATATTTGCCATTACGAAAACGTATACCTAAATCCCGAACAGGAAATACTAAAGGTCCTAAAATTCGTTAGAGGAAAAAACGACATCCCAAACTTTCACCTTCCCAAACACGTTATAAATCGCCCCAGCCGAGTGGTAGGAAAGCACAGCAATATGCTATCTTCAACAAATCCAATAACCACTTGGAAAAGCGAGCTAACTCCGCGACTGATTAGCGAAGGGATGAAGATACTTGAAAGTTTCGGACTCGAACGGTTGTACGACGAAAATTCAATGCCGAATTTAGAGGCGTTTGAAGAAATACAGAACCGAGTCTGAGGAGCAAGCTGCCGGACTTATTCAGAAAGGAGGTCGGTACAGTTCCTGATGATAAACATTTCAGCTACCGCCTGCCCTCGCAAACAGTAGACGGCTTAACTTCGCTACCCGCTGCAAAGTCAGGTTCTCAGCTGCCTGAAACACAATCGTCTTTTTGGGTATGAAAAGCTCCTCTCAGACGCTGCATGGGCTACCCGCCACTTTTTAGCAATGCAACGAGGTCGTTAGCTAAGTGCTGACCGACTCCAGGAATGGGGTAACACCTGAGCAAGATTCACCCGCAGCACGTCTTGGGAGAGTTCACTCACTGAGTGCTGCTTCAAATCGACTCTCCAAAAGCTCGTTCAACAAACGTTCCGCACCTCTATCATTTACATGATAGTAGTCAGAATAGAGCACTCCCTCATCGTGAACGACCAAAACCCCGCCCTCCTCCGTCTTCAGGTAGGGGTAGATGTCGATAAAGCCTACATTCGGAAGACCAAGTTTCTCAACCCGACCTCTCACGGTTTCATTAATTTCCGAAATATGAGACGAACCTTCAAAAGATAGATCCTGGCCTGACCGAGAGAGAGCGAGCGCATACTTGTTAAGAGCTTTTTCATGCGTCTTAGGAAGATCGACCATTGGGACTTGGGAGAGGACGTGCACCTCATCACAATTTTGGCTGAGTAATTTGATGTAATTGGATAGCACCACATCAAAATTTTCTCGGCCGACATCCCATACCCAGGCTTCCGCGAGAATCCCCACGCGAGCTTTGATAGAACTTAGGCGCTGGAGCCTCATTTCGTTCAGTTCACCCGCGTAAGATCGATTTGGCTTCGGGCCGTCATCTGTGATTGAAACACCGGGGACAGCCAGATTCTCCAAGCTAAGAGCGTTTTCCTCAGCGTATTGGTAGATAGCTCTGACCAACGCTTCGGCATGCGAATCACCAACAATTAAAATATCAACCTCGCCTTCGTGAGTGTGGGACCCAACCCCCTCTCCGCTCTCAAGAATGGATTCGGTGGCATCTATCTCAAACTCAGTGTCTATCACATAGTGATCTTCAAACTCCCTCAGATGATCTGGCACACCGGGACTGGAGGTCTTAAGGGCCAACGGCAGAGCAAAACCTGCCAAAAAAAGAGGGGCAACTCCCACAACCACTAGATGCCTCCTCGTTCCTGTCCTGAAGGGGGTCTCAACAAAATGATAGCTTAGGGCCGCTGAAGCGAAAGTCAGCAAAACGACCCAGACGACATTGGGATCCGGACTGAGAAATCTCGAAAAAACGATTATCGGCCAATGCCATAGATACAAAGAATACGAGATACGACCGATGTAGTTTACAGGAGCAATCCCCAGAATAGCCTTACCCACAGGATCAGCTGTCCCGAACGCAAGGACCAGAGCAGCCCCTAAACAGGGAATAGCAGCACGGTAACCTGGAAAATAATCGTTATAGCTAATTACGCAAAAAGAGGCAACGATGAGGCAGAGCCCTCCCAAAGAAGCTAACGAAGCCAATCTGGAACCCAAAATCCGCACCAATGTTGCAGGCCCCACCATCGCCACTACACTTCCAACAAGGAGCTCCCACATCCGAGCCGGCAAGAGATAAAAAGCCGCACTCTGATCCAATGGAGTTTGATATATCGAAACGCCGAAGCTGACGAAGGCTAACACGATAAAAAATGGCAATATGGCTTTTCTACTAAGTTTGTAGAGAAGCAGCACCAGAAGAGGAAAAACAATATAGAACTGTTCTTCCAACGATAAGGACCAAGTATGAAGCAACGCGATACTCTCAGAGCTGTTGGACCAATAATTCCCCGTGGTTAGATAGAGGAAGATATTCGAAAACGAAAATACAGCCGCGATCGATTGCCCAAACAAATCCGACCTCTCTGGGTTCATCAGCACGTAGTTCCCTGCTATGACCACAAAGAACAGATTGGCGAACAAAGCCGGATAAAGTCGTTTAATTCGCCTTATCCAAAATCCTCCTAGCGTAAAACGACCTTGCTCTACGCTTCTAAGAATAATGGACGTGATCAGAAATCCAGAGATCACAAAAAAAACATCAACGCCGAGGAATCCTCCCTCGAGCATTCCCGAATCGATGTGGAAAATGAAAACCGCAAGCACCGACAAAGCCCTAAGGCCATCAATTTCTGGTCTGTAACGAATAAAGCTGCTCATCGTCCATTCAACATGTTCCCGTTAGAACGACCTCTAGGGGAACTAGTTTAGCAGCTTGAAGCACTTACCCTACCAATCTATAGTCAAGGATTTACATTCCCCTATAAAATACATACGGCTCACTCTCGATAGCGGTATGCAACAGGCAAATTACGTAATGGCTCACGTTATAAAATCCCCAAATTGGCCCAGTAAAGGATTCCAAACAAACACCTACTTACCAGGCAAGCCGATCTCTGCACCTGCCCATAACGGACAGAACTACAACTAGGCTGAAACGGAATGACACCCACTAGGAGCTTTCGAACAACCTTTTGCGTTGCAGCGAGTTAAATTTCTCCGCGTCCAGAGGGCGAAAATAATCAAACCCTTCCTTCGAAGACATCGCATCTTTTGCCAAATAGAGGCGGCCCTTGTACTTACCAACAATCTTGTCTAGCTGAACAACCAGATCTGGCAGTTTGTCGTTAATCTTAAAATCCAATGCAAGCGTGTAGCCCTCAATAGGGAAAGAGTTGTAAGCAGCTGGATTATGCTTCCCAAAAAGCTTGAGCACAGCCAGGAAAGAACCTTGCCCGCTCTTGTGAATAGCATCCAGTAATTCGCCTAGACCCTCTTCGCTTGTTTCCAGTGGCAGGGCCATTTGGTACTGAATAAAACCACTTTTTCCGTAAATTCGGTTCCACTCCAAAATACTGTCTAGCGGGTAGAAAAACGTATCATAATCTACGAAATTTGATATCTTCTTCTTGAACTGCTTAAAATAGTAAAGGAAATTGAAAGCCTTAACCGTAAGGGTGTTAAGCGTGATATTTGGGAAGAAAAACGGAACAGTCTTCTTCCCCTTCTCTTTAAGGTTTAAAGGACTCTTTTTGAACTTTTCAGGCAATTCATTGAGGAGAGCATGTTCTCCCCTCATCATGATAGAACGACCCTGGTTCGAACCTTTCTGTAGGCAATCGATCCAAGCCACAGAGTAAGTCCAATCCTTCGACTCATCAAAAAGCTTCATGATCTCTTTGATATTCTTCGCCTTGATACACTCTTGGCGAATATAGGCCGACTCGATCGGTTTCAGCTGAAATGTCGCCTCTGTTATCACACCGGTTAGGCCCATCCCTCCAACCGTAGCCCAGAAGAGTTCCGAGTTTTCATCGCGCGAGCACTCGCGGAGCTCCCCATCTTCGCAAAGAAGCTCAAATCGAGAAACATGCTCTGAAAAGCACCCCTCCACATGGTGGTTTTTCCCGTGCACATCTGCAGCGATAGCTCCGCCAATCGTTACAAACTTAGTACCCGGGGTAACCGGCAGGAAAAAGCCTTTCGGGACACTCAGCTCAAGGACGTCCGCTAGCAAGGCTCCAGCCTGGCAAGTCACAACTCCAGTTTCTTCGTCGAATGCAAGAAACTTGTTGTAGCTCGTCATATCGATCATTCTGGAACAAAGAGCAGCGTCTCCATAACAGCGACCATTGCCTCTGGCCAACACAAGATCACAGGCCTCAAAGTCCTTGAGAAGTTCGGACTTGTAAGAAGGGATACTAACCTCGGCTTCGACTAATGGATAATTGCCCCAATTAGATACGGTTTTACTTTGGAAGGACATGGTTTGCTATTTCGCAAGTTAGAGTTGGGAATTCGAATAAACCTTCGAAAATCAGGTAACTAAGCAAATGCCGACTGTTACCCAATCCCTAAATTTGAGAGCTAAGTTGTTTTTTGAAGAATATCGGCAAATCCAAGCTTACGTTGATAAAAAAAACACTAATCAGTCTTTGGATTTTTAACGGATCACCATCGTCGCCACAGATACGCAGAAAACGTCAAAACGTCGGGAAACCACTAAGGGTTATCCCGTATATACACGTGATTTCCCCAAATTATGCTTCGATTAGAGGGCACACAACCTAGAGATTCCTCCTAATTTTGGCTTATCTAATTCAAGCTTGCGTCGAAACTTGGTGAGAACACTTTCCATCGAAAAAGACGTAAATAAGCGCTTCCCACCAACAATGAAGGACCCACTCAAAAAGTCCGTGTCGTTTTGCATCTCCTGCAAGGATCGACTGAGTTACATTCAGAGCACTCTGCCCGTAAATCTGGAACAAAACAGAAAGGACAAAGCGATGGTCGAGTTTGTCCTCGCCGATTTGGGAAGTAAAGACGGGCTCACGGAATGGGTGGTCTCCAACTTCAGTAAAGAAATAGATGAAGGTTACCTTCGTCTTATCTACACAGAGGGAATGCCAAAATTCCACATGGCTCTGGCAAAAAACACCGCACACGCTTACTCAACCGGCGAGATTCTCACGAGCTTGGACGCTGACAACTTCACCGGACCAAGGGGAGGTAAATTTGTCTACGACTGCTTTAAAAAGCACAATTTTGAGACAATTCTTCACCAATTCAGTGGGTCATGGAGAGACGGTACTTGCGGAAGAATGTCCTATAACCGAAAACACTTCATAGGAGTAGGAGGCTACGATGAGCAACTAGAGCCTTTTGGGCACGACGACCTAGATATTCTGGGAAGGCTGAAGGCCAAGTACTCCCTAAAGGTCTCAACTGGGCTAGATAGCATTTTTCGGCGGCTCTATTTCAGAAAAATAAAGAAGCTCAAAAGTCACCCCAGATACAATCGAGCCATCGAATCGCCCCCCACTGGCGGAGAGGACTATCGTCAAGACATGACGAAAAGAAATCGCGTTTTGAGCGACAAAAATATCGCCGAAGGAAATTACCAAGCCAACGGTGGGAAAATTGGTATTACGGAAGGTGTGAAGTTATGGCATCGCGGTGAATATATACCATGCGAACCGACAACACTTTAATTTCCTTATGTAACATCATGCATCGGCCCTCCTCTCACGATTAAAGGCGGGATCTAATCAGAAGAAATGAAAACTGAACGGAATCCAATCCTAGATCCCTTATTGCTCTTGATTGTGGCTGTGGGAGTAATCCTCAGATTTTACTCAATCGGATCTGAATCGCTTTGGCAGGATGAAGGAACATCTCATATGTTCGCGACGTTGCCGATGGCTGAGCTACTTGGGGAACAGGGAAAAGCAGAAACAAATCCACCCCTATTTTACATAGTACTAAACGCATGGGTTAGCATTTTTGGCGAATCCGAGGCTAGTCTCCGCACGCCGTCGGCGATATTCAGCATTCTCTCTCTATTTTTCACATACTATTCTGGGTTGTACCTCAAAAACAGGCGAACCGGACTGATCGCAGCAGCCATTTCGGCTGTCATGGTGGAACACATATACTACGCCCAAGAAGCAAGGACATATACATTGCTATTACTAGGTGCGACCATTTCGGTTGCGGGATTCTCTAGGTTGTTTGCGAACCCAGAACAGGCAGGAAAGACCATCGGAAAGGGCTTCGACTGGATGGCCTGGGGATTGTATTTACTCGGCACGAGCGTTTCACTGTATGCTCATAACACAGGAGTCTTTGTCCCCTCCTCACTAACTGCCGCAGCTATCATCAGCTTCCTTGTAAAGCCTAAACGATATGGCCTTGGCTTCGCCATTAATTGGCTAATCGTCAATCTTGCGGTAATCGTAATATGGCTTCCTTGGATCTTTGTGATTCTAAACCAAGTAAGCGACATGAGTTCATTTTGGATCAACATGCCAAAACCTATGGATCTCATAAAGACCCCGATGCAGCTCTATATACCGATCGAGGGCTCGCTAAGACTGCTTTCTAAAACCGCTATCGTCGCAACCGGATTGGCATTTTTAGTCTACTGCTGGAAAAAAAACAAATGGGACCTTCTCTGCATGTTATTTTTATTAACTGGCAGCGTCTTCATACAGGCATACCTCGCTAGCTATTATCAGCCCATATTTATTCCCAGATTATTTATATGGACGCTCCCAATGTTCGCCTTAATACTAGCGATCGGAGCTGAGTCACTGCGAAAGCCGATTTTAATATATTCGGTTTCAGCTCTACTGATCGCAATGAATTGCATAGGGCTAAAAGACTATTACCGAAAAGCGGACAAAGAATACTGGGACGAATTAGCATTAGCCTACCAGGCACTGGATAATCATAAGACCCTCAAACTTCTGCAGCCAGCTGATATACATATGCCACTGGGTTACTACCTTGAAGACGCAGATGCGTTAAACGAGGAATCGATAGGCATCGTGGACGGGGATCCGAAAGAAACGACCTACGGAAGTCATTTGGTTAAACACCTAGTGTCGGTCGATAAAGTAACCGCAGCAGTTGTGGGGCGTGAGAGACTGCTTGTAGTGGTTCGAGGAACACTGAACAGCGATCCAACGACCCTGCTCTCAAACCTAGAATCCGAATTCCAGCTCACTGAGAAATTTCGCAGAGGACACATCGCAATCTATGAGGCTTTACGCAAAAATCGCTAGGCCGATACCAGATTGCTTCATAATAGCTGCCATAAAAGGACTCCGTTTAGCGTTGAACCAGCTAACGCCTGTTTCAGCCGTTGAAAGCCGAAACGTTGTCTGAACGAGCGACAATTATCCTTAATTTCAGCAGTCCTCACTTGGAAAGCTAGATAGCCAAACCCGAGATCAATCTCAATAATGTCACAGAATTCGCGACCGGATTTCGAAACACCCGTAAGCAAAAACAGGTTGTGGATTTTCGCTGCCACGAACTTAGCCGTTTTTCTAGCGTACCTTCCGCTCCTGTTCCCCATGTACGCCTACAGTTTCGGAGTGGACCTGTACTCGCACTTAGTTCTCATACCAGTTATTTCGATCGTCCTCGGAGTGATGGATTGGAGGGACCAGAGCATTGCGGTAAGCGAGACTTCTGCCAAATCCGCCCCCCCCTCAAAGCTGAGCATGATGCTCGCAGTGGCCTGTTTGGTCCTCGCAGGAATAGCACTCCAGATACACTTCAAATTCAAATCGGACTGGAACAGCGTTGGCTTGGTAGAAAATAGCTACTCAGCAGCTGCTTGGTCGTGGATTTTCGTCGTTTGGGCCGCATCCTTCCTTCTGTTGCCTTCCACCCTCTTAAAATTCTGGCGATTTCATCTGGCATTTCTGGCGTTCGCAGCCCCCTTCCCCATTCCGGTCACAGAAGCGATACAGAGCTTCTTCCAACATGTCTCTGCCGAAGCGGCCTACCTGCTGATCAAGTGGTCTGGAATTCCCATTTACAAAGAGGGACTCCTATTTGAAATGCCGACAATCGCTATGGAAGTCGCACCACAATGCAGTGGTCTGCGCTCTAGCTTAGTGCTCTTCATAGTGAGCACCGTGGCGTCCTACCTATTCCTGAAGACAACTTGGAAACGAAGCCTTCTCGTCCTGCTTGTCGTTCCCGTGGGCATCTTCAGAAACGCGTTTCGAATTTGGATATTGGCCCTACAGTGCTATCATATTGGCCCAGAAATGATCCACGGCTGGTTTCACAAACACGGGGGGCAACCATTGTTCGCAGTGACCTTGATCCCCTTTTTCGCAGTTCTCTACTTTCTCCGAAAAAGCGAACCAACTCAAATAGAGCCCGAAAAAAGAGATTCTGCTGAAGAGAAAATATAGTCTCCTCCCCCCTAGGTAGACTCAGGCTTTTGAGCCCATAAATTTAAAGAGCATCATAACTATGAAACCTCACTCCCTTTCACCCAAAACCATAACGGCCTCGGCAATACTCGTCCTTTCACTCCTTACTGCATGCTCAAAATCAGACAGTTCGCTTCGTTCCCTCGAGAAGGCGGAAGCGCACATGGCTGAGGAAAAATTCGCAGCGGCAGAGATCGAGCTGCGAAATGCGATCAAGGCGGATCCTGAGAATACGGGAGCGTTAAAAAACCTCGGCGAACTCTACTTCCTGCAAGGCCGATACCGAGCGGCCTACCAAGCCTTAAGGCCGCTCAAGAAAATAGAATCAAGCGACCTGGATAGCTTATTCCTAATTTCAACGATCGAACTCGCCGCTGGTCTTCACGACGAGGCGCGAACGGGCATTCGTCAGATCCTGAAGACCGATCCAACCCACGCCGGAGCATTAATCCTTTTGGCGAAATCGGGCCGTAACGCTTCAGAAGCTCAAACCATCAAAGAAGAGCTCGAAGCCTACGAAGATTCGGCAGCCAAAAGCACTGCCTTAGCCATGATCGCTATCAGTACTCAGGATCTGAATACTGCTGAAATCCTTTTGCAAAAAGCCATCGAACAAGATCCAAGTTTTCCAGAGGCCTATGGCACCCAGTACACCTTGGCTCTGTATCAGGGAGATGCAAATAAAGCTGAGCAGAGCCTGAAGAAGGCAGCAGAGCTCTCCGAAGACCGTAGCGCTTTCTCCATTTCCTGGGCCCAGCTTCTCATGCGCAAAGGGGATTTGGCGGCAGCAGAAGAGTATTTAAGCGGTCTCGTAGAAAGAGCACCTGACTACCTCCCTGCCATCACGCAATACGCAGAGCTGCTCTTGCAGACCCAACGCAAAGAGGAGGCTCGAACATACATCGACAAAGCTCTCGCCCTTGATCCGTCTGACAATTCCACCATGCGCCTGAAAGGCGTCTTATTGCATGAGGACCAAAAATTCGCCGAAGCTGTTTCTCAGCTCGAAGCTACGTTGCGAATCTACCCCAATGACCTGAGGGCGAAATTCCAATTGGCAATTTCATCCGTGGCGAACAACGACCTTATCGGTGGTAAACGCCTGATTTCCGAAGTTGTAAAAGCCGCGCCTCAGCATGTCGAAGCGAGTATATTGCTGGCTCGCCTGCAAGCCCGCGGCAACGAATTCGGAGCGGCCCAATCTACGCTGGAAAAACTCGTATCCGTTCAGCCCAATGCCATCAACGCCTGGTACTTGCTGGCGGATATAAACTACCGTCAAGGAGACTACCAAAAGGCATTGGCCATCTATCAGGAACTCGGGAAGATGACCCCCGAAGCACCAATGCCTCAATACTTCAGCGGCATCGCCTTGCTTCAAATTGGCAATTTTGCACAAGCAAAAGCCTCCTTCGAAGAGGCACTCAAACTCGATCCAAATGGGGTTCTCGGCCTCGAGCAGCTCACCTCCCTAGACACCCGAGCGGGCAACAACGAGCAAGCCCTGCAACGCATACAATCTGTCTTGGACAACCAACCGGAATCCGGAGCTCTGTTGACCTTACTGGGTCAAACTCAATTTGTGAGCGGTGATACGGAAAGTGCAAAAGCCACTCTCGAAAAAGCAATCCAAGCCGATCCAAACAGCCAGGTCGCCTACGTGGTATTGAGCCAAATCCTACAAGAAACAGGCGATACCCAAGAGGCCATTTCCCAGCTGGAAGCAGCAAGTCAAAGCAACCCTCAAGACATATCTATACTTACGAAACTGGCGCTCCTCTATGGGGCAGAGGACCAGACGAAGGCTGCCGAAGAGACCTACCTAAAAATCCTCAAAATCAACCCCAACTTCCTCCCCGCACTCAACAATCTAGCCTACAACTATTCCGTTGATGCCTCCCATTTGGACAAGGCCTTCGAATTGGCCCAGAGAGCTCGCTCCCTCTCTCCAACTGATCCCTACACCGCTGATACCTTGGGCTGGGTGGCATTTCAAAGAGGCGACTACGCTTGGGCCCTTAGCCTGTTACAAGAGAGTGCTCGCAAACTGCCCGACCAGGCTGAGGTCGCCTTCCACATCGGGTCCGCCTACTACATGTTAGGCAACGCTGACTCTGCAATAGGTCCTCTCAGTAACGCCGCAGAAAAGGCTCCTGCCACCGAAGCGACTGAAGCCAAGGCCATGCTCAAAACGCTCGAGGCAAACATCGATTCACCCACTCCGGACCATATAAATTTCCTGAAGGAAAGAACAAATGGTACGCCGTCCGACCCTTTTGCGTGGCTAAAGCTCGCACAGATAGCAGAGACGAAAGGAAACAATGCTGAAGCTGAAGCGAACTACCAGAAGGCATTAGAAGTCAGTCCCAAGCATTTGGAGGCAAAAATTGGCCTAGCAGAATTAGCTAGCAAAATGGGGCAAACCGATCGCTCGCTGAAATTGGCGGAAGAACTGAAAACGCTCTCGCCTAACGACCCTAGGATCACATTGGTGCAGGCAAATGCTGCTTTTCGGGCAGGCGATTTCTTCCGGGCAACTGGTCTGTACTGGGAAGCTAAGCGCAATCTTCCCGAAGACACGGAAATCGAGCGAAACCTTGCCCATGCGCTCCTGGCTAGCGGGCAAGCGGAGGAAGCCTATTCCGAAGCAATCAAATCGGAGCTGGAGGACTTGAAGGCATTCGCTTCGAACTTGGATATCGCACTCAATGGGTCGGATATTGCTCCCACCGGAACCGACTTGTCTGCCAAACTGGCAAATGGCTACCAGTTGTTACAAAACGGAAGCGTCGAAGGGGCCAAGAAGAGTTTCGAAGAAATCCTCACCGAATATCCGCAACAAGCTCAAGCCAAGCTCGGGATCGCCAAATCCTTGCTGAGTCAGGACAGTTCTCTCGAACGGGTAATTGCCTTGGCAAGCGAGGTTCGCAACAACCATCCGAACAACCTAGAGGCCAAACTAGTACTCGCGATAGCCCGATACAAAACGGAACAATACGATCAGGCTAGGAGGATATTCTCCGCCCAAAGAACGGAAATCGAGACTCGTCCCAGCGCTTGTCTCTACTATGGACTCACCCTCGAAAAGCTAGGTAACCCGGGAGAAGCGAAGACCTATCTGCAAAAGGCTATATCCCAATCACTCTCTGCCGAAGAGCGAAACCTGGCCGAGTCAGCCCTGCAACGGCTTGACTGAGGAAAATTAAGCAACGACGCGTCAAAGAGTTCACCAATCTGAGTGAACTCGACCAAAAGTGGATACTTCCATCAAGGAGGGACTATTACGGTCGAATAGAGAAAGGTTAAAAGCCGAACGGCATAAACCGGTTTCCAGATACACCAGTTCCCGATTACAAAAGGCTGCTGGTTTGTCTGAGAAGGCTCCGTTGGGCCAGAAGTTAAACCACTATCCTATTCCCACTTTTGAAACCCACAAAGCCAACTTTGCTAATCGTAGAGGATAATGAGGAGTTCCGCGAACTGATGCGGGAAAACCTCAGTTCCGACTACCAAATTCTGCAAGCTGGGAATAAGGAGGGAGCGCTTAAAGCCCTGCGACGCGACCACCCTGAGGTAGTGGTGCTGGATTTGGGCCTGCCTCCGAGTCCAAACCTGGCGGACCAAGGGATCGAGACTCTCGACGAGATCAAAAGGAGAAGTCCGAAAACCAAAGTCGTCATTATTTCCGGACAAGGAGCACAGGAAGCCGGGCCAGAAGCCATCGAACACGGGGCTTACGACTTTCTCACCAAACCGGTAGACAGCGTCGTTCTACGCAATGTCCTTAGCCGTTGCTTCTACATTGCCGACCTCGATCGCATGACCCCTCCCTCCCCTAAGAAGAGGAACACAGTTGAGAGCTACGAGGGAATCATAGGGGAATGCGACCAAATGCGTAGCCTCTTCAAATTGACGGGCAAAGTAGCTAAGACTGACGCCCCAGTCATGATACTGGGAGAAAGCGGTACCGGTAAGGAAATGATCGCCAAAGCGATCCATAACCGATCAGCCTTCGCGGAGGGTCCCTTTATACCGATCAATTGCAGCGCCATTCCAGAAAACCTTTTGGAGAGCGAACTCTTTGGCCATGAACGCGGATCCTTCACGGGAGCCGACCAAAAGAAGGTCGGAAAAATCGAGCAGGCACAGGGAGGAACCCTTTTTCTCGACGAGATAGGCGACGTGCCGCTCAACGTCCAAGTAAAGCTGCTTCGGTTTCTACAGGAGAAGTACATCGAACGAGTGGGAGGTACCGCTCAAATCCCCATTTCTACCCGCATTTTAGCTGCCACCAACGTGGATCTCAAAAAAGCGATTTCCGAAGGGAAATTTCGAGAGGACTTCTATTTTCGCTTAGCGGTCGTGGAACTGGAAATGCCACCCCTTCGCGAGCGAGGGCAAGACGTCATCTGCTTGGCTAAGAGTTTCTTGGACAAGTATTCCGTCGAAGCAGGAAACCCGAAGCTGAAACTTAGTTCCGAGGCCCTTACTCTAATAGAAACGTATTCTTGGGTCGGCAATGTTCGCGAATTGCAAAACCGCATCAGACGGGCCGCCATCTTGGCAGAAAACGATGAAATCGGGCCAGAAGATCTGCAGATCACACCAAGTGAAAACCCAGTTCACTGCTCGACCTTGAAAGAGGCTAAAGAAAACTTGGAGCGTGATATGATAACGGCAGCATTGAAAAAACACCGCAAAAACATCACCGCTGCCGCTGCCGACTTGGGAATCAGCCGACCAACCTTCTATGAGATGATGGACCGCCTTTCGATTGATAGGTAGCATAAGCTATTGCTCGACATTTCACGCTCCTGCATCTCGAATCCTAGGATACTCAGAATTGCTTCTCCGGTGGTTGACGGGAGGCGAGTAACGCTTGGATCACTGAACATATGTGCGGAATCGTTGGATACATCGGGCAGGACAACGCTGCCCCCATTCTACTTAACGGACTGAAACGCTTGGAATACCGTGGATACGACTCCGCAGGTATGGCCACGCTCCAGAAAGATGGTAGCATCCTTGCAACTCGGAGAGTTGGTAAAGTGGCGAATCTGGCCGCAGCATTGCCGAGCAATAAGGAAGACGCCGGCTTAGGGATCAGCCACACCAGATGGGCCACCCATGGTGGCGTGACTGAGCCCAACACGCACCCTCATAGCTCTGACGACGGCATCATTCACATCGTCCACAACGGGGTAATCGAAAACTACCAGCAGCTGAAAGTATCGCTCTCTGCAAAAGGTATCGCATTTCACAACGAAACCGATTCGGAAGTCCTCTCGAACCTAATTGCCTACACCCTCAAAAAGCTGGCGGAACCGATTTCTGAAAAAACGGTACTCAAAGCGATTCGACAGAGTCTCGTACAAGTCGAGGGCACCTACGGCTTGGCCATTATTTGCTCCAAATGCCCGGGGTCACTCTTCGGAGCGCGCAAAGGCAGCCCGCTTATTTTGGGAATCGGCAAAAACGAAATGATGCTCGCTAGCGACGCGAGCGCTGTACGGGCTCGGACAAAAGAAGTCGTTTATCTCGAAGATAGCCAAATCGTCGCCCTTAGCGGTGAGAACTTCTCTATCACAACGCTCGAGGAGGCCGAAGTCATCCCTGAGATCAGCACAATCTCCTGGAAAGACGAAGAAGCGCAGCTGGGCGATTTTGAGCACTTCATGTTGAAAGAGATCAACGAGCAGCCGCTCGCTCTCGAAAACGCATTTCGTGGCCGTCTCAACATGAGCGAGGGAACCTGTAAATTCGGCGGACTGAACCTCTCTCGTAAGAACATTCGCCAAATTGACCGCATCCTGATCGTGGCTTGTGGCACCGCTTGGCATTCCGGTTTGGTGGGCGAATACCTGATCGAGAAATATTCCCGTATCCCAGTCGAAGTGGAATATGCTAGCGAGTTTCGCTATCGGAACGCCCCGATGGATAAGAACACCTTGGTCATCGTGATCAGTCAAAGCGGTGAAACCATCGACACTTTGGAAGCTCAAAGAGAGGCCCAAAGAAAAGGTTACCACGTCATCGGAATCATAAACAACGTGGGCTCTACCATTGCCCGCGAAAACGACGGAGGCATCTATCAGCACTCGGGACCCGAAATTGGAGTGGCTTCCACGAAAGCTTTCACCTCTCAGCTTCTCATCCTCTCCATGCTTTCCGTCTACCTCGGCCGTACACGCGACCTCTCTTACGCAGATGGCTGCCAAATGGTGGAGGCGATTCGCACTTTGCCAAAGCTGGTCGAGCAAACTCTAGAACTTGGAGAAGAAATCCAGTCCATCGCTAAAGCTTACGCCAAGAATAAGGATTTTCTCTTCCTCGGGCGGTTGGAAATGTTCCCTATCGCTCTTGAAGGAGCCTTAAAGCTGAAGGAAATCAGCTACATCCACGCGGAGGGTTACCCGGCAGCGGAAATGAAACACGGCCCTATCGCTCTGATCTCCGAGGACTGCCCGAGTATCGTGATTGTCCCTGACGACGAAACGCTCAAAAAGAACCTTTCAAGCGTCCAGGAGGTCCGAGCTCGCAAGGGTAAGGTCATTATCATCACCGATTCCTACGACATACCGGCACATTTGGCTGACGAGATTATCACCGTGCCAAAATCCCACAATTGCGTCCGTCCGATCTTGATGACAATCCCGCTTCAGCTGCTGAGTTACTACATCGCAGTCGAACTAGGGAGAGACGTGGACAAACCTCGAAACCTCGCCAAGAGCGTCACGGTCGAGTAAGCAATTCCATTTTTCGCTCACAAAAAAGGCGTTCCCTTTCTCGGGAACGCCTTTTTGCGTAAAATGTTTTCGGCCTTTATTTGAGCAGCTGGCGCAGATAGTTCGCGTAGCTCGTCTTGCCCAGGAACGCGATGCGCTCCTCGAGCGCCTCGCGGGTCAGCCAGCCCTTCTCGTAGCCGATCCCCTCCAGACAGGCCATCTTTAGGCCTTGCCGCTCCTCGAGGACCTGGACGAACTGTCCGGCCTCCATCAGGTTCTTGTGGGTACCGGTATCAAGCCAGGCGGTTCCTCGCCCCAAAAGCTCCACGTTCAAGTCGCCGATTTCCAGGTAGGCCTGGTTCAGGTCGGTGATCTCGAGCTCCCCGCGGGGGGAAGGCTTTATCTTCTTGGCGAACTCCACAACCCGCTCGTCGTAGAAGTAGAGCCCGGGAACCGCGTAGTTGGATTTTGGATTCTCGGGCTTCTCCTCGATCGAGACGACTTTGCCGTCCGGGTCGAACTCGACCACGCCGTAGGCTTTCGGGTCGGCCACGTTGTAGCCGAAAATGGTAGATCCCTCCGACCGCTGGTCCGCGGCCTTGAGGGTGCGCACGAGATCGTGGCCGTAGAAGAGGTTGTCTCCAAGGACAAGGGCCGCCGGAGCGCCGTCGAGGAATTCCTCGCCGATTAGGAATGCCTGGGCCAGACCGTCCGGGCTAGGCTGGACCTCGTAGCTGAAACTCACCCCAAAGGCGGAGCCGTCGCCGAGCAGGCGCTCGAAAAGCGGCGTGTCCTGTGGGGTGGAAATGATGAGGATCTCGCGGATCCCGGCCAGCATCAGCAGCGAGATCGGATAGTAGATCATCGGCTTGTCGTAGATCGGCATCAGCTGCTTGGATACCGCGATCGTGCAAGGATAGAGTCTGGTTCCGGATCCGCCCGCAAGGACGATCCCTTTTCTTGGCTTTGCGCTCATAAGCTAGGGTTTTGGAGAATTGGGTCCGGCTAGGCCTGGCCGAGGCGCTCGCGGGCGTACTTCTTCTCGGCGATGTCCTTGCACCAGTCCTGGTTGTCCAGGTACCACTGCACGGTCTTGCGGATGCCGCTGTCGAAGGTCTCGGCAGGCACCCAGCCGCACTCCTTCTCGCTGCGTTCGCAGTTGATGGCGTAGCGGCGGTCGTGGCCGGGACGGTCCTTCACGTAGGTGATCAGGTCCTCGTACTTGGCGATGCCCGCCTTTTGGGCGGACTCGTTGGCCGAAACGGGAGCCAGCTCGTCGAGCAAGGAGCAGATGCGCTTCACGATCTGGATGTTCTCCATCTCGCTGCGGCCGCCGATGCAGTAGGTCTCGCCGAGAGCCCCCTTTTCGAGAGCGGCGAGAATGCCGGTGCAGTGGTCCTCCACGAAGAGCCAGTCGCGGATCTGCTTGCCGTCGCCATAGATGGGAAGGGGCTTGGCCTCCAAAGCGTTCAAGGTGACGAGCGGGATCAGCTTCTCCGGGAACTGGAACGGGCCGTAGTTGTTGGAGCAGTTGGTGGTGACCACCGGCATGCCGTAGGTATGGAAGTAGGCGCGCACCAGGAAGTCGCTGGACGCCTTGGACGCCGAGTAAGGGCTGTTCGGGGCATAAGGCGTGGTCTCGCAGAAGGCGGGGTCGTTGGGACCGAGAGTGCCGAACACCTCGTCGGTAGAGACGTGGAGGAAGCGGAAGCCTGACTTGGCTTCGCCTTCAAGGCCGGACCAGAAGTGGCGGGCCGCCTCCAGCATGCGAAGCGTGCCGGTAACGTTGGTTTCCACGAAAGGTTCAGGAGTGTCGATGGAGCGGTCCACGTGGCTTTCCGCCGCGAAGTGGACGATCGAGCCAACCGAATACTCCTCCAGCAGGGAGGATATCTTGGCCTGGTCCAGAATGCTGGTCTCGGAAAAGACGTACTCCGGAGAGTCTGCCAGGTCGCTCAGGTTGGCGGGATTGCCGGCGTAGGTGAGCGAGTCGACATTGACGATCCGGTCGTAGCCGGACGCCTTGAGCAGGGCCGCGCCGTCCCGAAGCAGCACGCGCACGAAATTTGAACCAATGAAGCCGCAGCCTCCTGTTACAAGTATAGATTTCATAGGGAAATGCTCCGTTTAGGCCTTCTTCCAGTTCTTGAGCGACCACTCCAAGGCTTCCTCCACAGGGCGCATGACCACTCCCGCGGCCTTGAGCTTGGAATCGTCGAGTATGCAGTTCGAACGCGGCGTCTTGGCGGCCTTGGACATGAAGTCGTCCTCCGATTCGAAGAACTTGAACTCCTTGCCGTTCACGCCGGAACTCTTGATCAGGTCGACCACCTGCGAAGTGGTTACCGCTCCGGGGTTGGTCACGTTATAGATGCCCTTGGGCACGTCCTGCTCGTAGCACGCGAAACAGGCGGTCACGAAATCCTCCAGCTGGCTGAGCGAGTTGGTGGCCTGAAGCAGGCAGGCGTAGCTCTGCATCTTGGTAAGGTAGTTGCGGGGATTGTCGATCTCGTTGAACGGGATGCGCAGGCGCCAGACGTAGCCCTCGGGAGAAGACTCATGTTCCCAAGCCGGCCATTCCCCTTCCCCGCGGTCGGTTTCACGGTAGCCGAGCACCTCTTCGCCCAAGGCCTTGGTGCCGCTGTAGAAGGAGCAGGGAGGCTTGCGGAAGGAGAAGTTGGGAGCGTCGTCCTCGCGCCAGCCTCCGCCGCCGGGACGCTCGCCGCCGAAGATGCAGCCGCTGGAGACGTGGCCCCAGCCAATGGAAAGGTCGCCGCAGACTTCGCGTATCAAGCCTGGCAATACGGCGTTGCCGTCAAGGCAATTGCCCTTGTCCAGCTCGCAGGCGTCCACGTTGGGCTTGCCGGTGTAGCCCGCGCAGTTGACCAGGAACTTCGCCCCGGTCGCCTTGAGGGCGTCCGCGAATTCGGCTTTGGAGCCATTTGCGATATCACGCCCGCTCAGGGAAGTGAAATCGACGCCTTTGGTTTCGAGCAATTGCCGAAACGCGGTTCCGACGTAGCCAGTAGATCCTACGAGTGCTATCAT